>NZ_JAFCVD010000003.1:0-369239 GCF_049896865.1 Flavobacterium sp. DSP2-3-1 | reverse complement strand
AGATGAGATTTCTTTTAAGGGTCGTGGGAGATGACCACGTTGATAGGCTATAGATGTAAAGGCAGTAATGTCATAGTCGAGTAGTACTAATAACCCGTAAGCTTATGTACGCTTTTCCTGCCGAGCAATCGGCAGGAAGAAACTTTCTCAACACTTTTTATTTTCTTTATCTCAGTATGTTAAGATATTATGTAATTGATGTTTATAGCAGTATAAACAACATTACAATGATTGCCCAAAGCAATTATAACCTCTTAAGGTGGTTATTGCGGCGGGGCTCACCTCTTCCCTTCCCGAACAGAGTAGTTAAGCCCGCCTGCGCAGATGGTACTGCAGTTATGTGGGAGAGTATGTCGTCGCCTTTCTTTGAAAAACCTATTCATTTATTTGAATAGGTTTTTTTGTGTTTAATAAGTATGAGATAGAAGCATAGTAACAAATAAAAAACAATTTGATGGTCAAATAAAATACACACTTAAATTGTTTTTAACATCTATAATGTTGCATTTTAACGGATTACGGATTACGGAAATTTATAAACTTTAGAGTTAATTTAAGCATACGTTAGGTTGATTAAACCTATATTTAGGAGTTTTAGGTTACAATTCTTGTTGTCTTGTTATACCTTGATTGCAATAAAAATTGGTAAAAGAAAGCAGCAAAATATTTGCTGCTTATACAAATTGTAGAAAAATCAACTATACTGTTGAAACGTATTCGGATGTAAGAACATTTAGTTCTATCATGCATTGCTTCATCATTTGATATGTTCTTTCAATGTCATTATCTAATCCTATAGAAAATCGAATTAAACCATCAGTCAACCCCATTTCCATTTGTTCTTCGATAGGTATTTCACTAGAAGTTGAAGTTCCCGGCGCACTGAATAAGGTTTTGTAAAATCCTAAACTTACAGCGAGGTAACCCAAGTTTTTTTCTTGCATCAATTCCATTAATGCATTGGCTTTTTCTAAAGTTCCAACATCCAATGTCATCATGCCGCCGAAACCATATTCCGGATCAATCATCGTTGCATACAATTCATGACTAGGGTGACTTTTTAATCCCGGATAAACCGTTTTTAGTCCCTCTTTTTCAAAACGTTCTGCGAGATATAGCGCATTATGACTGTGCTGTTTCATTCTGATATGTAAGGTACGCAAGTTTTTCATCACACTGGCCGAACGCAAACTATCCATTGTGGGACCCAGTAACATACTGGCGCCACTATTCACGTTTTTTAAACTGTCAATAAATTCCTGTGACGCACAGGTAACACCAGCTACAGTATCACTGCTTCCGTTGATGTATTTTGTTAAACTGTGAATGACAATGTCTGCACCTAATTTGGCTGGAGAAACGGATAATGGCGAAAATGTATTATCCACAACTAACTTCAAATTATGTCTTTTGGCTATTTTTGCTAAACCAGCAATGTCAGCGACTTCCAGCAAAGGATTGCTCACCGTCTCGCAGTACAAAACTTTAGTTTCTTGTGTAATTGCGGATTCAACTACATCTAGTTTTGTGATATCGACAAATGTAGTTTTGATACCTAATCTTGGAGTGAAATTCTTTAAAAAAGCATAGGTTCCACCATAAATAGTTCTGCTCGAAACGATGTGATCGCCCGTTCCACACAATTGCAATAGAGTAGGCGTAATTGCTCCCATTCCCGAAGCCGAAACATTAGCTGATTCTGTTCCTTCCATTGCTGCCAATGCTTTGTCTAAGTATAAATTGCTCGGTGAGGAATGTCGAGAATACAAATAACAGCCTTCCATATTGCCTTCAAAAGTATCAAACATCGTTTTTGCCGATAAGAAAGTATAGGTTGAGGAGTCAGAAATAGAGGGATTTACACCACCAAATTCACCAAAGTGCTGTAAATCCTGAATGTTGTCTGCTGGCTTGAAATTTTTCATAATTTATATTTAATCGTTTATTTAGGAGCTATTTCCAGCTATTCGTTTCAATCTTTTCTTTTTTAAACAAAAAAAGAAAAGGATTTTTACTGCTATCTGGGCTAGAAATCTGGTGTACATCGAGAAATCTATTTCAAAATAAAATCATTATAGATTAATTATCAATCATATCATTAAATATTGGATTTTAAAACTGCAAAATATGATTAATGTAAATTAATTTTCTAAATTAGCTTCTTAAATAGTGTTTATATAGATTTTATTTCAATTCAATTTTAACAAAAAATGATATTAGATTCAGTAGATAAAAAACTGCTTTTTTTATTACAGACAGACAGTAAGAAAACAACCAAAGAACTTTCCTTAAAACTCAATCTTTCAGTTACTGCCGTTTACGAACGCATAAAAAAATTAGAAAGAGAAGGAATTATCGATAAATATGTTGTGTTAGTTAATCGTTCGAAAGTAGGAAAAGGGTTTGTGGTTTTTTGTCACATTAAATTATTACAGCACATTAAAGAGTTTATCGCTAAGTTTGAAAGCGAAGTGATACAACTCAGGGAAGTGATTGAATGTCACCATGTGAGTGGAGATTACGATTATATACTAAAAATAGTCGTAAAAGATATGGAAGCCTACCGGGAATTTTTGGTTACAAAACTCACTACATTACAACATATAGGAAGCACACACAGCACATTTATGATTAGTGAAGTAAAAAGCACGACCGTTGTTGATATTTAGTAGATAGGTCCATTTACATAAATATTTAACGTTTAGTAAATACTAATTGCTAAAAATTCATAATAAAAAACCTTATGAATTAAACTTTAAACAAAACTTAATTCCTTAATTTTGTGGAACATTTTACAAAACATAATAAAAAAAATATACTATGAGTTCATTTGACGTAGTCATTATAGGTTCTGGACCAGGCGGATATGTATCAGCAATTCGTTGTGCACAACTGGGTTTCAAAACAGCAATTATAGAAAAATATTCAACTCTTGGAGGAACTTGCCTTAATGTAGGTTGTATTCCATCAAAAGCATTACTTGCTTCCTCTCACCATTACAGTGAAATTGCTCATTTTGCAGAGCACGGAATTGAAGTTTCCGGAGAAGTAAAAGTGAATCTTGAAAAAATGATTGCCCGCAAACAAGCTGTTGTAGATCAAACTTCAGGTGGTGTGAAATTTTTAATGGACAAAAATAAAATAACAGTTCTTGAAGGGTTGGGTTCATTTGTTGATGCTACACATGTTGCTGTTGCAAAAGCGGATGGAACTTCTGAAACGATTGAAGCTAAAAATATCATTATCGCTACAGGTTCAAAACCATCTTCTTTACCATTTATTAAAATTGATAAAGAAAGAATCATCACTTCTACCGAAGCTTTAAAACTGAAAGAAGTGCCAAAACATTTGGTGATTATTGGTGGTGGAGTTATCGGAATTGAATTAGGTCAAGTGTATTTACGATTGGGAGCGCAAGTTTCTGTAGTAGAATATTTAGACAGAATCATTCCTGGAATGGATGCGTCATTGTCTAAAGAATTGACTAAAGTATTAAAAAAACAAGGCATGAAATTTTACGTTTCACACAAAGTGAAATCAGTAGAAAGAAATGGCGAAGGTGTTGTTATTCAAGCCGAAAATGCAAAAGGAGAAACAATTACTCTAGAAGGGGATTATTCATTAGTTTCTGTGGGACGTCGTCCATACACTGACGGTTTAAATGCTGAAAAAGCTGGAGTAAAAATCTCGGATAGGGGAATGGTAGAAGTAAACGATCATTTACAAACTTCAGTTCCTAATATTTATGCCATTGGCGATGTAGTCCGTGGAGCAATGTTAGCGCACAAAGCAGAAGAAGAAGGAGCAATGGTTGCTGAAATATTAGCGGGTCAAAAACCACATATTGATTATAACTTGATTCCGGGTGTCGTTTATACTTGGCCAGAAGTGGCTGCTGTAGGTCAAACGGAGGAACAATTGAAAGCGGCTGGTGTTGAGTTCAAATCAGGAAGTTTCCCTTTTAAAGCGTTAGGTCGTGCAAGAGCAGGTGGAGATTTAGACGGATTTGTGAAAATTCTTGCTGATGCAAAAACGGATGAAGTTTTAGGAGTTCATATGATTGGAGCTCGATGTGCGGATTTAATTGCTGAAGCAGTTACAGCAATGGAATTTAAAGCATCTGCTGAAGATATTTCGAGAATGTCTCATGCGCATCCAACATTTGCGGAAGCGATTAAAGAAGCGGCGTTAGCGGCTACTGACAATAGAGCTTTGCATGTATAAATAGTTAAATAATTTTATTTAAAAATAGTGAAACCCGTTCAATTGAGCGGGTTTTTGTTTTTTGTGAGGTGTACTCATTTAACCTTTTGCTACAAATAAACCTTTATAATTATCCCAATGGGTGTAAATTAAAAACAGATTTCCTAAAAATAAGAATACGGCAACAGGAATTCCTTCAGGGGACAAGAAAAAATTAATAAATAAAATGTTCAAGGTTATGGGTAAGATTAAGATATTGGCTAACGTAACATACCGTCCCACAATAAAGGATAGTCCGCAAAGTAGTTCTATTGATTTTGCTAATGGCAAGATGTAAGTAGAGGCGACTAAACCTATGTTGAAAGCTTTGAAATTGCCGGTAACTTCGGGTTCTGGTGCTAATTTTAGAAAAAAGCTAATGGACGCATAAAGTAATATAAGTCCAATTAAAGTTCGGATAATAATAATTGCAATTTTCATAATATATTGTGTTAGAGGTTACAAATTAGATAGTTATTATTTTGGAAGATCATTGTCATTCCTGTATATAATTTCCCATTGAGGTCCATTTAAATCGGCAAAACTGTATCCGTACATTCATATATGATTTTATGGCTCTATATCGATCGAACCACTGTCATCAAGGGTATTTTTGACCATTACATTAACTTTTTCTCTACAATCAACATTTATGGCCACTAATAGTAGTGCTCTTATATGGGCCTGGAAAATTTCTTTTTAAATAAATTTTATACCACATCGCTCAGTAACTTGGATAGCAAAAATATTTTTGACTGTAATCTTGCAGGCAGCATGCTCATCAGAAAATCAAGGATTGCAAGAAAATCTAAGTTTAGAAAAAAAATAAATTGATTTTTTTCACTTCTTTAACAACTAAATTCAGGAAAATTTTTGAAGCCATTATGGGAATGATTAAAAGATTAAAATAATCCGAAATTGATCCTACACTATTAAAATTACAAAAAAATAAGCTAATTTTAATAAAATCGGTTATTGAAGGTTTATTTTTTGTTGTAATTTTGAATTTTAAACACCAATACTTTTTGAGAACTTCAATTTACAAGTCTATTTCCGATCCAAAATTGTTCAAACAACAACTTTTATTTTGGTCTCAACAGTTTCGAGAAATTATTTATTTGGACAGTAATGATTATACACACAATTATTCCAGTTATGATTGTGTTCTTGCCGTTGACGCATTTACTTCAATAAAGACCGATTATCATAATGCCTTTGAGGATTTAAAACAATACCAGCAAAGCACTAAAGACTGGCTTTTTGGTTATTTATCGTATGATTTAAAAAATGATATTGAGCAATTACAATCTAAGAATTATGACGCGTTGAATTTTCCGGATTTGTATTTCTTTCAGCCTAAGAAGTTGTTTTTATTGAAAGGAAATCAGTTGGAAATTCAATATCTCAAGATGTGTGATGATGAAGAGGAGGAAGACTTTCAAGAAATCAGTGTTCAGCGTTTAGTGTTTAATAATCAGGAATCGGCAATAAAAATTCAGCAACGAATTCCGAAGGAAATTTATATTGAGAAAGTTTCAAAAGTATTGGAACACATTCATCAAGGCAATATTTATGAAGCTAATTTTTGTATGGAATTTTTTGCCGAAAATGCAACTATAGATCCAATTGAAAAATTTATAAAACTTAACGAAATTTCTCAGCCTCCATTTGCTGTTTTTTTTAAAAATAATATTAATTTTTTACTCTCGGCGACACCGGAGCGTTATTTAAGGAAAGAAGGAGAGTTCATTATTTCGCAACCAATTAAAGGAACCGCAAAACGATTTTTGGATGAAAGTAAAGATGAGCAATCAAAAAGGCAATTGGCATTTGACTCAAAAGAACGAGCCGAAAATATTATGATTACGGATTTAGTCCGCAATGATTTGTCGCGAACGGCACAAAAAGGATCAGTGGAAGTAGAGGAGTTGTGCAAGATTTACTCTTTTTTGCAAGTTCATCAGATGATATCAACGGTTACCTCTAAATTAGATTCGAAATATTCCGTAATTGATATTTTGAAAACAACTTTTCCAATGGGAAGCATGACTGGAGCGCCAAAGATTTCAGTGATGAAAATCATTGAACAACTGGAAGAAACAAAACGAGGTCTGTACAGTGGAGCTGTGGGCTATTTTACACCCAACGGGGATTTCGATTTTAATGTGGTTATCCGTAGTATTTTATACAATCAAGAAAAAAAATATGTTTCTTTTTCGGTTGGAAGTGCCATCACTTCGCAATCAATTCCTGAAAACGAGTATGAAGAATGTTTGCTAAAAGCAAAAGCTATGCGAGAAGTTTTAAGTGAAATTAAAACGAATTAATTAAATTTGAACATGCTACAGAAATTCAAAAACCATCTTCTTCATAATTTCCCGTTTTTGAACGGGAAAAAAATACTGCTTGCCACAAGCGGCGGGAAAGACAGTATGGTCATGGTGCATTTGTTTCAGCAATTGGATTATAAAATAGGAATCGCACATTGCAATTTTCAATTGCGAGGAATGGAAAGTTTTGAAGATCAGAATTTCATTAAGGAATATGCCTTTACAAATGCTATTCCGATATTTATAACACAATTTGATACCAAAGCTTTTGCTGAAGATTATAAAATTTCTACACAAGTTGCAGCTCGAGAATTACGCTACAACTGGTTTTATGAGTTACTAGAAACTGAAAAATATGATTATATTCTGACTGCCCATCATGCCGATGATAATTTTGAAACGTTCCTAATCAATCTGGTTCGAGGAACGGGATTAGAAGGTTTGACAGGGATTCCGGAACAGAACGAAAAAGTGATACGTCCTCTTTTGGCATTTAGCCAAGACGAAATAGAAGAATATGCCGGATTAAATAACATTCAGTGGCGAGAAGATAGCAGCAATGCATCGGATAAATACTTTCGAAATAAAATTCGTCATCATTTGGTCCCGATGTTAAAAGAATTAAATCCAAATCTCCTTTCTTCGTTTCACAAAACACAAGCATATTTGCAGGAAGCACAAGTTATGGTTGAAGATGCTTCCATCATGATTTATCAGCAAGTTGCAAAGCAAGAGGAGGATACTATTTATTTTGATTTAATAAAATTAAAAAAATTACCCAATTACAAATCATATTTATATCAATGGCTGAAAGAATTTGAATTTTCGGCATGGGATGATATTTATGATTTGGTCGAAAGCCAATCGGGAAAATACGTGTATTCTCCTGAATTCCGATTATTGAAAGACAGAGATTCTTTAATCTTAAGCCCAATAAATTTCGTAAATGAAAGGGAGGAATATTTTATTGCTGAAGATCAAAAAGAAGTTAATATTCCCTTAAATCTTTCATTTTGTAAAGTAGCTGACATTAGTAACGTTTCTAATAAAGCTATCTTTGTGGATGTTGATAAATTGCAATTTCCGCTAGTCTTACGTCATTGGAACGAGGGCGATAGCTTTAAACCTTTTGGTATGAATGGTAAATCGAAGAAAGTGAGTAAGCTTTTTAAAGATGAAAAATTATCGTTGATAGAAAAAGAAAACTCGTGGCTTTTGAGTTCGGATAATGAAATTGTTTGGATAATTGGCCTGCGTCAGGATGAACGTTTTAGAATAGATGACACAACAAAAAATATACTTAAAATACAATTAGAATGATGAAGAAACTACTATTTATACTTATTGCTTTTTTGGCTTTTGCCAATGGTGACGCTCAAATTCTTGATCCTGCAAAATGGACGACCAAAATAGAAAAAAAATCAGATACTAATTACATCCTAACTTTTGATGCTATTATAGAAAAAGATTGGCATCTGTATTCCCAATTTACGGCTGAAGGCGGCTCTTTGCCTTTGGAAATTAGTTTCAAAAATCAAAAAGGAAATTTTAATTTAGTGGGCAAAGCCAAAGAAAGCAAAACCACAACTGCTTTCAATGATATTTTTGAAGTAAACGAAACCTATTTTGAGAAAAAAGCTCAAATTCAGCAGGAGATTTCGATTATAAATCCAAAAATCACTAAAATTGAAGTCAACTTTAATTATCAGGTTTGTAAAGAAGCGTGCATCAATATCGAGAAGAATTTTACGTTTGCAATTCCTGCGGCTTCAAAAACAGCAGAAATAGCTACGTTAGCAACTGATTTAACTCCTATAGATTCGGCTAAAGTTGATACTGCAGTTTTAAATACCGATGTAAATAAAGCAGAAACTGTCACTCCTGAAATCGTTCCTGTTTTAAATAGTAAACCTTCAAAACAAAGAGGATTATGGTCTATTTTCTTCATTGCTTTTCTTTCTGGATTTGCCGCTTTGCTTACTCCTTGTGTCTTCCCGATGATTCCTATGACAGTAAGTTTTTTTACGAAACAAAGTAAAACAAAAGCAAAAGGAATTAGGAACGCCATTATTTATGGAATTGCCATTATATTCATTTATGTAGTTTTAGGCTTCTTAGTGACTTGGATTTTTGGTGCCGACGCATTAAATGCATTGTCGACAAATGTTTGGTTTAATATTATATTTTTTATTTTATTGGTCACATTTGCTGCGTCGTTTTTGGGCGCTTTTGAAATTATGTTGCCTAATTCATGGGCTAATAAAGTAGATAATCAAGCCGATAGAGGCGGAATAATTGGAATTTTATTCATGGCCTTGGCATTAGCGATTGTATCTTTTTCATGTACCGGGCCAATCGTAGGAACTCTTTTAGTCGAAGCTGCTTCCAAAGGCGGAATTGCACCAATTATTGGAATGTTCGGATTTTCATTGGCCTTAGCTTTACCTTTTATGTTGTTTGCGATGTTCCCGGGTTGGTTAAATTCATTACCAAAATCCGGTGGTTGGTTAAATACAGTTAAAGTAGTTTTAGGATTTTTAGAATTGGCTTTGGCATTCAAATTTTTATCGAATGCGGATTTGGTACTGCAGTTGCATTTCTTGGAAAGAGAAGTTTTCTTAGCGATTTGGATTGCTATTTTTGGAACATTGGCATTTTATTTATTCGGAAAAATTACGCTTCCGCATGATAGCCCGATGAATCATATTTCGGTGGGAAGATTGTCTTTTGGATTAGTAGTTTTGGCCTTTACCATCTATTTAATTCCAGGAATTTGGGGAGCACCTTTAAAATTAATTTCTGGTTTCCCGCCGCCAATGACCTATAGTGAAAGTCCATACGGAGTGGGAAACTCTAAAGGTGGTACTAATGCATCAGCTGTAATTTTGCCGAACGGCGCACATTTAGGACCACATGATCTTATAGCCTTTGAAGATTATGAAAAAGGATTGGCTTATGCCAAATCAATAAATAAACCAATTTTACTTGATTTCACAGGATATGCTTGTGTGAATTGTAGAAAAATGGAAGATTATGTTTGGTCTGATCCTGCGATTTTAAAAATATTACAAGATGAAGTGGTGCTGATCTCTTTATATGTCGATGATAAAAGAGAATTACCAAAAAGCGAGCAATATGTGTCTAAAGAAACCGGTAAAGAAATTGTAAGTGTGGGGAATAAATGGAGTGATTTTCAAATTACAAGATACAAAGCCAATGCGCAACCGTATTACATTGTTTTGGATACTGAAGAAAACATGTTATCTGATAAACCAGAAAGTTACAACTCAGACATTAACGCCTATAAAGGCTGGTTGAGAGAAGGAATTGATTCATTTAAAAAGGCCAAATAGGCCTTTTTTTTGTTTTTATATATTTTAAAGGCATTCGAAATATTGCTTTTAAAAATCATAAATTTAAATTTATGTTGGTTTTATTTGGTAAGATTTTTTATCTTTAAAAACTATTTTAACTTATAAAATTTATGAAAAAACTACTAAGTATTTCTCTTTTATTTATTGGTGCGGTGTTATTTGCACAAGATAATAAAGTGAATTATGTGTCTGAAAATTACACTAAAAAAGAAGTGCATATCAAAATGCGTGACGGAGCAGAATTATTTACATCGATCTACACTCCAAAAGACATTTCCAAAAAATATCCTATTATAATGCAAAGAACGCCCTATAATTCAGGGCCTTATGGAGAAAATCAGTTCAAAAAAAGTATTTCTCCAAGTGAAACCATGATGAAGGACGGGTATATTGTAGTCTATCAAGATGTCCGCGGTCGATTTATGAGTGATGGTTTGTACGATAATATGCGTGGTTTTATTCCAAATAAAAAAGGAAAGAAAGATACCGATGAAGCTTCAGATACGTATGATACGATTGATTGGTTAGTTAAAAATGTGGCTAATAACAACGGCAATGTGGGTACTTGGGGGATTTCTTATCCTGGATTTTACGCAACATATTCTTTGTTGAGTAATCATCCGGCTTTGAAAGCAGTTTCGCCTCAAGCGTGTATTGCTGATTTCTTTTTTGATGATTTTCATCACAATGGTGCTTATTTGTTGAGCTATTGGAAAGTAACTCCATTATTTGGTCCGCAAAAAACAAAGCGTACCGTTGAGCCTTGGTATAAATTTGCGAATACGGGCACAAATGATGACTACCAGTTTTTCCTTGATGCTGGACCTCTATCTAATTTAGACAAATATTACGGTAAAGAAGATGAATTTTGGCAACAACTGAAAGACCATTCCAGTTATGATGATTTTTGGCAAAAGCGTGGCATCTTACAACATTTAAAAAACATTAAACCAGCTGTAATGACAGTCGGAGGTTGGTTTGATGCCGAAGATTTATACGGTCCTTTAAATACCTATAGTACAATAGAAAAGAGCAGCAAAAACTACAACACGATCGTAATGGGACCATGGAGTCACGGTGATTGGGCTAGAAATTCTGCAAAACAAGTGATTGGTAATATTAATTTTGGAGACAGTATTTCCGGTTATTATCAAAAAAATATAGAAGCTAATTTCTTCCGTCATTTCTTAAAAAACGACGGTAAAGGTGAAAATAAATTACCGGAAGCATATGTTTTTGACACTGGAAGAAAAGAATGGAAAACGTATGAAACTTGGCCTCCTCAAAATACTGAAAAACAAGATTTCTTTTTGCAAGGAAGTCAATTGACAAAAATGGCGAAGAAAAATATTTCTTTTGAAGAATTCATCAGTGATCCTAAAAAACCGGTTCCTTATTCTGAAGATATCAAACAAGCAGGGCTAACGCCAAGGAAATACATGACAGATGATCAGCGTTTTGCTGCCAGACGCCCCGATGTAATTGTTTTTGAAACAGAAATATTGAACGACGATACTACATTAGCCGGAGAAATATTGGCAAAATTACAAGTGTCAACCACTGGAACTGATGCGGATTGGATTGTTAAGGTGATTGACGTTTTCCCGAATGATGAACCGGAGACAAAAGAAGTGGCTCCTTATTTAAAAATGAGTAATTATCACATGATGGTGCGCAGTGAAGTGATGAGAGGGCGTTTTAGAAACAGTTTTTCAAAACCAGAACCTTTTGTAGCCAATGAAAAAACGGCAGTTAACATTAAATTACAGGATGTTTTTCATACTTTCAAAAAAGGACATAAAATCCAGATTCAGGTTCAGAGTACGTGGTTTCCATTTATTGATTTGAATCCGCAAACGTTTGTTGATAATATTTTTTATGCTAAATCAGCAGATTTTCAAAAACAAACCCACAGAATTTATAATGATTCAAAAGTTGAGTTTACTATCTTAAAATAGATAATCGGGTTAAGTAATAAGAAAGCCTTAGACTATATTTTAAAATAAAATCCCAATCTTTATCTTAAGATTGGGATTTTGTTTTAAAAGTATGTTGGCTAAAATTAATATTTGATAAATTAGATTTAATGCTGTTAGTTCATTGTTGAAAGAATGGGTCTTATTTTATAAATTATAAGTTTTTAGGACAGTTATAGAGCAAAAATAAACGCTCTGAATTTTAGAGAGTTTATTAATTTTGTAATGATTTACAAAAACTCACCATGTTGAGAAATATCTAAGCCTAACTCTTCTTTTTCTTCACTTACACGAAGCGGAGTAATTTTATTTACAATAAAGAAAAGGAAATAAGAAGCTGTAAAAGCAAATATGGAAACGGCTGCTAAAGCAGTTAACTGGTTCAAGAATAATGTAGCATCGCCAAAAATCAGTCCTTGGTTATCACCAACAACAGAGTTGATTGATTTTGAAGCAAATACTCCAGTTAAAAGCATTCCAACCATTCCACCGACACCATGACAGGCGAAAACGTCTAAAGCATCATCAATTTTCCCTTTATGGAAACTCCTAACCACTAAATTACTCACTATACTGGCAAAGGCTCCGATGAACATACCGTGTGGAATGCTTACAAATCCTGCCGCAGGAGTTATGGCGACTAAACCTACTACAACACCGATACAAGCTCCCATTGCGGAAAGTTTGTGACCAAGAATTTTATCAAGAAATACCCAAGACATTCCCGCAGCCGCAGCTGCAACAGTAGTCGTACCAAGAGCTTGAACTGCCAGACCGTTTGAACCTAAAGCTGATCCCGCATTGAAACCAAACCATCCAAACCATAATAAACCAGTTCCTAATAATACATAAGTGATACGAGCAGGATTTACTTTTTGTACTTTTCTTTTTCCTAAGAAAATGGCTCCGGCTAAAGCAGCCCATCCAGCACTCATGTGAACAACTGTTCCACCGGCGAAATCTAAAACTCCCATTTTAAAGAAAATACCATCTGGATGCCAGGTCATGTGTGCCAATGGCGTATAAACAAGTAATATGAATAAAACCATAAATAATAAGTACGCCCAAAAACGAATTCTTTCTGCAAATGCGCCTGTAATTAATGCTGGCGTGATTATGGCAAATTTCGCCTGAAATAAAGCAAACAACATAAAAGGGATTGTTGGAGCCAAACTCCATGATGTGTTGGTTCCTACACCTTGGAAAAATAAATTTGGGATAGGATTTCCTATGATACCACCAATTGATGGGCCAAACGATAATCCAAAAGCGATAACAATCCATAAAACGGTTACAATTATCATTGCCATAAAACTTTGAAGCATGGTACTGATAACATTTTTTTTACCCACCATTCCACCATAAAAGAAACCTAAACCAGGAGTCATAATGAATACAAGTGCTGTCGCAACAATCATCCAAGCGGTATCGCCAGTATCAAATTTTACAGCTTCTGTCGGAGCAGGGTTATCTATTAGAAAATAATTTGAAAAAAAGGTTAATACCAAGATTGTGATTAATAGTACACCTAAAATAATTTTCCTCATTGTTTTTAGTTTTAAATTTCAATAAAAATATAAAAATCATCATTAACCCCCTTAAAAAAAGCTGTTGAATGTTTTATTTTTATGATTTAAACAATGTGTACCCCTTTTTATTATAGGTATAGTGTAATTTTAAGCGAAAAATTAGAATTTGTCAAAGTAAGCTCAAAGAGAAATCTTATCTTAACTGTTAAAGTGGGTATTCTTATAATATTTAATTCTCTGATCTTACTTTATTTTAATTTTTTTAACTGTAAATAGAATTCGGTAAAAGAAAAATGACACTAACTGAATTTCAATTAGTGTCATCTTTAGGATTTCTTCAATATTGTTTCTATTTCAAAGTATGCATACTTAAAATTTTGTATACTTCATTAATGTTGTTTCCGCCCTTTCCAAATTGTTTGATAATTGGATTGTTGTCGTTATTCAACCAAATTTTTAATTCGGCATCTAAATCCAATATTCCGGCGCTTTCTTTAGAGAATTTCTTAATACTTGAATACGGAATTGACATGTAATCAACTTTGCTTCCAACCAATTGTTTTTCGACCAAAATCAGTCTTTTATTGGTGAAAATAAACATATCGCGAATAAGTTTATACGCTTTTTCAATTATCTCGCCATCAATTAAGATTGGCTCAAATTCATTAGAAATATTTTCAATATTCACTTCTGATGCATTGCCTAAAATGGCATTAAATAGTCCCATTGTATTACTTTATTTTTGATTGTATTTTGTTTTATAGCGATCGTTCAGCTTTGTTTGATGCGTTTCCAGACTGATCATCCTGCCTTGGATAAAAGCGTTGGTCAATTTATTTGTTCTCATATCCAAAGCATCACCTTCAGAAACAAATAGTGTAGCGTCTTTTCCTTGCTCTAAGGTACCACATTGCGCATCAATTCCTAATATTTTAGCAGTATTTGATGTTATTAATTGCAACGCTTGCTCTTTGTTTAGTCCGTACGCAGCGCATGTTCCAGCTAAAAATGGTAGATTTCTGGTATTCATTCTTTCATGGGCACCGCTGTTTTCTAAACCTACAAGAACTCCTTTATCTGTTAGTAATTTAGCATTTTTGTATGGTAAATCAATATCATGATCGTCATTTTCAGGCATTTCATGCACTCGTCTAAGCAGCACGCCAATATTATTTTTTTGTAATAATTCAGCTGTTTTGTAGGCTTCATATCCGCCAACAATCACCATTTTTTTAATGCCACTTTCTTTGGCAAATTGCACCGCATCGATGATTTGTTTTTCTTCATTGGCATGAATAAATAGCGTTTGGCTTCCGTCGTACAAACCTTTTGTAGATTCTAAAACTAAATTTCGCTCTTTCGAACTTTCGCCTAAATACGCTTTTGCATTAGATAAAAAAGAGGATAATTCTAAAATTTGTTTTGAATAATCCTTATTGGCCTCGATGTTTCCCGGTTCAAATCTGGTACCGCCACGTTTGAACGTAGTAGGGAAGTTGATGTGAATGCCATCATTTTCTTTTATAAGCGCATCTTTCCAGTGCCAGGCATCCAGTTGAACAATTGAGGAAGAACCAGATATAACTCCGCCTCTGGGCGTGATTTGAGCCATCAAAATACCGTTCGGTCTTACAGTTTCTATTACTTTTGAATCGGCTGTGTAAGCAACAATACTTCTTACGTGAGGCTTCATAGCGCCAATTTCATCTTCATCATCAGAAGATTTTACAGCATCAATTTCAACTAAACCTAGTGTAGAATTGGGAGCTATAAATCCTGGATAAACGTGTTTTCCGCTTGCATCAATTGTTACATCGTATGCACCGGCGGCTAATCGGATTACTGTGGCATCTGCAACCAAAGTAATTTTCCCGTCCACAAATCCGATGGCACTGTTCTCAATTATTTCGCCATTACCAAGGTGTGCTGTAGCATTGAGAATCAAAATAGATTTTGATTGTTTCGCGGCAGGTGTTTGTTGTGCCTGTGTAAGTATTGATATACTAAATGCCAATATTAAAAGATATATTTTTTTACTAATCATAGTTATAGATTTTTTAGAAGTGCTTTGCTTTATCATAAAAGCACGATTGTTGAAATTTAAATGCATTGTATTATTCTTCTAAAGTATCACAATGATATTCTTTCTTCTCCGTTTTTTTAGGTTCTTGCGTGGTCATGCCTTTATTTTTTTCTTGCAATAACTGACCTATTAGCTCACTTCTTTCTTTAGCAATTGCTACTCTTTGCGCTTCATCTTTTTGAGCATCGTAATATACTATACCTTCAATTAAGGTTTTCTCAGCTTTGGAATAAATTGATAATGGATTGGTGTTCCACAATACAATATCGGCATCTTTACCCACTTTGATACTTCCTACTTTGTCATCAATATGCAATAGTTTAGCAGGATTCAGAGTAACAAATTTCCAAGCATCTTCTTCAGAAATATTCCCATATTTTACTGCTTTTGCTGCTTCCTGATTCAATCTTCGGGACATTTCAGCATCATCAGAGTTGTAGGCTACTACAATTCCGGCATTATGCATGATAGGTCCGTTGAAAGGAATAGCATCATTTACTTCAAATTTATAAGCCCACCAATCCGAAAAAGTAGAGGCTCCAACACCATGTTCTTTCATTTTGTCGGCGACTTTATAGCCTTCAAGAATGTGGGTGTAGGTATTGACTCTAAAATCGAATTTTTCGGCTACATTCATCAACATCAAAATTTCAGATTGTACATAAGAATGACAAGAGATGAAACGTTTTTTGTTTAAGATTTCGGCTAATGTTTGAAGTTCTAAATCAACTCTTGGCGCTTTCCCTTTTCCTTTTTTACCAGTAGAATTGTAGTTTTTCCAAGCTAAGTCATATTCTTTAGCACGTTGAAAATAGTCTGTAAAAACTTGCTCAACACCCATTCTAGTTTGCGGAAAACGAGTAGGATTTACGTTACCCCAATTGGCTTGTTTTACATTTTCTCCCAAAGCAAATTTAATAAATCCTGGTTGGTCTTTGTACAGCATTTCATCTGCAGGTGCTCCCCATTTCCATTTTACAATCGCTGAACGTCCCCCAATTGGATTGGCTGAACCGTGCAATAATTGTGATGTCGTAACCCCACCGGCTAAATCTCGGTATATATTTATGTCTTCTGAATTCACTACATCTTGAATCGTGACCTCGGCGCTGGAGTTGTGTCCACCTTCATTCACACCATTAGAAATGGCAATATGTGAATGTTCATCAATAATTCCACTGGTTAAATGTTTTCCTTTGGCATCAACGACTGTAGCGGATGCATCAGAAATATTTTTTCCGATGGAGGCTATTTTTCCGTTTTTGACCAATACATCTGTTTCTTCTAAAATACCATCTTTTTCATTGGTCCAAACGGTAGCATTTTTAAAAAGTATTGTTTCTGCTACAGGTTTCTTTAGATTTCCAAAAGCAACATTAGGAAATGTTGTTGGGATAATCATATTGTTCTTCTCAATTTTGGAGGAATCAATCGCTTTTATAAATGGGGAGGTTTTTACCGCCGACCATTTCACTTCATTTCCATTGAATAAAACCGCTTTTCCAGAAAGATTTTGGGTGTCCTCAATATATCCAATTAATCTTGTGAAACTGGTTTTTGTTGAATCATTGGGTTTAATAACTGTAGAAATCCAATTATTGGTCATTGTAAGTTTTGACTTGATTTTTTTTGCGTCAACCGTTGTGATTTCTGATTTTGGTGCAGTAATTTCGCCATCAATCTTCCATTTGTATCTTTCAGCGTTTATGGTTAAATCATAATTTCCACGAATGTCCTTCGTTGCAATGTCATTGACAACAAATTTGTTTCCTTGAACCCAGTTTTCGTATAACACCGTTTTTTCTTCGAAAATTTCTCCGGATGTAATCACAAAATTCGCCAAACTTCCTGTTTTCAAAGTTCCCATTTCGTTACTTTTTCCTAAAAGAGCAGCAGGAATTGTTGTCAATGCTTCTAATGCTTTCGTTTTATCAAAACCATATTTGATGGCTCTTAAAAGATTTGGTCTGAAATCTTCCATCTTCTTTAACTTGTCTGTTGTCAAGGCGAAAATAACTCCATTGTCAGCTAAAACTTTAAGGTTCGTCGGTGCTTGGTTCCAAAAACGCAAGTCTTTCAATTCCATTTGGTTCGCTTGGTTTGGGTCTGAAACATCATACGCTTCCGGGAAATTGACAGGAATAATAAATTTCGAATTCGTCTTTTTGATTTCCTCAATGCGTTCAAATTCATTTCCGTTTCCTTTTAAAACATAATTTAAGCCAAATTCATTTGCTATTTTGGCAGCGCGTAAACTGTTTAATTTATCTTCTGAAGCAAATATTTGCACTAACTTTTCATTATTCGCTAAGGCTTCTAACGACAAATCTTTGGTAGTTGAATTTCCTTTTTTATACCAGTCTAAATCATAATACATTTGGCGTAATAATGCCATCATTCCCATTAATGAACTTGGATAGGATTGATTAGTGGTTACACTTTTAGTAAAAGCAAAATGATTGGTCACTTTATCGGAAAGCAGTTGATTCTTCTTTTCAAAGTTGTTTAAAGCGATTAAGGTTCCTGATCCGCGGGCGATTCCGTCAGGTACATGAGTTCCCACTACACCAAATCCAGCTTTCAATAATTCTTCCGCTTTAGTTTGGTCGTATTTAAAAGCTTGGTAGGCATTTACCTCGGAACGAATGCTCTCATTCCAATAAAAACCGGATCTGTTAGTATCGTATGATGGATTCCTTTCGGTAGTTGCTTTTGGTTTTTCGATTCCAAAACTGGTGTAAATGTCAATAAAAGAGGGATAAATGGATCTTCCATCTAAATTGATTGTCGTACAATTTTTAGGAATTGAAATGTTAGTTCCAACACCAATTACTTTTCCGTTTTGAATCAGTAAAGTACCTTTTTCAATAACTTGTGTCGGTGTTACATAGATTTTTGCATTGGTAAAAGCAGTAAAATTGCTGGTTTTGTTTTGAACACTTTCATTATTTGGAAAGTATTCCTGTGCGTAGGTTTTTGGCAGTAAAAAACTGAAAAAGAGTAGGAGTAAGATTTTTTTCATATTATGGTTTCTAATTATTTTCTAAAAGTAGAAAAATGCTAATAGTATATGTCAATTTTTTTAATTTTAACATTTGGTTTTTGCGAAAAATGAATGGTATAGGGCTATATGTCAAATAATTTTGACTATTTTTTGAATAAATTTTTGTTATTCATTATTTCATTAGAAGTTTTGTAGGATTTGTAATTATAATAAGAAAAGTTTTTTCTAATTTTAGAATTAAATAAGGACACATGTTAGTAAAAGTTTTTGGAAGTGCAGTTTTTGGAGTCGAAGCCACAACGATTACTGTTGAAGTTAATATTGACAAAGGAATTGGATATCATTTAGTTGGCTTGCCAGACAATGCCATCAAGGAAAGTAGTTACCGTATTGCGGCAGCGCTCAAAAATAATGGCTACGCGATGCCCGGCAAAAAAATCACTATCAATATGGCTCCGGCCGATTTGCGCAAAGAAGGTTCTGCCTATGACTTGACTTTAGCCATTGGAATTTTGGTAGCCTCGGGACAAATTAATGCGGAAGATGTTGATAAATATATTATTATGGGGGAACTTTCCCTTGATGGAAGTCTTCAACCAATACGAGGTGCTTTGCCAATTGCCATAAAAGCCAAAGAAGAAGGTTTTAAAGGTTTTTTTCTTCCGAAGCAAAATGTGAAAGAAGCCGCAATTGTTGCCGGATTGGATGTTTATGGAATTGAAAATGTGCAGGAAGTAATTGATTTCCTGGAAGGAAAAGGCACTCTGGAACCAACAACAATAGATACGAGAGCAGAGTTTTATAAAACCTTAGATTTTCCCGAATTTGATTTTTCTGATGTGAAAGGACAAGAAAGCATCAAACGTTGCATGGAAATTGCCGCAGCCGGAGGACATAATATTATTTTAATTGGCCCGCCGGGAGCAGGAAAAACAATGTTAGCCAAACGATTACCCAGTATTTTGCCGCCCATGACGTTGCGTGAAGCTTTAGAAACTACTAAAATTCATAGTGTGGCAGGAAAATTAAAGGAAGTCGGTCTAATGAATCAAAGACCGTTTAGAAGTCCTCATCATACCATTTCAAATGTGGCACTTGTAGGAGGAGGAAGTTATCCACAGCCTGGCGAAATTTCTATGGCGCATAATGGTGTTTTGTTTCTGGATGAGTTGCCGGAATTTAAGAGAGATGTTTTGGAAGTGATGCGTCAACCATTAGAAGATAGAGAAGTGACCATTTCAAGAGCCAAGTTTACGGTTACATATCCGTCCTCGTTTATGCTGGTGGCGAGTATGAATCCGAGCCCTAGTGGTTTCTTCAACGATCCGGATTCTCCACAAACTTCTTCGCCACATGAAATGCAACGGTATTTGAGTAAAATATCAGGACCATTATTAGACCGAATTGATATTCACATCGAAGTAACGCCAGTTCCTTTCGAAAAATTATCGGATGACCAAAAAGCAGAAAGCAGTGTTGATATTCGCAAAAGAGTGACTGCGGCTCGTGAAATTCAAACCGAACGCTTTGAGCAAATGGAAAATATCCATTATAATGCCCAAATGAATACCAAACACATTCGGGAATATTGTGCCTTGGACAATGTTTCCAAGCAATTATTGAAAACTGCCATGGAACGATTGAATCTTTCTGCGCGAGCCTATGACAGGATTTTGAAAGTAGCACGCACAATCGCCGACTTGGATGCCGCTCCAATAGTAGTTTCCAGCCATATTGCTGAGGCTATTCAGTACAGAAGTTTGGATCGTGATGGTTGGTTGGGCTAAAATAGATTTCAGATTTTTGATTAGCGATTTTTGATTGGAGATGATTAAGCTCTGCAAAATTGGGAATACGCTCGCGTTAGGGAAAAAGAAAAAGATAGAAATAAATAAGTCAAAAAAGAGATTTCGATAGGAATCTCTTTTATTTTTGCCAAATGCTAGAAATTCTTTACCAAGACGAATATATTATTGCAATTAATAAACCAAGTGGATTATTGGTCCACAAATCGTTTTACGCGCGCGATGCAAAAGTGTTTGCTATTCAAGAATTGAGAAATCAAATAGGAGGGCAACATGTTTATCCTATTCATCGGTTAGATCGCAAAACATCTGGTGTCTTGTTATTTGCGTTGGATAAGGAGATTTTAAAAATTATGAATGATCGTTTTGCCACACGCGAAGTCGAAAAAAAGTATTTAGCAATTTTACGTGGTTGGTCACCCGAAGATCTAACGATTGATTATGATTTAACCAATGATGATGGCATTATACAAAATGCAATAACTTACTTTCATCGATTGCAAACTACCGAAATTGAGTTAGAATTTAACAATAAACCTACTTCACGATATTGTTTGGTAGAAGCGATTCCTGAAACTGGACGTATGCATCAATTACGAAAACATTTTAAACATATTTTTCATCCTATTTTAGGAAGTCGTCCACATGGTTGTAACAAACAAAATAAATTATGGTTGGAGAATTTTGAACTGAAAGGAATGATGCTTCATGCCCATCAATTAATTTTTAATCATCCTATAACTAATGAACAACTGATCTTGAATGCAAAGATTAATGAAGAGTTTAGCCGAGTAGGTATTATTCTTAATCTAGATTTGAATAAGTATGAAATCGCCATGACAGAAGCTGTCGCAAACACCAATGAAGATCTGGCGATACCATATTCCTATAAAAAACAAATATTATCTACATATAAATAGAATACTAATTTGTAAAGTAATGCTTTAAATTATTGTTGCATTTGGAAACAACAGTTTTCAGTATAAAGAGGAGCCGATTTCAGATTTTTTATTGACGATTTTTGATTTTAAATGTTAATTACAACGTTCCACAAAGTCTCCGATTTTGAGGAAGTGACTTTCGGTTTTCAACCGATTTTATTTTTAAAATATTTGAATTTAAAGGTCAGCCGGAGACTGAAAAATACGTACTCAAAGTCGGAGACTTTGCGTAGTGGGGAGACAAAATTAAGCTAATTATTGAGATTCGCCACCCGAGCGACAGCGAACAGGCGAAGCAAATCATCCCAAATACAAAACTAACTTTCTACAAAGTCTATTTCCCGACTAATGCTGTGAAGCTATTGGCTGCTGCCTTTCTTATTGGTGATTTATTTGTAATTCAATTTTTATTTTTATGATTGATTTCTTTCGCTATTTCACTATATAATTCAGTTCTATCTCTTTCATTAAATGGACCTGGCATGCAATGAAGCATTCCTTTCATTTCTTTATGAACTGTTGAAACTTTTGCTTCGCTTAATTTTTTTGCGTAATCCCGCCCTGTATCTCTTAAAGGATCAAATTCACAAGTTACCACAAAAGCTGGGGCTAAATTTGACAAATTCTTTTCGTGGTACGGCATTGCTAAAGGATTTGTATAATCAGTCATATTTGGTAAATAACTTTCTACCCCAAAAAGCATTTCAGTTTCTTCTAAAAAATATCTATTCTTGAACTTTATATAAGCATCAGTTTTGTAAGGAATATAACTAACAGGACAATCTAAAAGTTGATATTTAATGTTTGTTAAATGTTCTTTTTTAGCTTTTATTGCTACTAATGCGGCCAAAGTCGCTCCAGCACTTTCGCCAGCTACAATTATTTGATTTGGATTTCCTTCCCATTTACTTATATTTTTTATTGTCCAAAGTAGTGTAGTATAACAATCATTGTTAGGTGTCGGAAAGGGGTGCTCTGGAGCAACTCTATAATCAACACCAACTACAATAGCGTTAAACGTGTGAGCCAAAAGTGTGGCATAAGTTACTGATACATTTGTCCACGGTAAAACAAATGCCCCACCATGAAAATAGACGATCACAGGGCTATTCTTAGGTAAATTTTTAGGTTTGAAGATAAAAACAGTTAGACTATCATTTGTGATTTTAAGAGTATCAATATTTAAACCTTCAGTATTTATAGGTACCGCATCTGTAAAATGACTACGTTGCTTTACTGTCATTTTTTTTAGTAAACCTATTTGTTTATCATTGTTACCTACCATTTTTAAGAATAAAGCTTGCCCCCAATCTATCCGCCCTTCGGGTTGGAATGTTAGAGAGTAGATGTAACCTACTATAATTACAGAAACAGCTAACAATAAAATTAATATGATTTTAAATTTTTTCATGATTTATATCTTATGAAATTGTATGCAAGTGATTAATATGTGTGCGTTTTGCAAGGCTGCCGCCAATTTGTATGTATAACAAAATCAAATAAAGCCACCCAATTTAGTGTAGATAGGAGTGACAAAGATTATATTATTTTATTCCAAATATATTCATTTTTTCTTACAAATTATCTGGCTATTGTAGATTTGTGGGATGAATTTACAAAACGATAGTATGAAAGTAAAAACGCTCTGAATAGCCCCGATAGAAATGAAAAACCTTCTTAGAGCTGGTGTTCAGCCCTAAGAAGGTTTGTAATGTATAGCGGGAAATACGTTCTAAAAAAACGAAAATATTCTGCTCCTAAAAAAGAATAAAAATTAATTATCTATTAGAACGTCTGTCATTATTTTGACTTGGACGCCTTGGACCAAAACTATTATTGCTGCTTCGGTTTGTAGTGTCTGTTTTTGGTTTCTTAGGAGTTGAATCGCGTTGCTGTCTTCCTTGTCCTTGTTTGATTGGTTCTTTTGAAGCGTTAGGATCTGGCTCAAAACCTTTGATATTTTGAACCGGCAGTTTCAAGCCAACTAATTTTTCTATATCGCGCAAAAAGACCGTTTCGTCCGGACTGAATAACGAAATAGCTTCTCCATTGGCTCCGGCTCTTCCTGTACGACCAATTCGGTGAACGTAATCTTCAGGAATGTTAGGCAATTCAAAATTTACCACATGTGGTAATAACGGAATATCTAAACCTCGCGCAGCAATATCCGTAGCGACTAAAGCGGTCAGGCTTCCGTCTTTGAAACCTGCCAAGGCTTTGGTTCGTGCTCCCTGACCTTTATTTCCGTGAATAGCTGCTGCTTTGATTCCGGCACTAATCATGCTTTCCGTCAGCTTATTGGCGCCTTGTTTGGTGCGGGTAAAAACCAAAATTTGTTTCCAGTTCCCTTCTGTAATCAATTTAATTATTAATTCGGTTTTTTTCTCTTTTGCAACAGGATAAACTATTTGAGTAATAGCATCCACGGTTGTGTTTTCCGGGGTAGCCTCTACATGAACGGGATTGTGCAAAATGCCCATTGCCAATTTCTTGATGTCTTTTGAGAAGGTTGCCGAAAACATCAGGTTTTGCCTTTTTACAGGTAATACTTTTATAATACGCTCAATGTCTCGCACAAAGCCCATGTCCAGCATGCGGTCTGCTTCATCTAAAACTAAAATTTCAACTTTGGCAAGCGATATTAAACCTTGGTTTTGCAAATCGATTAACCGACCTGGTGTGGCGACTAAAATATCGACACCCTGACGCAGTTGGGTAACTTGTGGATTCTGGTTTACACCTCCAAAAATAACGGTGCTTTTTATGTCTAAAAATTCACTGTATTCTTTGATATTGGCCAATATTTGTGCTGCTAATTCTCTGGTTGGAGTTAATATTAAAGCACGAATGGGTCTTTGTCTTAAATGCTGACCCTGCGATAAGATTTGCAATATGGGTAACGTGAAACCGGCCGTTTTTCCTGTTCCAGTTTGCGCGGATGCTAAAACATCTTTGCCTTCTAATATTGGGGGAATTGCTTTTTGTTGTATTGGTGAAGGAGTTGTATATCCTTTTTTGCTGATGGCTTTAAGTAAAGCATCAGATAAGCCTAATGAGTTAAATGACATAAATTGTGTTTATGAAGCAAACACATTTATTTAGTTTACTTCTTTAATTTGGCGCGAAGGTACTGTTAATTTTTCCGATGTGCTTTTGATTGGTTGAATTTGTTTAAACTGGATAAAAAAAAAATCGGGAATACATCCCGATTTTTAAATTCTAATTGATTTTTCAATTATCTTATTTCTGCAAAAGTATCTCCTTGAGTGATATCTCCGGATTTATAGCCTTTCATAAACCAAGCTTTTCGTTGTGCAGAAGTTCCGTGTGTAAAGGATTCCGGAACAATATGTCCTTGAATTTTGGCCTGAATTGCATCATCACCAACTGCATGTGCCGCACTTAAAGCTTCATCAATATCGCCTTCCTCCAAGAAATTATTCATTTTTTGGTTGTAATGCGTCCAAACTCCAGCATAAAAATCAGCTTGCAGTTCTAAAGCCACTGATAATTTATTGGCTTCGGCAGTGCTTTTTCCTTCTTGCATTTGTCTCATTTTATTGGAAGTTCCCAACAGTGTTTGTACATGATGACCAATCTCGTGGGCAATTACATAAGCGGTGGCAAAATCACCTCCTTGCGCTCCAAATCTTGTTTTTAGCTCTTCAAAGAAAGCCAGGTCCATATACACTTTTTGATCACCAGGACAATAAAAAGGTCCCGAAGCAGAGGTAGCATTACCGCATGCAGTTTCTATAGCTTGATTGAACAGTAATAAGTTTGGTCTTTTATACTGCATGTTGTTTTCCTGAAATATTTTTCCCCAAACATCCTCTGTATCTACCAATATAGCTTCTATAAATTTGCCTTCTTCAATTTCGGCGGCTGTTAGGTCTCTTTGTTCAGTAGGAGCGCTGTTTCCTTGATGCATTTGTTCTAATATCGGCGTAAGCATTTGGGCGTTTTCACCACCAAAAACATTCAATAACAAGATAATAATCCCAATAATTCCTCCTCCAACAATTGTTTTTCCACCAGAGGACATTCCTCTTCGATCTTCAAAATTTTCACTTGAACGTCTGCCACTCCATTTCATACTTTATTATTTTAGTTGTTAATTATCTGTAATTTTATAAAATTACATTTTTTAGAGCGTTAAATAATCTTTTTTAAATACGTTAGTGTACCCACTTTAAAAATGTTTCTTCAATAATTCCTTTTATTATCGGCTTTGGAATATAATCATTCATTCCTGCCTTAAGACATTTTTCTTTTTCTTCTTTTTCCGTACCTGCAGTTATAGCAATAATAGGTACATTTTGTCCAGATTTTAAATTCCGTATGATTTCTGTTGCTTCATAGCCATTCATGATGGGCATTTGGATATCCATAAAAATAATATCTGGATGAATCGTTTCAAATTGTTCCACCGCCACTTTACCATTTGGAATTTCAAAAATTGTCACATTTGTAAATAAGTTTTTAATGATAGTTTTAAGTAATAACATGTTAACATTATTGTCCTCAACAAGCATTATTTTTATTTTTTTTGAGCTTTTATTTGGTTTGCCAACAATTTCATTAGTAATAACAGGAATTGTAATTTGCTTTACATCTTCTGATTGTTGATTGCTAATTTCTAAATCTAAATAAAAATAAAAGGCACTACCAAATTGAACTGTACTTTCTAATTGTAAGTGACTATTCATTAAACCTAATAACTGGTTAGAGATGGTGAGACCTAATCCAGTTCCTCCAAATTTTCTTGTAGTTGAGTTATCTTCCTGAGAAAAGGCTTTAAAAATTTTCCTTTTGTTCTCCTCTTGTATTCCAATACCGGTATCAATAACAGAAAAAAGTATTTTAGCTATGGAATCATTTGTTTTTTCAGCAACTGAAACATTTAATTTTATCGAACCTTTTTCAGTAAATTTCACCGCGTTTGATAAAAGATTTAATAAAATTTGTTTTAAACGTACGCTGTCTGTCCAAATATATTTAGGTACATCTGACGCAATATTCAGTTTTAACGTCAAATTCTTTTGATTTGATTCATATAATATCAAATCAATAATTTGGCTCAAAATTTCGTGAACATCATTTTTTTCCAAATACAGTTCTAATTTTCCAGCTTCTATTTTAGAAAAATCAAGTATGTCATTTATAATATCCAATAATGATTTAGCGGACTGATTTATCGTAATCATGTATTTTTCTTGGGTTTTACCAAGATTTGTATTCATTAACAAATCAGTAAAACCGATAATTCCGTTTAATGGAGTTCTGATTTCGTGACTCATGTTTGCCAGAAATTCCGATTTTGCTTTGTTGGCAGCTTCGGCTAATTCCTTTTCCTGAACTATGTTTTCGGATTGTTTTCTCTCCGTAATATTAATGAAAATGCCTTCAAGAAAAGCAATTTTTCCGTCTTTGTAAATGGTATCTCCAAATTCCTCTACCCAAACCGTGCGATTGTCTTTGTGAATTATTCGGTACGTCAAATGAATGGGAATTGTACTTTCTATTGCATTTTTTTGAGCATTAATTGTCCTTAATTTATCTTCCGGATGAATTAAATCAATGAATGACAAATGGTTATTTAGGAAATCTTCTTTTGGATAACCAGTGAGTTTTTCAACTTCATCATTGATGTAAATTTTAGTATTATTTTCATCATAATTGGATAAATAAACGGTTCCCGGAATATTATTAGCTAATAATCTGAATTTTTCTTCGCTTTCATAAATAGCGGTTTCATTAGCTATACGCTCAATGGAAGAAGCAATATTACTCGCTAATGTTTGTAAAATATTCAATTCGTCTTCTGACCATTCTCTTTCATTTTGGGTGTCATCAAATCCTAAAAAGCCATGAAATTTGTTTTTAACGAAAATTGGAATAAGAATAATTGAAACCGCATCCACATTATTTAATTTGTTTCTAAGAGATGGATTTTCAATTTTTGGAACAATTGCTTTATAAATTTTGTTATTTAAAAGTGGTGTCAATAGCTCTTCAAAAAAATCATGAGGCAGATTTTGAAGGCTAATATTGTTAGGTGTTAATTTGATATTATTGATTAGCCATCGGTATTTTTGGCTTATCAACCCAGTGTTCCCTTCATTTTCATAATAGTACGCTCTGTGAGATTCTGTCGCCTTTCCCATAATAATAAGGACATCCGAGAAAATATCGTTTATGTCATTACTATTCAAAAATTTCTCCGTGCAAAGTGCCAGTGCGGATAAAAGTTCACTCTTGTATTCTAATTTTTTTTCTGTTGTATAGCGACTGTGCGAAATCATGGTCAGCGATATAATATCCGAAATTGTTCGAGCAAAAATAATATCGTCGTTATCCCAATTTCTTTGTGTTCTTACAGTTTCAAAGCTTATGGTTCCAGTTAATTCTCCATTGATAAAAATAGGAATATCAAGTTGTGATTTGATGTCAAATTTCAAGAAATAGTCATAAATGAATTCAGATATTTCCCATTTGTTAAAAACGTCTGGAGCACTTATTTGTGTTTTACTTTTTATCGAATTAAAATAAATTGGATATTTTTCTTTTTCTAAAACAGTACCTTTGCTGTACGAATTTGTGTCTAAATCATATAAGTTTTCGCATGTGATTATATTTTCGGTATATTTCCAGTAGCTTACGCGATTGCACCGAAAAACTTTTGCTGCAGATTCAATGATTTGCATCACGCTGACATCCAAATTTTTATCGTTACTAAAGTTGGTAGTTGCTAATTTTTTAATCGTTTGGTTGTATTGTTCTACTTTTTCCTGACGTATTTTATTTTCAGCTTCAATATCTTTAAATTTAGTGATATCTCGGGCAATCCCAGAATAGCCAACTACTTTTCCTAGATCATTTCTTCGGATTATCACTTTTTGTGAAACCCACAATTCTTCACCGTTCTTTTTTAATAAAGGGAACTCAATAGTTGGAAAATAATTTTCATGTTTTAATAAATTCTGATAAAAATCCATGATGCTTGTAATGTAATCTTGCCGAATAAATTCCGAATAATTTCGATTTATAATTTCGTCATTCTCGTAACCCAATGATTTGATGGTAAAGTCATTTACAAATATAAAAGTACCGTGATTATCAACTTCAAAAATGAGATCGATAGCATTTTCAATTAAATTTTTATACTGATTTTGGATTTGAATTTCATTAGTTACATCTTGCCCAATACCAATAATTAAGTTGTCCGAAAATTTTTTATGGTTCCATTGAATGTGTTTATAATCTCCATTTTGACATTTGAGTTTACGGATGAAGATCCTGTCATCCTTAAATTTAGTTTGGTAATCTTCACTTAAAAACGCTGTGTCTTCCGTGAATTTCCAATAGCCTAATCCCATAATTTCATCAACGGTATATCCTAAAATCGATTCTACATTTTCACTGCAAAATACAATTTCGCCTTTTCTATTTATAGCTAAAATCAGTGAATTCCCTTTGTTAATGATTTGATTGTTGAAACGAATTTCTTCAGTACTATTTAACCATAAAATGTAGTGCATGTAATTTATGATTAGAATTATTGAAGCACTAATTACTAGCGACAAAATTGTTTTTAATGGTACTAAATCGAAAATAAAAACAATGCCAAAATAAATAAAAACTGCCACAACAAATCCCCAATACAATTTAGCAGGTTTTATAACGCTGTAAGAAAAGAAAAAGGCTACTACATAAGCTACAATTGGTATATTATCAGTAGGAGAAATAATTATATTTCGAGAAATAGAGCTAAAATAGACTAAATAAAATACAATAAAAATTTGTTTAATATTTCTAAAAACTATCGATGACTTAGTACTAACAAAATACAGAGCCATTAAAAATACCCCAATGGTGCAGTTTACTATTAATAAACTTTGTAGCCTTACTTTTAAAATTTCATAAGTGATTTCTATGATAATAAGTATAATTCCTAGAAACAAAAGATAGATTTGATATTCTCGTTTTTGTGTAATTGCCTTATGGCTTCTTTCTAATAAATTACTTTTTAATCCGGTTTTTATTTTATGAATTTTGTAAATTAAAAAAATTATTAAAATAGGAATTATAACATAAAATAATTGTTTATTTATCATAGAATTAAATGTCCAAAATAAATCTAATTGTTTGGGCAGAATATTTAATTGGCTACAGTACAACACCATAGTAAAATTTTTATTAGGTTTGTGAAGAGTAGATTTGGGTTTCTGTCTTCTTTGGTTGTCAATGTAGGAAAAAAAATTAAATAAAAACCAAAACAAATTAGTATTTATGCCTTGGTTTTTATTCGTAAAGGAATTTTATTTTTTAGTTTTTTTCTTGAGATTCATCTTCAGCTTCAAAACCAATTATCTCACTGTATATAGCGTAGTGTAAGGAATAAATAAAAGGAAAAGTAAAAAAGATTCCAATACAGCAGCCTATAAAACCTACCAATGTTGCAATAGATCCAATAATAATTAATCCGAGTAAAACTAAAGGTTGTTTGGAAACTATAAGGATGCTGGTTTGTATAGCTTCTGCGGCTTTCAATTTTCCAAAAATGATAAGGGGAATCATTAGCATGGTGAATAACGACACTGTCACGGTATTAACGAAACCAAGTGCAGGTATTTGGGCGTAATTTATTATTGAGGAAATGATATAACTTGTAAGAGAAACGAGAAATGTTGCTACAAAAAGTTCCTTAAAATAAGGAGCTTTATAATACTCAAACATGGTTGAGACATGAAATTCTTCGTCTCTTTCTGCACAATATGCCATTTTTATCAGTCCTGCCGGAAATGGACTTAATAAACAGGAAATCAAGGCTGATGCTCCGGCAATGATCAAAAGAGTAATATTACTGATATTTTCCGATTGTAAATTTTCTGGTTTTAAAAAATCAACAACTGCAGGAGCTCCAAAAATTGCGATCAGTATTCCAAATGCCAAAAGACAAAGCAGAACAAAAAATACAAAAATGATTAAACCGCCATAAAGCGCAATTTTTTTGTAATTCTCGAAAGCGTGGTTGAAAACATTTCCAAAATCTAGGACGTAGCCATTCTTTTTTATTTCTTCAATACGGTATTGTGTAGCTTTATTCATTTGATTTGTAAATTGGTTGATTATATTTTAAAATAGGTTTCTTCAAAAGGGATTCGGAATCGTTCTCCATAAACACCATTTTCGTCTCGAATTCCACAGCCTAAAATCATATTGATTTCTGCGGAAGCGGGCAAATGTACTATTTTTTTAATTCTCAACGAATCAAAACCCTCCATTGGACACGTATCGTAATTTATGGCTGCCATGCTGATCATAAAATTCTGAGCTGCAAGTCCCGCACTTTTGTGGGCTACAATTCGCATGTCGCTTTGTCGAGCCTGTCGGTAAATAGGTTTGAAGATTCCAATGATTTGAAAAACAAGAAATTTTAGCATTCCGATAATTCCTAAAAAATCAAAATACAGTGTTGGAATAATTTTTTGGTAATAATTCAAAGCAAATTTTTCTCTTTTTGAATACGCTTCTTTCGGTTTTTCGCCATATTGATTTTTTAAAAAATCAATGTTCGATTGCACTCTTTTATTCCACAAATCTTTCCTCGCTACAACAACAACCAATTGTTGTGCTGTTTTTGCAGCATTCTGGTCAAAACTGGCTTTGGCTATTTCTTGTATGATTTCCGGGGATACTATATGATAAAATTCCCAAAGCTGCATATTACTGCTTGTGGGTGCCAGAGTCGCTAATTGAATACATTGCTTTACTTTTTCTGCATCAATAGCTTCATTTTTAAAAACCCGAACGGAGCGTCTGTATTTTATTGCCTCGCTTACTGATTTTTCATTGGTTACAACCATTTTAGTACTTTTTGAATGGTTTTTAATTTGTCTTTATAAGGGGAATAACGAATGGGTAAATCAAGCCATAGTCCTCTTTTTACAATCGCTTTTTTATGCGAAAAAATATCAAAACTTAATTTTCCATGATATGCTCCCATTCCGGAGTTTCCAACTCCGCCAAAAGGCAGGCGATTGTTAGCCAAATGAATTACCGTATCATTGATGCAACCGCCACCAAAAGAATATTTTTGCAATACCTCATCGACAAACGATTTGTTTCGGGAAAATAAATAAAGTGATAATGGTTTTTCGAAGCTTGTAATTATTTTGTCTATATCAGCTTTCGATTCATAAGAAAGTATAGGGAGTATTGGACCAAAAATTTCTTCTGTCATCACCAAACTATCCATTTTTGGTTCATCCAGTAAAGTAGGAGCAAGATATAACGAATCTCTGTTCGACTGTCCTCCAAAAAGTATTTTCTGATTTTCGAGTAAACTTAATTGACGCTGCCAGTTTTTTAGGTTAATGATTCTGGCAAAATCCGGAGATTCTTCAGGATTTGTTCCAAGTGCTTTTTCGATTTCCTGCATCAGTAATTTTACGAAAATAACTTTTATTTTATGGTGTACTAAAATATAATCAGGAGCCACACACGTTTGTCCAGCATTTATGATTTTTCCCCAAACAATGCGTCTGGCACTTAATTCTAAATTTGCCGTTTCGTCAACAATACAAGGACTTTTTCCGCCCAATTCCAATGTTACTGGCGTTAGGTTTTCGGCAGCTGCCTTCGCCACTATTTTTCCAACAGCGACACTTCCGGTAAAGAAAATATAATCCCAACGTTTGGACAATAAATTTGCCGCTATAGTGGCATCTCCCGTGATGACCACCACATCTTTGACAGCAAAAGTTTCGCTTATAATTTTCGCTATAATATTCGAAGTATTTGGAGTCAGTTCAGATGGTTTTAAGGTTACTTTATTTCCAGCAGCGACAGCAGCAATAAGCGGACATAATGCCAATTGAAACGGATAGTTCCACGGGGAAAGAATTAAAACATTTCCGTATGGTTCACTATATATATAATCGGAGGAAGGGAAATTTAAAAATGAAGCCGCAACTTTCTTTGGCTTAGCCCAAGAATCGATATTTTTTATAGTTTCTTTCAAGTCACTAATCACATAATTAGTTTCTGTTAAAACGGCTTCAAAAGCAGGTTTTTTAAAATCATCGTACAAAGCCAAAATTATCGCTTGTTCATGTTGTGTGATGACGTGCAATAATTTTTTAAGGGATTCTTTTCGTGATTTTATATCAGTTTTGTAATTCATAAGATTATTTTAAATTAAAATTACATAAATATTATTTTATTCCAACTTTCTGAATAATCTAAAGAATAAAAAAAACAGGATTATATTACTATTTTAAACGATATAGGTCGGTGAAGTATCGTTTTTGTTATCGTTATGTTTAAAAACAGGAAAGTATCAGACTGCATTCCAAATCACATCATCTGGAGTTGGTGCGATGATTTCTATGTTTTCTTTGGTAACAGGATGTACAAAAACTAATTTTCGGGCGTGCAAATGAATTCCTCCATCCGGATTGCTTCGGTCAAAACCATATTTTAAATCACCTTTTATTGGTGAACCAATAGCCGAAAGCTGTGCCCTGATTTGATGGTGTCTTCCGGTATGAAGATTGATTTCTAAAGCAAAATAATTGTTGAGTTCCTTAATAATTTTGTAATCTAAACTGGCTAGTTTACTGTCCTGAACTTCTTTTAAATGCGCTTTTGAAGTATTGTTTTTTTCGTTCCTTTTCAGGAAATGAACCAATTTATCCTCGGAATTTGATGGTTTATTCTTGACAATGCACCAATACGTTTTTTGAGTCTCACGGTTGCTGAACAACTCATTCATTCTCGTTAACGCTTTACTGGTTCGGGCAAAAACGACTATTCCAGTCGTTGGTCGGTCTAAACGGTGTACCACACCCAGAAATACTTCTCCAGGTTTGTTGTATTTGTCTTTGATGTATTCTTTAACCACATCAGATAGTGGTTTGTCACCGGTTTTATCGCCTTGCACAATATCGCCTACTCGCTTGTTTACCACAATAAGGTGATTGTCTTCGTGAAGAACTTGAAGGTTATTTTTATTGGATATTATTTTCATTATCAGTTCCCCTTTAGGGGGTTAGGGGGCTTAATATTGTTCGCTTGAATTAGGAAAATCGCTTGATTTCACATCGGCAACATATTGACCGATGGCAGATGTCATTCCTTCATATAAATTCATATATCTCCTCAAGAAACGCGGGCTAAATTCATTGTTCATTCCTAACATGTCGTGAATTACCAAAACTTGTCCGTCAACACCGCCACCAGCACCAATCCCAATTACCGGAATCGAAATACTTTGGGCTACTTTTTCGGCTAAATGAGCAGGTATTTTTTCTAAAACTAACGCAAAACAACCTAATCTTTCCAGCAATTTAGCGTCTTCTATTAGTTTATGCGCTTCTTCTTCTTCTTTAGCACGAACGGTGTAGGTTCCAAATTTATAAATAGACTGTGGCGTTAAACCTAAATGTCCCATAACTGGAATTCCTGCGTTAAGTATTTTCTTGATAGAATCTTTTATTTCTTTACCGCCTTCCAGTTTTACGGCATGACCGCCACTTTCTTTCATGATTCTTATTGCAGAACGTAAGGCTTCTTTAGGGTCTGATTGGTAGCTTCCAAAAGGCAAATCTACAACAACCAACGCTCTTTCTATTGCTCGCACAACAGAGGAAGCATGATAAATCATCTGATCTAATGTAATCGGTAAAGTGGTTTCATGACCGGCCATCACATTCGAAGCGGAATCACCCACTAAAATCACATCAATTCCAGCGGTATCGACGATTTTTGCCATGGTATAATCGTATGCAGTAAGCATGGAAATTTTCTCTCCATTTGCTTTCATATCAATCAGTGATTTCGTAGTAATCCTTTTATAATCTTTTTTTGCGACAGACATAATTGTTGTTTTAGAATCGTAAAGGTAATAAAATGTATATTTTTAACTCAAAAATGTAACAGTAATGTTTTTGTAGGTATCAATTAACAAAAAAAAATAATTATGCGCAGAATAGTTGTATTGATTGGATAGTTCACAGCTGCTAATTCTCAAGATCAAAATCAAGAAATTTAAAAAGTGGTTAAAACTTTTTTTGAGACTTTGCAAACCAAAGATACTTTAAAACTAAAGGCTCTTTATGATTAAACGATGATTTTACAGTCTATAAATGAGAATGCGAAAAATGGTAAATTATCCAATGAAAAACAGGAAGTGTTTTTTAAATTGATAGCTTCTATTCCCTCAGAAGTAAAGTTTCAGGAAAAAATTTTGAGTTACTCCATTTAGGTAGATAGAAGTATGGCGTGCGTCTGTACACCTTATGAGTTTTATTTAAATGGAAAATCAAGCCACAAAGGAGTGAATGCTTTTACGCTTTTCAAAAAAGATAATATTTGGAAAATCGTACGTCTTATTGATACCCGAAGAAAGTAGTTTTGATTAGGCATTGGTTTTAAAAGATAATAGAGGCAATTAATCGTTTTATCCAATGTATATACTGTAAAGAAAAACGTATAAAATTGCGATCATGACCGAAATAAAATTCCCCACCAAATAAAAATCATTGTACAGAGATTGCTTTACTTTATCTTGTTCATCGTCTCTTTTTAATCGTGTAGCCAATTTCAAAGCGCCAAATAAAGTCAGCGCATGTGGATAATCATTAATCATTGAAACTAATAAAAAGATTCGTTCAACGATTCCTTTAAGAAGTGATTTATAATCTATTATTTTAGTTTTTCGAATTGATTTTGGCGTGATAATATAATAAAATATACCCAGAAGCACTTCTGTAGAAAGAACTAAAACTATAAATTGAAATACTTCCATACTTTTATTTTATTGAAGTAATTGTTTGAATTATATTTTTTGCCGCATTATAGGATTCCATGTGTAATGTTTTTTCTCTTTTCCATATCAAGGAGCGGGTTTTACTCATTTTTTCAGAAACGATTTTATAGTCTTTAAATTGAATGAAATTTGACGCTAATTCATAGTCATTTTTTAAAGACCATTTGTCAGTAATATTTTCAAAAATTATGAACGCATCATTCAAAATACTTTGCTGTAATAGATCGTCTATTGCAATGTTAAATCTAAATTTTTTATATTTCGAATCATTTAGTTTCAATCGTGCTTCCGTTAGACCGCTTCCCAACATTTCATAAGCAATCTTTTCATTTACTGGCGTTTCTATTTCACCTTGATTCAAAACATAGCGTAATTTAAAATTTAATTTATTGTGAATACTATTTTCCTCTAAAGTAAGAATAATTTGAATTGATGCAGTTAAGTTTTTTATTACGCCTTGAAATTCATCACCCAAAGTAATAGTCAACGGAGATAATATATCGGCTTTGTAAATTTGATTTATCTCTGCTATTAAATTTTTAAAATCTTCCATTAGTGGTTTTTGCTCCTTTTTTCCACTATTAATAATATCCGCCATCAGGATGTATTGTTTCATAAAAAATGAAATTATATATTTTATATCAAAAATAGTGAAATAAAACATATAATTTCATTTTTTGTGAAATTAAAAATAGAGTTTAAAGAAGGATAGAATTAAGTTTTAAAATTTAAAGAGAATACAAGTCAATACGAGTCCTCATTCAAGTCTGACTCTTCTTCATCTGCTTTTTTGAAATCATTGTTTAAAAAATCGGTGTATTTTTTTTTATCCTTTTGATTTTTTCTAATAAGAAATACAATCAAAACGAGCATACAAATGATTACAATGCTAACTACTATCCAATTAATTTTCATAGTTTTTGATTTGAGAATATAGGCTAAATCTACTGTAAATTGGTGAATATTCGATTTTCCGTATTTTAAATTTGTGTTATAAAATTTAACAATCAGCCATATTCACTGCAATGGCTAATCCGCCTTCAGAGGTTTCTTTGTATTTATTATTCATGTCTTTGGCCGTTTGCCACATCGTGTCCACTACTTTGTCCAAAGGCACTTTTGCGTTTTTTGGGTCAGTTTCCAAGGCTAGTTCAGCGGCATTAATGGCTTTTATGGCACCCATTGTATTTCGTTCAATACACGGAATCTGAACTAGGCCGCCAATAGGATCACAGGTCAATCCTAAATGATGTTCCATCGCAATTTCGGCAGCCATTAAAACCTGTTCGGGAGTTCCGCCCATCAATTCGCATAAGGCCGCTGCAGCCATGGAGGAAGAAACGCCAATTTCGGCCTGACAACCGCCCATTGCTGCGGATATTGTGGAACCTTTCTTGAAAATACTACCTATTTCTCCGGCAATCATAAGGAATTGTTTGATTTCTTTTTCTCCAGCATCATGGTTTTCAATCACTAAATAATACATTAAAACGGCAGGAATTACACCTGCACTTCCATTTGTAGGAGCAGTAACCACTCGACCTAAAGCCGCGTTTACCTCATTTACCGCAAGGGCAAAACAAGAAACCCATTTTAGGATCTGGCGGAATTTGACTTCCGTTTTTCTGATTTCTTCGAGCCAGGTTTGAGGTGAATCATAATTTGCTAAACCGATGAGGTTTTGGTGCATGTCAAAAGCACGGCGGCGTACGTTTAATCCTCCGGGAAGAATCCCTTCGGAATGACAACCAATGTACATGCATTCGAGCATCGTTTTCCAAATGCGCATCAACTCATGATCAATAACTGCTTCAGTACGCATCGATTTTTCGTTTTCATGAACGATTTCCGATATGGATTTGTTCTCTTTTATGCAATAATCCAGTAGTTCTGCCGCTTTCTCAATTGGATACGGAAAAGCACATTTTATTTTGATTTTCTTTTTAGCGTTGATGCGTTCTTCTTTGACCACAAATCCGCCACCAATAGAATAAAAGGTGGAAACGTATTCGCTGTTATCCGTCATATAAGCTGTAAAAGTCATTCCATTGGCATGAAAAGGAAGAAAGTTTTTATTGAAAACGATATCTTGAAGGAAATAAAATGGAATTGGTTTTTCGTTTCCTAAATTGATTTCGTTTTTAGATTCAATTGATTTGATAATTACATCAATATTTTCCACGGGAATGTATTCCGGATCTTGTCCGCTCAAACCCAGCATTACTGCTAAATCAGTGGCATGACCTTTTCCGGTTAAGGAAAGGGAACCGTATAAATCTATTTTTACCCGATTTACGGCAGGAAGTAAATTTTCTTTTCTTAATTCGCTAAGAAAGCGTTCGGCAGCTCTCCAAGGCCCCAGTGTGTGGGAGCTAGAGGGTCCAACGCCAATTTTTAGCATATCAAAAACGGAGATACATTCTTCCATCTGTAGTGTCAATTTTGTTGGTTGCAAATATAATAGATTGTTGCAATGATTCGAATTGAAAATAGAATATTATTGTTTTTTTAATACCGAATATTGCCGTATTGTCAGTATCGTGCAACAAAAAATGAATTAACTAAAATGAGAAGTTTGGTAAAATTAATATTTCATTAATCCGAAATTTGTCTTGTGCAATAATTCGTAAATGGCTATTTTTGAAGCATAATTAACCCAAAACAATATGAAAAAGACCGTTTTTTCTTTTTACCTACTGCTAACTTTTGTACTCAGTGTTCATTCACAAGTGCAAAGTCCTTCTCAATTTTTACCCAATTACGGAAAACAAATAACCTATTACCATGAGGCTGAAAATTATTTTAAGCAACTTACGGAAAAGTCCAATTTTATCAAACAGCAGAAATATGGCGTAACTCCGGAGCAAAGGGATTTGAATGTTTATTTTATTTCCAGTCCGGAGAATTTAGCTAATTTGGAACAAATCCGAAACAACAATTTAGCAGCCATTGGCTTATCCCAAAATAAATCTCAAATGATTGGCGATAAGTTAATCGTTTGGTTGAGTTTTAATGTTCACGGAAATGAATTTGCCGGAACCGAAAGCGCGATGACAGTGGCTTATGAATTGGTAAATCCGTCGAATGCAGAAACTAAAAAGTGGTTAGAAAATACCATTGTAATTTTGGATCCATGTATTAATCCGGATGGATATTCCAGGTACGGAAATTGGTTACGAGAAATTTCAGGTAAAAAAACGCATCCGGAATTATCAGACAGAGAGCACATGGAAGTTTGGCCGGGCGGCAGATACAACCATTATATTTTTGATTTAAACAGAGACTGGGCTTGGCAAACGCAACCGGAAACCCAACAGCGTATCGCGCTGTACAACCAATGGATGCCGCAAGTTCATACGGATGTACACGAAATGGGATACAATTCTCCGTATTTTTTTCCACCGTCAGCGGAACCTTTGCACGAATATATTGAAAAGTATCAAAAAGATTTTCATTACACTTTAGGTAAAAATATTTCTAAAAAATTTGATGCTCAAAACTGGATGTACAATACCGGCGAACGTTTTGATTTGTTTTATCCAAGTTATGGCGATACGTATCCTACGTACAATGGTGCAGTAGGAATGACGATGGAACAAGGCGGAATAGGCGCGGGGAGAGCTGTTACAATGAGTAACGGAATTACGCTTACGATACAAGACCGGATAACACATCACGCTACGGCAGTACTTACCGTGGTAGAATCAGCTGCGGCGCAGGCGGATGTTTTGCTGAAAGGTTTCAGAGGTTTTATGAATAATTCCCGAAAAACTGTGAAGGGAAATTATAAAATGTATGTGATGAAAAACAATCCGAAGTTGGTTCAAATGGCGGATTTATTGAAAAAAAATAATGTCGAATTCAGTTATGCGGATGCCAGTCAAAAAGCGTCTGGATTTAATTACAGCACGAAAACAGAAAAAGGTTTTACGATAGAACCAAATGATTTAATTGTAAAAGTAGACCAACAAAAAGCCGTTTTTGCGCAGGTCCTTTTTGAACCAAATCAAAAATTGAATGACAGTTTATCGTATGATATTACTTCTTGGGCTTTGCCTTTGGCATATGGAGTGGAAGGCTATGCGTTGAAAAATAGTTTGCCTGTCAAAACAAAAGCGTCTATTGAAGTAAAAGAAAAAGGAATTCCGCAAAATGTTTATGCTTTTCATATTCCTTGGAATAACAGAATCTCAGCTCAGGTGCTTTCGCTGTTGCACCAAAATAATATCAAAGTTCGATCTGCGATGAAAAAAGCTATTTTTGGCGATGTAATTGTGGAGCCAGGCGGTTTGATTGTGACCAAAGCAGATAATCCCAAACTGGTTGATTTTGAGAAAAAGGTTGGCGAATTGGTAAAAATAAAAACCGATTATAATTACATAGCCACAGGTTTTTCATCGAATTCTAAAGATGTTGGTGGTGAAAATTTCAATTTATTGAAAGCACCAAAAGTTGTATTATTTTCAGGAAAAGGAGTTGGTTCTACAGAGTTTGGTGCTGCTTGGTATTTTATGGAAGAAACTATTGGGTATCCGGTGAGCGTGGTTGAGGTAAATAATTTTGACAGATTAAAGCTTTTCAATTATAACACTATGATTTTGGCAGACGGATATTATGATTTATCAGAAGACCAACAAAAGAAAATTGGTGAATGGATTAAAAATGGCGGAAAAGTAATTGCGATGAACAGCGCTCTTGCTCTTTTTGAGGCTAAAGAAGGATACGCGTTAAGCCCTTTTGCAACCGAAGAAGACAAATTAAGTTCTGAGAAAGAAGCCGAAGAAGAGGAGTTAAAAGAACGGTTTCTAGATTTTCAGGATTCAGAGCGCAGGTATATTTCTAAATCGATTCCTGGTGCTATCATTGAAAATCTTTTGAATAAAACACATCCAATGTCTTTTGGTTTAGGGGATAAATATTTCAGTCTAAAAACGGATGACAGGCATTATTCGCTATTGAAAAAAGCTACTAATGTTGCTTATATCCCTAAAGATTATAAAAGTTATGGTTTTGTGGGTAATGAAATCAAAAAGAAACTGAACAACACCGTAAGTTTTGCGGTGGAAAGTAAAGGCGACGGATCTGTAATTTATATGGTGGACAATCCCTTATTTAGAGGTTTCTGGGAAAATGGTAATTTGTTGTTTAGCAATGCCTTGTTTTTGGTAGACTAAACTTTCAAAATAGATGATACAAAAAGAGCACGACATTATCGTGCTCTTTTTTGTTCCAATGATATCGTTTTAAAAAGGATATCCAATCGCTAAATTAAAAACTAAATTTTCTCTACGCCAAGGACCGCTTCCAAAATCAATTTTATCCAGAACCCAACGATCGCCATCAGGCAAATACGGTTTTCTTAAAGGAAAGGCAAGATCAGTTCTCAGGATAAGAAAAGAGAAATCAAAACGCAATCCAGCTCCGGCTCCAACGGCTATTTCATTCATGAACTTTTTGGAGAATTTGGCTCCGGGTTTTTCCGTATTCTCATTTAACAACCAGATGTTGCCGGCATCTATAAACAAAGCTCCTTTAACTAATCCATAGATTTTAGCTCGGTATTCAGTATTAAATTCTAATTTTAAATCACCGGATTGATCGGGTAAAAAAGTATTGGTATTTGTTGATGCGCCATCAAAACTTCCCGGTCCAATAGAACGTGCTCTAAAAGCTCTTAAACTATTGGTTCCACCAATGAAAAACTGTTTAATAAATGGCATTTCACGGGAATTTCCGTAAGCAAAACCAGCGCCTGCGATTATTCTGGTGGCCAGTTGAGAATCAGGACCTAACTTATAGTAATGTCTGAAATCATTTTCTACTTTGATAAATTGGCTAAAAGGAACATTGAATAATTTAATTGGTTCCTTTTTTTCAATGTTTGCTCCCGAAGCTAATCCGGCGATATTACCGGCTAAGTCGATAGTTCCTTTGTAATAAAAAGTGTTTTTCTTTCTTCTTTGCAACGTATTGGTATACGTGTAGGAATAAGTTGGACCAAAAATTAACTGTTTTTCAATCACTTTTTCTAATGAAGGGTTTGCATTAATTTGTTCTTGATACAAGGGCGTTACATTTTGCGGACTGGCGTACGTAATTTCAGTAAGATTCAATAAATGTTCTTTCTGTTCGCTCTGTTTCCATAAATATCCAAAAGAGCCTTTGAAGGTTTGCAGCGAGTATAACTTAATTCTGTTTTGGAATTCATAACCCAAAGTTGCCTTAGTTTTTGGTACAAAACCACTCGGAGATTCAAGTTTGAAAGGCGCAACTAATCGTGGCCAAACTAAATTCGCTTCAGTTCCAAATCGGTAAACATTAAATCCATTATTTTGTCCGGAAACTTGTACTTCGACACCGCCAAAAGCAGATACAGTAAGCAATTCAGCACCTCTGAAAGTATTTCTGTTGCTCCAGTTTAAATTAAGTTCGGTTCCTGTATAATTAGCTGAATTCGTTTTGGCTAATAATTCCAGTCGAATTGATTTTTTAGGTAATGGTGTTAAATAATAATACGCATCCAAATAATTTCCTGTTGTGTCAGAAACCGTAAATTGATTTTTTACAAATTTGAAAGTTCCCAAATTCACCAATCGATTCAGCGATAAATTATGGTTTGTACGGTTGTATAAATCTTCCTTTTTAAAGTACAATGCACGGTCAAAAATTCGTGGTTTGAATAAATTTTCTGGGTCAATAATGGTTAAATCATTGTATTTTAGGATAGAATCCAAGTTGGTTTTTACACTGTCCATCCCGATAGAATAATTTGGATAAACAATAATTTTATTAATTTTATAAGGTGTCTCTGCAAGACTTGGCGTTTCTTCCTTAACTTTTACAATTAAATCGACCTGATGATCTGCAACAGTGCTATCAACCTGAACTTGTAAATAGTCAGGGTTGAAGTAAAAGAATCCTTTTTCCTTTAATCTGGCGTCAATGCGAATCCTTTCTTCTTTGATCGCATCAAGGCTGTAACCGTCGTCTTTTTTCAATAAACTTCTGCGTCTTGTATTGCGCACACTAGTTGAAATCATTGAAGAATCCGTAGGAAATTTAACTTCTCTAATTTTGTATTGTTGCGCTGGGTTTACAAGATATTCTGCACTTGCTTTTTTTCCTTTTCGGGTTGAATCTGCTGCAGTTTTCGTGTTGAAATAACCACTGTTTTCAGCAAAGTTTTGCAAAACGCTTTTGTTGTATTCTAAATCCACTTGGCTGTAAAAAACAGGAGGTTCACCCACTTTAGTTTTCAACCAATAGCGCCATCCTTTTTCTTTCTTTGGCGTTCCGGCCAAATTATAAATATATAGTTTTGGCTTTAATCCTAGAAAAGAAGAATTGGGTTTTGGTCTCACAATTTCTTCCAACTGGTTTTTTAACGTTTTGTTTTCTTTCTTTGAAGTTTGTTTTCCTTCCACTTTGATTTTTGCACCCGTGTAAAGCAGTTCCCCTTCCGGCAAATATTTGGTATTACTGCACGAAGACACGAACAATCCTAAAAAAAGAATATATAATAAAGGACTCTTATTCATCTGATTTCTTTTTTAATTCTTTTTTTGCTATCTGCTTTGCTTTTTTTGCTTCGCTTTTAGCATATAATTCCTTGAACTTATTGTAATTCATTGTAATAACGAATGCAATTCCTGTTTCAACGACTTCTCCTTGAAGTGCCACTTGATATTTGTTTACGCGGTACACTCTCATCTTATACCTTCCATCTTTAGAAAGTTGGTAATCAAGAGAGACATCTCCGGCAATATTATTGGCGTTTTGATTCACTTGTTGTGGGCCTTCGATCCCAAAGCTGCTTCCAATAGTAACTTTCAATCGGTCATTCAGCAATTTCTTGGAAATTCCCACATTCAAATCAGTTTTATTTTCGCGCTGACCAGTCGTATAATCGTCTGATGTATTCAAATCAAAATTAAGTTCTACACCTTCAATTAAGTCACCCGCTAAATTATTAAGCTGTTGTGACAAAATTTTGCTGGCACTTTCTCTTGCTAATGACGAAACGTTAGTTCCACCAGTTTCGCTGGCAAATGGATTTTCTCCAATGAAACGATTTAGTAAGAGTAAGGCAAAAACCTGCTTGTTCATTTCATCTGGTTGCTGGCGCAATTGAGTCAATTTAGCCTGTGTTGTATTAATGATTTCGGTTGAAACGCTGTTATTTCCATCAGGTAAAACAATGTCAAATGAAATAGTTGGTTTCATTAATTCTCCAGTCATTTTCAAACGGGTTTCAAAAGGAATTTTTTGTTTGTAAGTATTTCTTATTTCGGCAGTAACAGCTCCTAATTGGTCGTTTATTAAATCAATTGGCGCCGCTTCCGTTTTATAAATCGCTGTAATACTTATATCAGCAGTTGTTGGTTCTCCAGTCCACAAAATATAACTTCCTGATTTGATATCGAATTTTCTTTTGATAGCGTTAAAATTCATTTCATAACTTCCCTCAGATAATTCATATCTCCCGGTCAGCGTAGTTTTTCCGGAAGGATCAATACCGCCGTTCAATTGTGCTTCTCCTTTTAATTTTAAGAAATCACCATTGGCTTTGTCAATAACGAGTGATAATTCAGCCTCTTTATCCACTTCAATATTTACAGAGGCATTAATCCCCTTTAACTCCATTTCACTTGTGATTTCATCAACTGAAACAGTCTTCAGAATTTGCGGATTATCTTGATCGATGAACTCAACGATTCCTTCTCTGTCCGCAATTGATGGATCAGATTGTGGTAATACTACAGTAAATTTAGTGTCTTTATTGATTTTGATATTTCCCTCAACGATAGGATTATCAATTGTCCCTCTCACTCGTAAATGGTTGTCCAAATACAATTCTCCGTAATACAAATCATTGTCTTTAGCTTCAGAATTTACGGCTTTAAAATTGTCAGCATCAATGGATAATTCAAATCCAAAATTGCTGAAATTTTCACTCTTGATAGTTCCGTTTATTGCTAAATCATTGTCTTTCTCATCTTTAATAATAAAATTATCGAAAATAATGGCATTATTTGTAAACGTGATTTTATCATTCAAAGACTTAAATTTCGCATTGAGCGGTACCGCTTTGAAACCAATTTCATTAAATTTTAATTCTCCAAGCACTTTTGGTTGTGTTGTATTTCCAGTAATCTTGAAATTCCCAGTCAAGAATCCAGTACTTTCAGCAATGTTATCCAAGGTAAAACCTTGAATACTTTTTAAATTCAGTTTTGCAATATCCAGATTCATGTCAAAACTGCTTTCGCTCGCTTTGTAATATCCTACCAAATCTACTTGATTTCCCTGACCACTGATATTAACTTTGGCATCAAATTGATTGGCAACCGCATTATTTACTTTGATGCTGATATTACCCACAGTATCTTTCTTGAAAGTGAAATTTTCAATATTTAAGTCTGAAGTAAAAAGAGGTGTGGTATTCAAATTTTTCACCACTGCGTTACCATTAATTTTTCCACTAAGCTGTAAATCTTTTTTCTCAACAAAACTTGTGATGGTATTAATGTCAAAATCCTTGAAATTAATTGCAATTGGAGCATTAGGATTATTAGATTCAGATTGGATTCGAATGTTATTTCCGTCTTTACTCAATTCGAAATTATCCGCGTAAATTCCTTTTTTTCCAAAACGGATTAGATTATTTTGCGCTATTTTCCAAGATTCATAGTTCAGTAACAAATTATCCGGAGCAAGGCTCACTTCGTTATTTCCGTTACTGGCCTTTAATGTTCCAGTTATTAAATACCGTTCTACATCTTTTGCATCTTTTAGTTGTACCGTGTAATCCACAAGATTATTCTTGACTTTTCCGGTAACGCTAGTGTGCGGTAACTGAATCTGTTTATTTTGAATGTCGTCTACAACAAAGCTGTAAAGCAGTGATTTGTCTTGAGTATCTATTTTTAAAGTCGCATTTGTAATCGTATTTGTTCCGTAAATTAATTTTGGAATAGCTCCATTAATAACAATTGAATCATTAATTGAATTGAATCGTCCTGTTACATTTATAGGTTCGAGACTTTTCAATGCAGGAATAAGTTTCAATATAATTGGATTGTCTTTTACGCCAATTTTAAAAGCGAACTGTTGGTTTTCAACTGCTATTTTTCTTGAATTTGGGTCGCTGTCATAATATTTAGCAACAGAATTTGATACTGCTTTTGCAATTTTGGACAGCTTATATTTTCCATTAACTTCTGCGTCTAAAAATGCGGAATTTATAAACAACGTGTTTTTTTCAACAGTTGATGTTGCTACAACATTTATTGAGTCAATTACAAATTGTTCTTTGGCATTTGTCACATTTATACTATGCGCATTGACGGTTCCATTGAGATAATCTAGATTAGCCGATTGAATATTAGCATCTACTACACCTCTTATTTTTAAGGGACCTGCATGCAGATTTAATTTTTCCAAATCGGCGATATCTACATTTAATTTTAATTTCCCGGAAGGATATTTGTCTTTAAAACTTCCGCTGCTGACTAAATCAAAAGTCAGATTAGGATCTTTAGCAGTAGCGTTAACATTGAAATTTCCATTGCGAATAGCACCTTTTAAATTCAAATTTCTGTACGTGTATTTATTGTAATAGGCCTTCAGGATACTTCCGTTCAATGAAGCTGTTGCAGTTTTTGGATCAAAACCAGTTCCCTTTATGTTGGCTTTTAAAGTTACTTTTCCAATGGAATCGTTTTTGATAAATTTTCCTAAATCAAAATTATAAAGTTCCGTTTGGGCATCGTATTTCTCGTAATTTTTTCTGCTTTGGTCGAAAGTTGCTTTGATTTTTGCATTGCCAAAACTGCTTACCAAGTTCATATTAGTTTTGAAACTGGCAATTGTTCCTTTAAAATTTCCTTTAACGCTGAATTTTGACGGTAACTGAATTGAATTTGGAATCGTACCTTTTGGTAAAAAGCCAACAAAATCTTTTGCACCGGTTTGCAAGTCTTTAATGTTTAAATCAAAATAGGCTTTATTCACGTCCGGTAAACCCACAATACTGCCACTTGCTGCTAATTTTGTTGTTCCAATGCCGCTAATCTCAATAGATGGAAATACAATATTATTCAATTTCCCTGTTATGGTACCGTTAATCAACAGTATGGCATTGGGATTACTCATGAAAGGATTCGTCTTATTTAGAGTAGGGGCAAAAAGCAAAATGTCTTTGATTCCCAATTTGCTTTTCTTTAAATAAGCGATAAGGCCCAATTCACCTGGGTTTCCAGCCAAAGATTCAATAGATGGGTATCCAATTCGGATTTCGTCTCGCAATTCAGTTTGAGGCGTTTTGAGATATAGTTTTTTAAGAAATGCATTCTTTTTTCCATAGAAAAATTCAGCATTAAAGGACTGAATGTTTAAACCGCTTTTGTCTTTAACTGTCAAGGAATTGGCATCACCAGATATATTTTCAGCATTGTAGTTCAGAAAATCGACTTGCAGGTTCAAATTGGTAAGATTTAAATGATTGTAATCAATCCCTTTTTGTACTGCTGCAACATTATTATTGTCGTAACGAAAATTAATCCGTTTGAATTCGGTCGTTTTTATTTTGACTTCCCAATTGTTTGATTTCCCTTCAACGGGTGCTTTTTTTGATACTGATTTATCTAATTTTCCAAAAGTCAAAGCGCCTTCCACACCGGTTAAATCAACACTTTCTATAATGGCAAATTGATTATCGAGATCAATTTTGTCAATTTTAGCGAGTAATTTTTTTAAATAGAATGTGGTCTCTAATTTTGTTTCTTCACTTTCGTAATCGAAATCAATTTTTGCCAAATCAATTTCTCCTAATTTTAAATTTAAGATGGATTCAGGTTCGTTTTTGATTGCTGCCACTTTAGTCGCTTTGGATATTTGAACGACACCTTGCCTCAATCTTAACTTTAATCCATTGATTTTTGCTTTGGGAATTTCAAAGTTCATTTGATCTAAATCGAAAGTTTTGATGTTTGTATCAAAATGATTTAGATTGGCATAGATATTATTTTTGGTGACAAAGTCATTGTATTTAAATTGAATTCGGTCCAGTTTTATTTGTTCTACGGAAAACTGCATTGGTGGCGAATCCGTTTTCTGTTTCTCTGGTGATTCAAAGGCTTTAATGATGTATTCAAAATTAAAAACGGCTTTTGAATCTCTGTTTAAATGTGCCGTAATACCTTCTAAATGAACGGAATTAATTTCGACTTTATTGCTTAATAATTGGAATAAGCTGATATCTACGGCTAGTTTTTCTCCGGCAAAAAGGGTGTCTTTTTTCTGGTCTTCGAAATAAACACCTTCAAGAATCACTTTTTTGGGTAGTCCGATTTCTATTCTCTTTATAGTGACTTTGGTTTTGATTTTTCCTTCCAAATACGTTACCGCTTTTTTTCTGGCATAATTTTGAACGGATGGAATCTGAATAGCAACTATCAATATTAAGAGCAACAGAATTACGGATCCTATTATCCAAAGGAAAACCTTCGAAATTTTCTTTATGTATGTTTTCAAATGATGTGTTTTTTTGGTTAAAAATAACCAATTTAAATCAGAATCGCAATTTCACTGTGAAACCAAATTGGTAACCAAGTTCGAAAATTGAATGTGGAATATGTTATGAAATTTAAAAATATAGTTGTAAAATTTTTGGGAATAAAATTTGAACGAATTACTAATATTTTAGGTTTTGTAAATAGAAATTTCATTAAAATTTTGAGCATTTTTTTCGTCCAAAATTAAATCTTTCAGTGCCATTAGCATGGCTTTATTTGACATAAATAATTCTCTGTTGAAATTTATGACTGTTGTGATATCAATGTTTTCAACGATTGTAAGTTGTACATCGGTGTAAAAGGTATTAAGTGCTGTCGTGTAGTTTGTTTGAATAGTATTAAATATAGCCTCCAATTCTTTAAAGTTTACGGGTATTTCCATGCTCAGAAAAGCACTTAATTTTAAATATAGGTTTTCCGTTTCTTTTTTGTGATGAAGAAAAAACTGATATTTTATGTCTTTTGAAGAGTGACTGAGGTCCAATATATTGCTATCAATATCATTCACACTTTTTACGGCATGCATGGAACTTCGCGCAGCAGAAATCAATTGGTTAAGCTCTGAATTTTGTTCGCTGTTCAATTTTGTTCTTAGTTTCAAATAGAAAGCCTGCATTTCGCCTTGTAATTGTTTTAGGAATTCATACTTCTCCTCACTGGTTTTAGATGCAAAGCTTTTTTTCTCATTGATTTCTATGTAATCACTTTGTTTTTTCAAAGCGAGAGTGTCGATCTTGAATAATTCCAAATTGAAAAGCATCGAGTTATAAATGAAATAGCTGGTTTCTCTTCGGAATAAATCAAGTGCCGTTTCGGGTTCCGTAATAGAGGCGTGACTTATAAAAGCGGCAGTATTACCATCCGTGTTTTTGAAAAAACGTTCCAGAAATTTAGTAAATAAATCGAGAACCGGAAGGAACAATACAATTGCCAATAAATTAATAAGACTTGAAAACGTAACCAAACCAATGAGCGGATCTTTGATTTTTATGACATCAGTAATGAGCAACAGAATCGGTTTTAGCAGTGCAAAAGCAATGGCAGTAATGAAAATGTTGAATAATAAATTGCCTAAAGCAACCCGTTTTTTGGAAGCGTTTCCTCCAATCGCACTCAAAAGAATTTTAATAATAGTTCCGGTTTCACCACCTAACACGATCGCTGCCGCCATTGGAAATCCAATTGCTCCGGCATTTAACGCGCTTAACGTTAATGCCATGGTTACGGAACTCGATTGAACAACGAGCGTAATAAGAAAACCAATAACGAGAAAAACGATTAGCGGCATCGAAGCATATTGCGAGAAATCGAAGTATTGAACCTGCGCTTCCATAGCGGTTTTCATAAAGGAAAGTCCGATGAACATTAAACCAAATCCCAAAAGAAAATAAGAAATGTACTTGATGTTCTTGCGGGTTCCAAGTAAAATAAGAAGAAAACCACCCAAACAAACTGCCGGATAAGCAATCACTTCAATATTAGTTTTAAAACCAAGTGTAGCGACTAACCAACTGGCAAGTGTTGTACCCAGATTTGCTCCTAGAATAATAGCCATAGCATTCTTCATGGTAAAAACACCTGCACCCACAAACGCTAAAACCATTAGCGAAACCATCGAACTGCTTTGAAGTATGCCAGTAACTATTGTCCCACCAACCACTGCGCCAATATTGTTTTTTGTAATTCGTTGCAGAAATAGTTTGAAGCTTCTTCCGGAGAGATTTTTTAAGGATTCCTCAACTAAATACATGGCGAAAAGGAATAAACCAACGCCTGCAGCAAGTTTTAGTATTGTAATGAGGGTTTCCATAGCTTAAATTGGTATTAAAGATACTTAAATTTACTAGTAAAATTTTGGTAAAATATCAACTGCTATTCTTTAAAAATTATTATTGAGGTTATTATTTTAAACAAAAAACTACAACTTTTAGGGTTGCAGTTTTAATAACTTACGATTATAATTATGTGTTGGAAAACTAATAATCAGAATAATCAGTTGGGTACAAAAAAGTAATATCTATATGGGAAATATTGTTTTTGTATTTTTCCATAGCTATTAATCCTTTCCATTCTGGTGAATCCACAAAGGCTTTCCAATGCGCATCTCTACTTTGCTGATCTGCAAAAGTAGTCATGTACATTAAGTTCGGCATTTTGGCTCCCGAAATAACTTCGCCATAAAAAACAGCATTAAAGGCAAGGCGGTCAAAGAGTTTTATTTCTCCTCCGGCATTGAACATATCGACTTTGTTTTTGTAAATCGCTTCAGTTGCTGATTCATAACTTCTTAATTCATACACTCTATTTGCTCTTGGACTATTCAAAGCGGGACTTGACAAAATAGGATGATCTGAAAAAGCCTTTAATAAAATAGATTCGATACGCAAATAAGGCGCTTGTTTGTAAGAAGCATTCAAATAATCGGCTGCGGCAGTTAAATAGATTTTGTCATTGGCCAGTTTATCTTCTAATCTTAGAAATTGATTGATGGATGAAAACGGAATAACTACGATAACTTTTTTTAGGGTGTCCGTAGCATTCGGTTTTGGTTTGAATACACCAATATTTTTAATCCCAAGTTTTTTTAAACCCGGAAGCAAAGCCTCTTTCAAATACTTTTCAGTGGTTTGTACTTGCTGTTCCGTTTTGAAAATATAAGTTTTAATTTGGTAGAATTCTCTTGATGGTGCTGCAGTTTTTACTTCGAGAATATCATTTTGTATTGTTTTAAAACTGGTAATAGAAAAAACAGTTAGCAGTGCGAAAAATAGTTTTATAAATTTCATTTTATCGAGTCGGAATTTTGAAGTTAGTAATTCTATAAAAGTATTAATAAAATTGCAATTTTTTAGGGTACGATTACAAAAGGAGCGGATAACTTTTTTTATTTTAAAGAAGATTCAATACATATCCCAAAACAGAGTTGTCCAAAACTATAAATACGCTTTTTATTTTTTTGAATCCAAAAATTATTACGCTTCTGATTTTCTCAATTAGATTGCCTTATTTTTTTCTAATAATTCCAATTCTGCTTTTTTAATTTTACTGTTTAATTTCTTTTTTTTGGTGGAAGTGAGTTCTTCTTTGACTTCTATTTCACCAAGCTATTTTTGTTGCATTGATATCGAGTTCTTCTAAAGCCTCTGTTAAAAATATTTTACAACTTTCACAAGCCATGTTTTTGACATATATCGTCACAGACCAATTTTACACAATTATTTTTGGATTCAATCGTTTATCCGAAATTGTTTTTTTGTTAACAACAAACCGAATAATTGCTGATCAAAAAAGAGTATTTTTTGCTTCTAATTTTCGTTTGTCTTTGTTGGTCCGCTTACGATTCTGGAAATTAATCCTTGTTGGGTTGTTAATTCAGAGAAGAAAACGCCCGACAAGTGAATCACGATAAACGCCAGAAGATAATATATAGAAAGTACGTGTATTTCCTCCATCGGTTCTTTTAGATTTTTTGGACCTAACACAATAATTAAACCGGTGATCAGGGAAATAACAACACAAACATAAAAAATTAAATAAGTCCAATACTGGAATTTTTCTTTATTGCCCAAATCTTTGTTGAATGGATTAGAGAATTTCATTTTTCCAAAAAATGGAAGCGCAATTCGAATACTGTACAAACCTACCAGAGCATAACCAATGTAAATATGCCAGTCCCACATGGGTTTTCTTATTTTTTTAGCAAGCGTAATGAGTTGGTCTTGCGTCAACTTTTGGTCTGTAGTCGCTAAATAGTCTTGAATGATTAGCGCCACATTATTTTTATTCATCCATGTAAGTCTCAAAAATATAGTTACAAGCAATAAAGTCATACATATGGCGATTGACCAATGCATTATTCTGTAAATGGCGGAGTATTCTCTGTTTTTCATGATTATAACGCTGTTGTGTAATTATGCTTTTGATTCAACTTTTGTAGAAATTCGAAAGTAAATCTCGTTTTCCAAGGTTTCTTTTTTAAAGATTCACAAAGCTCTCGCTTTTAGGAAAAATACTTAAGGCCTCCAGTGCAATTGCGGGCGTTGGCGACGCTAATTTTCGAAGTTTAAGGTCCATCCAAGCACCATCAACAGTTATAGTTGCGCATAGTTTATTGTCTTCATTCATGAATTCATGTACAATGGACCAGCGAGAAGCATCCGCATTTACTTTTGAGGTTTTGGTATGCATAAAAATTTTATCCGAAAGTTTTATTTCTTTTCTAAATACACATTCTTCCCTAAAAAGAATAGGACCAAAGCCTTGCGCTTGCATCACTTTTATTGTTAAGCCAAGACTTTCCAGAATTTCGATACGATGTTGTGCGCCAAAGTCATAATAAGCACTGTGTCGAACATGAAAATTAGGGTCAAGATCAGACCAACGAAAGGATAATTCTTTACTAAATGAAGTCATTGTAATTGTTTTTTAAAGTTGTTTGCGTTGTTTTTTTGGATTGCTATAAAGCAAAATTAAGACGCATTGATACGGTCAAAACTACGAATAATATGTGGAAAGAAACAGAATTCACAAACCTTTTAATCCTTTTTTAAGGATACGTTGCCCAATGCAATTGGGGGTTTTGTGGTTTTTTTTTCTTCAAAAAAAGAATGTGGCTTGTATTTTGTAAGGGGTAAAAAGGACTATCCAATTTCGGATACTAAAAAATAACAAAAGGATATGAAAAAAATAATTCTGTTGTTGTTGATATCAGGTGGTTTGTACGCTCAAGAACAAGTGTTTAATGTGCAAAGATATTGCATAGATGAGCAACCTTTTAGAAAAAACGAATGCAATGTAGCAGGAAATGAATACTCTTTTGTGTTTCTTGATATTCAAAAGCATAGTGTGGTTCTCTTTCTTACGGCGACAAAGATGAAATATAAAATTGTATACTCCGGTGTTTTTGCTTCCGACGGGAATTACACCTTTTATACTTTAGAAAATGAGAAAGGTCAAGTAGCAATGCGGATAAACAAACAGCACACTAAAATTGAATTTATTTATCCCAATACGCATGTTTATTTGACGGTTGGGAAGTCTACTAAAGCTATACGATAGGAAAAGGAATTCTAGCTCTTTACGGTTTTGTTGGCTTGTCGTTTATCGTAGTTCGGCGCTGTCGGATAAGGACTAAATGAAAGTAAAACTGTTAGTAGAATTATTTTTTAGCAACTATCATTGACATCTAAATTTAATATCTCTAATTCTCATGCAGATCCTTTTTTAAAAAGATCAATTAATTTTTTAAATTCTAGCTTGGCGTTAAGTAAAATGCGTATTTTTTTGATTAAAATTTTAAAATTTATTTCCACAACTTTGTTACTAGCTTCTTCGTTTTCTTTTGTTGCAGTAATAAATGGAAACTTATTTCCGAAAGGATAGAAATCAAATTTAGTCACAAATTGTTTTCCGATAAAAAACAAGCTATTAATTTGGCTTCTTTTTTATCGGACAACAATGAATTTAAATAGTTTTTACAATTTATTCATATTGCCTGCTAAAGTTTCTATGAATTTCCCAATTGGACCTTTAATCATCATGGCCATCATAGGATTGAAATCGCCTTCAAAATCGAGTTTTACATCGCTTGAAGTCTGAGAAACAGCATCTATATTCGCTACTAAAGTAAATGGAAGTTTGTCGCTCGCTGCCCCTAAAACGATTTTGGTAGGAGCTACTTTTTCTTTCATTTTTAACTTTATTTCTGGCATCCCTTTCAGTCCAAAAATGAAAGCGTCGTCACCAATAACTTCAAATTTAGCAATATTTTCGGGCATTAATTTTTCAAAATTTTTCACATCACTCAGTAAATTGAATAATTCTTGAGCTGATTTTTGAACAGTAACTTTAGCGCTTTCTAAATTCATTGTTTTTATTTTTTATTAGATTTTTTAAACTTCAATAGTCCAAGTAGACGGACTCACATTCCATTCTCTCAGAACCTGTTCTTCGTCCTCATTGATATATCTTTTGGCAACAGCCAAATTCAATAAATTTTGATAATTACTCAACGTAAATAAATCTAGATTTGCACTTTTAAAGTTTTGTTCAGCAACTTTAAAGCCGTAGGTAAAGATAGCGGCCATTCCTTTTACATTAGCACCGGCTTCGCGCAACGCTTCCACAGCTAGCAAACTACTGTTTCCTGTGCTGATTAAATCTTCTACTACAACTACATTTTGTCCTTTTTGTAAAAAACCTTCCACCTGGTTTTGTCTCCCGTGTTTTTTTGGTTCCGGGCGAACATAAACAAACGGCAACCCCATACTTTCCGCTACCAGCATACCAATTCCTATTGCTCCAGTGGCTACACCGGCAATAACATCTGGTTTACCAAATTGCTTCTCTATATTCTTGGAAAATTCATCGCGGACATAATTTCTTACCGCTGGAAATGAGAGAATTAATCGGTTGTCACAATAAATAGGCGATTTCCACCCAGAAGCCCATGTAAAAGGATTTCTTGGATTCAATTTAATTGCATTTATTTGCAAAAGAAATTCGGCTGTTTTTTCGGCTGTATCTTTATTAAAAATCATATTACAAATGTATAAAGTTTTTGTTAACGACAAACCACTTTTTTTGACAAATCACATCTCCAAAGAGACAGATTTTCAATTATTTCTATTAGAAAGCATTGACATAGAGCAACTTATAGTTAAAATCTTTCAAAATAAAATTAATAAGGCCTATCTGTATCATCCGGACGAAAGCTTGATTATGAAGACTTTAAAAGCTAAAATTCCAGTGTGTAAAGCGGGAGGCGGTTTGGTTTATAATAAAAAAGGGGAGGTTTTATTCATTTTTAGAAACGGAAAATGGGATTTACCCAAGGGCGGAATCGAAAAAGGAGAGGAAATCGCAGATACTGCCATGCGTGAAGTAGAAGAGGAGACTGGCGTTAATGGCTTGTCGATATCTCACAAACTTCAAAAAACGTATCATGTTTTTAAACGGAATGGCAAATACAAACTAAAAATTACCCATTGGTTCGAAATGCAGTCTGATTTTGAAGGCACACCACAGGGGCAATTAGAAGAGGGAATTGAGAAAGTAGCCTGGATGAATCCGGAACAAATCAAAGAGGCGCTAAAAAACTCCTATGAAAACATAAAATTATTGTTCGAAGAAGAGAAGCTGCTGAAATAGCACTTCATTTTGTAAACAGAAAAGTTGATATAATAAAGTTGAACACGAATTTCACGAATTCCCACTAATTATTTGGTGGAAATTCGTGCTTAATAAATATTTTAATTCGTGCTTTTTTTTAATTTAAAATGCGATACACAGGATATTGTAAATGTGCCTTTTCATAATAAACAGAATGTTTGTAAATCCAGTCCAGCTGTGCTTCCGGATTATTGATAAAAGTAACGTCACTTTGTTTTTTCAAATCAAATTCGGCTTTTAATTTTGGATTTTCTTTCAAAATCTGTGTTGCCGAATCTTCAAAAACATAATCGGAATAACCTTCTTTTTGTTGTAACATCGTATCGAAAAAATTCCAGTTGAAAAAAGAATCTATTGCTTCCGGTTCCAAAGTTTCCAGTAGGTATTTGATTCCCTTTTGTTGTGTAGGAATAACGTAATCCCCTTTGGCGAAAGCCACTTTCTCTATTTTAGCGGTTACCGAAGTGTTTCGGTGTAAATAATGACCTTCATACGCTGAACTTGTTGTTTTAAAGTCGGCAATTCTATAGCTTTCGACTTCAATTATGGTATCTTTTTTTAGTAGACGATATGTTATCGTATTACTTTTTAATAATTCGATAACAGGCCAAAATCCTCTTGGAATTATATACGCTTCCGGTATGATTATCTCTTTTACCGATTTAAATTCCTTATTGTAAGGAATGTCTTTTTTGAATGGTTTTGTTTTATCATAAAACAGGCGATTTCCAGTTGTTACATCACTTTTTTTGTAACTGGCTTCGTAGCCTAAAAACGAAAAAGGAATCGTTTTTGTGCTGTCAATTTCCCATTTTATCGTGTACGATTGTTTTGGTCTATACTGCTCTTCATTTTTCAATCGCAGTTGTTTGATTTTTTGATAATTAGCATCCGTAAAATCAATTGCGGAACGCATGTATTCATACGTCACTTTCACGCGGTCGGCATATTTTTTAAGCATGTGCGTTTCCACCACAAAACCAATGGTATTAAACAATGAAGTATAACCGGTTGCGAATCTTGGGCTTTCAAAAAATTGACCAAAACCTTTTTCTGGTGTGTCCTGAAAAGCATTGACATAAGGCGTAGTTTCAATATTCTTTTTTTGTAAATCTTTCACCAAAGAAGGCATCATTTCAGTATTTAAAAAATCACCTAAAACGGTTCCTAATTTATTATGTTGGGTCATAATGTACGTCAGTTTGTATTGGTAATCTGCGCCATTGCTGACGTGATTGTCAATAAAAACATCTGCATTTACTTTATGGAATATTTCTACAAAGCTTTTCGTGTTACGGGTGTCTGATTTTATAAAATCGCGATTCAAGTCATAGTTTCTGGCATTGCCACGAAAGCCATAGATTTCCGGTCCGTCCTGATTGGCTCTTGAAGTGGAGTTTCTGTTTAAAGCGCCGCCAATATTGTACACCGGAATACAAACGATAACGGTGTTTTTTGGCGCTTTTATTTTACCTAAAGCTAAATCTCTAAAAAGCTGCATTGAAGCGTCAATTCCGTCCGGTTCCCCTGCGTGAATTCCGTTATTAAGCAGAATTACCGCTTTGTTTTTTTGGATGGTTCCAAAGTCAAATTGCTTTTCCGGATTAAAAATAACCATGTGCAAAGGCTCACCACTATCTGTCAAACCCATTTTTTGAATTTCGACAGTAGGGAAATCATCCGCCAGAAGTTTGTAGTACGCAATTGTTTCTTGATAAGAGGCAGATTGATTTCCATTACCTTTTTCGAAAAAAGTATCGTATTTGTTGTTTTTTTGTGCAAAAGTACTGATGGAGAATAGTAAAAAAAGGAATGTAAAAAGTCTCATTTTTCGATTTTTGAATGGAATATCAAATGTAGCTTTTTTTAGACAGCTGTAGATATGAATGTAAGAAAAGGAAATATCCGATTGAAAAAGAATGAAAATTCATAATTCAAAATTCATAACTCACAATTAAAAATTACCTTTGCACCAAATTGAAAAAATGAATAAGAAACACCATTCCAACAATATACTTTTGAATTTAGGCATCGAAAGCCTGAACGAAATGCAGGAAGTAGCGCAAGATACCATCCTGAATGACAATAATGTTTTATTGCTTTCGCCAACAGGTTCCGGAAAAACTTTGGCTTTTTTGTTGCCGATTTTAGAAATGTTACAACCCGAAATTCAATCGGTTCAATGTTTAATTTTGGTTCCGTCACGCGAATTAGGATTGCAGATTGAGCAGGTTTGGAAAAAAATGGGAACTGATTATAAAGTAAATGTGTGCTACGGCGGACATTCTATTGATACCGAAATTAAAAATTTAAGCAATCCGCCAGCAGTTTTAATAGGAACTCCGGGAAGAATCGCGGATCATATCGACAGAGGAACTTTCCGTTTGGATAAAATCCAAACGTTGATTCTCGATGAGTTTGATAAATCATTGCAATTGGGTTTCCATGAACAAATGTCTTTTATAATTGGAAAATTAACGAAACTCAACAAACGCGTTTTGGTTTCGGCCACTTCCGATATTGAAATTCCAAAATATACAAGAGTCGTAAACCCGACTATTTTGGATTTTATTCCAGACAACGTAGCAGAAACTAATCTTTCGATGAAAATGGTTGTTTCCAAGGAAAAAGACAAAATTGGAAGTTTGTTTAACTTGATTTGTTCGTTGAAATCGCAGTCGGCAATAGTTTTTTGTAATCATCGTGATGCTGCAGAACGCATTAGCGATACGTTGAACGAAAAAGGAATTTATGCCACGTATTATCATGGAGGAATGGATCAGGACGAAAGAGAACGCGCGCTAATCCAGTTCAGAAACGGAAGTGTAAGTTATCTAATCACAACTGACTTGGCAGCCCGTGGACTCGATATCCCTGAAATGAATCATGTAATTCATTATCATTTACCATCCAAAGAAGATGAATTTACGCATAGAAACGGACGTACGGCGCGTATGCTTGCTTCTGGAACTGCTTACATTATTGCTCATGAAAGTGAGAAAAAAATGGATTACATCGATTATGCAATGGAAGCTTTGAAAGTTGAAAATTCCACTTCATTACCAAAGCCACCTGAATTTCAAACCATTTATATCAGTGGAGGGAAGAAAAATAAACTGAATAAAATTGATATCGTTGGTTTCTTTTCCCAAAAAGGCAAGTTAGAAAAAGGCGATTTAGGATTAATCGAAGTGAAAGATTTTATCTCTTTTGCTGCAGTCAAATTCAATAAAGTAAAAGATTTATTGCACGCCATCAAAGACGAGAAAATGAAAGGCAAGAAATTTAAAATCGAAGTCGCCCGAAAAGTAATTAAGAAAGAAGAGGAGTAGTTTTTTAGTGTTCAGTGTTCAGTTTTTAATGTCTATTTTAAAAAAGTGTTCAATGTTTAGCTTTTAGTAAGCAGTAAAAAAATAGTTTACCAATAAAAAATCGTTAATAGTAAATTTGATTTACTATTAACGATTTTTTGCTTTAATGAAGTCTATGATTAAACTTTTTTCTGACCACTGAATTTTTTTATCAATTCAGGCACGGATCACTAAAAACTAAAAATTGACCACTATATTTTCTTAACATATTGCGTAATAATAACAATAGTCTGACCATCTACTTTTCCTTCAATATATTCGGCGTTTTCATGATCTAATCTGATGTTACGCACTGCAGTTCCTTGTTTGGCTACCATGCTTGAACCTTTTACTTTCAAATCTTTGATTAAAACGACTGAATCTCCAATTTCAAGAATCACACCGTTGCTGTCACGGTGAATTACTTTTGGTTCGTCTTCTTCGCCTTCACCTGTTGCTTGTGCCCAAACTAAATTATCTTCATCTAAATACATTTGGTCCAGTAATTCCTGAGGCCAACCAGAACCACGCAAACGGCTTAACATTCTCCACGCGACAACTTGTACGGCAGTATGTTCGCTCCACATGCTGTCATTCAAACATCTCCAATGATTTAAATCTACGTTATCCGGATTTTCGATTTGGTCGATACAGGTGCTGCAAGCCACTATACTTTCATCAAGTCCACCTTTTTTGGTTGGTAATACTTGATATACTTTTAGGTTTTCGGTTGCACCACAAAGTTCACATTTCGATCCGCTACGTTTGCTTAATTCTCTTTCTATACTCATTGTTTGATGGCTTTTATTTTTGGCTAATTTAAGATTTATTGCCTCGTTTCGCAAGTAAAATTGGTAGTGATTATTTGTCAAGTCGAGCGCAGTCGAGACGAATGGATAGTTCTCGAGTGCGCTTGACTTGACATAATCTCTTTAAAATTATTTTACTCGGACTGCATCGGGAACAAGCATTTCATATTGTCCACCATTGCGGATTACATCCCGCACAATGCTTGAGCTGATATACGAAGTTTTTGCTGCGGTCAACAAAAACACGGTTTCTATTTTTGATAGACGACGATTCGTGTGCGCAATTGCTTTTTCAAATTCGAAATCGGCAGGGTTGCGTAAACCACGAAGGATAAAATTAGCGTTTATTCTGTGGCACAAATCAATTGTCAAACCTTCATAAGTTATTACTGAAACTTTAGGTTCGTTTTTGAATGTTTCTTCAATAAAACGCTTTCTGTCTTCCAATGAAAACATGTATTTTTTTTCGGCATTGATTCCAATGGCAATTACGATTTCATCAAATAAAGATATACTTCTTTTAATTATGTCTTCATGTCCTAAAGTGATTGGGTCAAATGATCCCGGAAATATTGCTTTTCTCATTATACAAGATATATTTAAATCGAATGGGTTTTATTTGGGTTGAATTAAGTTTTTCTAAGTGTTCGTATTGCTTCGACCCATTCAGATTTTTCACAAACCCTGCACTCCGCATTTCCTGGTTTATGGCTTTCAGTATTTCCGCAAAAGGTGCAGGCATAAACACCTTCTGTTGGAATCGTTTTACTTTTAAGTTTAAATAAGAAAGGCAGAATTGGTAAGCCTGGTTGAACTTCATGGTCTTCATAATAGAAAACACTGATTTCGCCACTAGTTTCCATAAAGGCATTTTTCACCTGTCCTAAATGCTCTACTGATTTTAATCGGAGTTCCGAAAAAAATTCATCTTGTGCCAGACTTTCCTTTTTGAAAGTAGCAATTGAAAATTTGCCTTCACTGATAATACATTCAGTTTTGCCTTCTATAAACTCTTCAAATCGTTTACTTTTTCCGGTTAGCCAAGTTACTAAGCGGTATAAAAGGATAATTACTAGTAATACGGTTATGGGTGGGATTATTCCAACTTCTTCATAAAACATTGGATCTCCGGCTGCTGATCCTAAAGCAATAATGATGACTGTTTCAAAAACAGATAATTGCTTTACGCCACGTTTTCCAGCTACTTTTAATGTCAACAATAAAACGGTGAACATTACCGTGGAACGGAAAATGACTTCTAACAGAAAGGATTCTGGTAAATCATTGTATAATAATCGGTTCCATTCAAAGATTTCTATCATAGCAACATTTTAATTGGTTACCTCCAAACAGGCTATTTCTGAATATTCATCGGAATTTATAAAATCTTTGATGATTGCATTTTTTGTGTTTAATTGATTTGCTAGAAAATCAGTTTTGGTATTTCCAAAACGGAGCCAAATTATTTTTGGCGGATGACCTTTTAGATTTGCTAAATCAAAAAAATCAGCATCAAAAGTTACAATTGTAAATTTGTTTTCTTTGGCATACTTCCATATTTCAAGATCAGAATGATTTTCAATTCCGAGTTGTCTGACTTGTTTTGCTTCAGGGAAATTGGATTTAATTTTAGAGATAATTCTAAAAGAAATGTTTTGATCAAATAACAAACTCACGATGCAATTTGAATTTTACGTTCTCTATCAGCAGCGTAAGTAAGGCAAGCTTTGATTTGATTTTCGTCAATTTCGGGAAAATCTTCAATTATTTCATTTATGGTCATTCCATTAGCCAACCAATTTAAAACATCAAAAACAGTAATTCTGGTTCCAATTATTGTTGGTTTACCAAAACGAACACCTGAATTTATTCCGATATATTGTTTGTAATTAATCATAATGAGTTTTTTATACAAAGTTAACGAAATAATCAGTTATTCAGGCGAAGCCAATTCTATTGCATTTGTAAACAAATCTTCTAATGAAATTCCGGCGGCTTTGGCTTGTTGCGGAATCAAACTTTCCGTTGTTAATCCCGGAATAGTGTTCATTTCCAGCATGTGTGGTTCTCCGTTTACCAATATAAATTCGCTTCGGGAAAAACCTTTCATTTTCAGGACTTCGTAAGCGCGTTTAGCAATTTCACTCACTTTTTGAGTCATTTCATCCGAGATTCTGGCAGGAGTAATTTCTTGTGATTTACCCAAATATTTGGCTTCATAATCGAAAAAATCATTGTCCGAAACAATTTCGGTAATTGGTAAAACGGTTACTTTTCCTTTGTAATTGATGACCCCTACAGAAACTTCGGTGCCGTCAAGGAAACTTTCTATGATGATTTCGTTGTCTTCTTTGTAAGCAACTTCTATTGCGATAGGTAATTCGGCAGCCGTTTTAACTTTTGAAATTCCAAAACTGGAACCGGCTTTGTTTGGTTTTACAAAACAAGGCAAACCAACTTTAGCGACAATTTCGTCAGTATTGACAATATCGCCTTTGTTTAAGTAATAGGAAGTGGCGGTTTTTATGCCGTATGGTTTTAAAACTGATAATAGATCGCGTTTGTTGAACGTTAAGGCTGCTTGATAATAATCGCAGGAAGTTTGCGGAATATGCAATAATTCGAAATACGCCTGCATCAATCCGTCTTCGCCGGGAGCTCCGTGAATGGCATTGAAAACGCAGTCGAAAGTAATTTTATTACCGGCAACAGTTACTGAAAAATCATTTTTATCGATGGGGAATTCGGCGTCATTAGCATCAACATAGACCCATTTTTCTTTAAAAATATGGATTCGAAATCCGTTGTATTTCGTTTTGTCCAGAAATTGATGTACGACGTTTCCGCTGATAAGTGAGATTTTATATTCGCTGGAATATCCGCCCATGATAATGGCAATGTTTTTCATTTTTAGATGTTGGGTTTTGGTTCTTAGGTTTAAAAAAAAATAATGTTGTTTGCAAAACGATTTGTTTTTAGCCCCGATAGCAGCGATATCCTTTGCTTTTTTTCTTTAAAAAAGGAAAGATACTAGCGAATAGCGGGAAACAGCTCCTGAAATTCATCAGCAGGAATTCTAAAAACGATTAAACAAAATTATCATTTTTTTTGGAACGAAATAGGTTTATCTTTGCCACATATAAAAATAAATTTATGAGTTTACGTAAGTATCTTACCAGTCGTGTCTTTTTAGTGCAAGTATTAATTGCGATTGCCATTATTGTTGCTTTGGGGTATTTGTTTATGCATTGGTTGACTTTTACAACCGATCATGGTAATGAAATTGAGGTTCCAAATTTGAGTAAATTGACTGAAGAGCAAGTGGAGGAAAAGCTGGACGAGTTGGATTTAGATTATGTGCTTTTGGATAGCGTCGATTACAGAAGCAATTTTCCGCAATACAGTGTGGTTGAACAAGATCCGACCCCGGGTACAAAGGTAAAAGTAGGTAGAAAAATATATATAAAAATAAATACCTCTGGATTTTCATCCGTGCGAATTCCTGAATTAGTAAATAAAACGTATCGTGAAGCGGTACCTACTTTGAAAGCTTTAGGGCTTGAAGAAGGCGCGGTTACGTATGTTCCAAATCTTGGGAAAGATATGGTCTTGGAAATGCGTTTCAAAGGAAGAAACCTGAAAGCAGGCGACAGAGTTTTGAAATCATCTAAAATCGATTTGGTTTTGGGAGACGGAAAAATGAGTTACGAAGAAGAGGAAAATGCTGCCGACACGCTCGCAGCAACAATAGAAGAAGAAATACCAGTTGATGAACAATAATATAGAAACAATAGATTTAGAGGACGAGTTATTTGAACATTTCAGGTTTGAAGTTCCCAAAGGCCAAGCGTCGTTGCGAATTGATAAATACTTGATGGGCCTTATACAAAATGCGACTCGCAATAAAATACAAATCGCGGCTACGGAAGGAAATATTTTTGTAAACGACGCTACGGTAAAGTCGAATTACAAGGTGAAAGCCAATGATGTGGTCCGTGTTATGCTTACGCATCCTCCTTACGAAAACCATATTATTCCCGAGAATATTCCACTTGATGTTGTGTATGAAGATGATACGTTGCTATTGATAAATAAATTGCCCGGAATGGTGGTGCATCCTGGACATGGGAATTACACCGGAACTTTAGTGCATGCGTTGGCGTATCATTTTGATAATTTGCCAATGAACAGCAGCGAACGTCCTGGATTAGTGCATCGTATTGATAAAGACACTTCAGGTCTATTGGTAATTGCCAAAACCGAGGCGTCGATGACCCATCTTGCCAAACAATTTGAAGCTAAAACTTCCGAAAGAGAGTATGTGGCTTTGGTTTGGGGAAATGTGGTGGCTGATAAAGGAACGATTGAAGGAAACTTAGCAAGACATTTAAAAGATCGCATGCAAATGGCTGTTTTTGCTGATCCCGAAATAGGGAAACCAGCCGTGACACATTACAAGGTGTTAGAACGTTTTGGTTATGTGACATTGATTTCTTGTCAACTGGAAACCGGAAGAACTCATCAGATTCGGGCACACCTAAAACATATAGGACATCCTTTATTCAATGACGAGCGTTATGGCGGTCATTTGATTTTGAAAGGAACTACGTTTACCAAATACAAACAGTTTATTGACAACTGTTTCAAAGTGATACCAAGACAGGCTTTACATGCTAAAACGTTAGGTTTTGTCCATCCTACAACCGGCGAGCTGATGCGTTTTGATACGGAACTTCCGCAGGATTTGCAGGATTGTATCGAGAAATGGAGAGGCTATTCAAAATCCCATGGTACGGACGAAGACGAAGAATAAAATAGGAAAGTCTCGATCTTATACTACACAAAAAAGTTTAGATAAATTTATATTTGATTTTGATACTAATGAGCTCAATATTATATTGGGTTCATTCGTTTAATATTTTTTGAGGTGTGCAATTATTTAATTTTTGTAATGCCTTGATATAAAAATTTTTAAGTATTCATCATTCTGTTTATTATCAACTCAAATATTTTTTTCTCGTAAACTAACGTATTAATTCTGTAAATAAACTCGTTCAGGTGCATCTGAAGATGCTCTTTGTGAACCAAAGAAAAAGTACTTCTCAAAAAAGATTTTATTTAATAAATTACAGTGTGTAATTTTTTCGATGATTTTCCTTTGTCACTCTTAATCTGTATAAAATCAAACTTTTTTTTAACGAATTACATCCATTCTATTTGTCAATTTTTATTGACGCAGATTTAGAAATATGTTTCTCAAATATTTTGCGTATTTATTTGCACAAATAATCTTCAAACGGGTCAAACTACACTCTTTTAATTCCGGTAGTATAATTGGTTTCAACGGCGATCATCAACTTTATTTTTTGGAATATTGCTCCTCTCTTGTTTAGGATTTTCTTTGCCACCAAAAATAAATTCATCGACAAAAATATCAACAATCATTGGCTGTGATGCACTATTTGCCATATTAATTCTAACTTTTTTAATGAAATCAGTTGCCCTATTTGTGCTAATTTTTAATTGTTTTGCTGTTTGTTTTGTAGAGAAGCCTTTTGTGATTGCATTAATCTCAAAAACAATTGTAAATGCTTTTCGCAAATCAAATCGAACTTTGTGAAAAATAGTATCAACAATTGGGCTTATAATATGATGGCAAACGTTACAATCCCGCGCAAAATTCGTTTTACGAATCGTAAATTTTGTGTGATTACATTACACATTTGAAATCTGCTTTCCACTTTATTTTTGCTAAATATTCTAAGCAATCTAAATCCGTTGTGAACTCATTGTTGAATTTTAAAATACTTTCTCTTGTAAATTTTACGATACTTTGAATAAATGTCAATTGATCAGTAATTATCAAACCCCCAAAAAAAATAATTATACTGTTGCTGTCAATGGACAAGCCGCGATGAGATTAAACCAGCAAAATTCAAAAATTGAATTTCTATATCCCAATACACATGTTTATTTGACGGTTGGGAAGTCAACTAAGGCAGTGAAATAAAAAATGAATTAAAAAGCGTGATTTTATTATTATCCGAACGGATCGTGTTTTTGAAATCAAACATGATCCGTGCGGTTTTTTTTAAACAGTTCTACTAATTTAGGACTTTGAAATTTCTTCCAATACTTTTTTCCCGTTTTCATTATTTGGATCTAGCTCCAATGATTTTTTATAGTTGATAATCGCCAGCTTTTTATCTCCGTTTTTTAAATAGGCTTCTCCCAAACTATCGTAGGCATTTCCTGATTTTGAAAACGCTTCTACATTTAGTTTAAAAACTTCTATTGCTTCTTTTACTTTTCCGGTTTGTAATAATTGATATCCTGCGCTATTCATTTCATTTTCGTTGACAGCATAGGTATTTGAATTTTTATTTTCATTAAAATAAGTTAATCCCGAAATAATTCCTTTTTCCAGAATTACGTCTACGAAAGCAACAGCCAATGATTTTTTAGGTAAACTATATGGTTGATTGTATAGAATATTTCTAATTGCTTTACTCATCTCGTTTAAGTTCGTACCGCCCGTATTATTTAACAATACTACTAGATTTTTGTCAGAAGGAATACGGGAAAGCAAGGTGTTGAATCCATTTATTCCACCGCCATGCTCAGTAAGCAGGATACTCTCATTTTTTTCTCCATTGAAAGCCTTATTGATAAACCATCCGTAACCATATTGTCCCGGTCCTGCAGGAATATAGGAATTAAATAACAGCTCTTTATTTTTTGTTGAAAGTAACTGTTCTGTGTAAAGCGCTTGATCCCATAAATACAAATCGTCTACGGTAGCATATAAAGAACCGGCAGCGTAGGGGATAGACAAATCAAGATAACTGGCATTGCTGTAGTTTTTACCGTTTTTCTCATAACCGGAAGCTCTGTTTTTCAGAATCGTTTCATGGTGGTCGAATCCTGTATTATTCATTTTGAGTGGTGTAAGAATATTGTCTTGCAAAAACTGCTCATAGGTTTTACCGGAAACTTTCTCTATAATGTAACCCAATAAAAAATAGCCGGAATTGCTGTACGCAAATTTTTCGCCTGGTGTAAACTCCAGCGGTAAGTCAGCGAATTTTTTCACAAAAGCTTCCGGGCTGTATGGATTGAAACTTATTTCTTTCAAGAAAATAGGAAACGAAGTATAATTAGGAATTCCAGATGTGTGCGTCAGTAAATGATGAATAGTGATTTTATCGCCCAATGTTTTAGGATAATCAGGAAGATAGGTTGTAATAGGAACATCCAACTTTAATTTTCCCTGCTCAAGTAATTGCAGAATCAACATAGCGGTAAACTGTTTGGTAACGGAACCCAATCTATGTTTGGTATCCGGTTGGTTCGGGATATTCCATTCCATGTTTGCCATTCCAAATCCCTTTTTGTAAATGACTTTACCTGCGTCAGCGACAAGAATGGAGCCGTTAAATTGCCCGTATTCTGAATATAGATTCATCAACTTATCGATTTGTTCTGCTTTTGTTTGGCCAAAGGAAACCGTTATTGTAATTAGCTGAATGAATACACCAATTAGGATTGTCTTTAGTGCAAAATGTTTGGAACGTTGTTTCATGATGATTGTTGGTTTAAGTGATTGATGTTTTTTTTGAATTAATTAATAGCTTTTGTTTTTTGTGTCTTATTGTTATGGAAACGGATTGCAAAAATTCGCTAACGATTGTCGGATGTCAGTGCGGTCGGATAGTTTATTATATTCGAAAACCTAATCCAATTTTTAATAGATTTACGTTAGTATTAAATGTTGTATTTAGGGTTTCTTCAGCAACATTTAACTTCACATAATCATATTGAATCCCTATGAATATTTTAGTAGTTATATCGTAAGCAACTCCAAAATTAGCATTTATTCCACTGTCTGTTTTACTTAAACCTGAAACATCAAATCCGTTATTTGTTCCTGAAGCATCGAAAACCATAAAAGTATATCCAAATCCTATAAATGGGTGTAATTTAGAAATTGATTCTATTGTAAGTTCAGCAAAAATTTTTGGTTGAATAAGATATGATTTATCTTTAAAGTCTTGATTCCCATTATTGTCATTAGTGTTGTTTACTAAAATTCCACCATTGATAGATGTTCCAATGTTGATATTTTTTATTTTCGAAAATCTATATTTTGCTCCAATGTCAAAAATTCCGTTATAGTTTTCTGCGATAAAATTATCTCCAATTGGAATCGGGTAACTAGCTTCAATGCTAAATTTTGAATCTTATGAAAATGATTTGATTGATAAGATCAATAGTAATGCTAATAGTAATTTTTGTTTCATAGTTCTTTTTTTATGTGATTGCAACGTCTCGCGCATAGAGCTTGTGGCGGCGAAACGAACTGAGTTCTTTTGGCTAAGGTAAAGGTTTTTCGAAAGCAAAATCGTGAAGTTGATAAAAACCAGCCATGAGGTTTATGCGCTGTTAGTGGCTGGCTTTATATAAATAAAAAAACAGGAAATGACTCCTGTATTTTTAATTTTTGGAATAACCTACTAAGCGTTCAGTTCGCTCAAAATACGTTGAGTAATTGCGACATGTTCTTTAAAAGTAGCTAAAGCAAGTGTTGCTAAATGCCTACCCTGCCTTTCGGCTACAGCAGTTTTGCCTTTCGAATTGTTAAGATAATCCTGTGCCAAATCACGTAAGAATTCATGATTTTCAAGCTGTGCCTTTATATAGGTTTTATCAAATTCGTTTCCTGGAGGTGTGTTTTTAATTTTTTCTAGCGTAGCTTTCGCTTTTGGATCCATTGGCGGAATTGGTGTGCCTAAATCTTTAAGAACAGTAGTTACTGCAATTGCTTCAGTCAATTCAAAGCCCGCAAATTCCTTTGCGTTTTTCTGTGATGCTTTTTCTGTGGCTATTTTGCTGGTCACTAATGATAATTCTGCAGGCCCAATTACACCCATTCGAAATTCCTTTTCGTTTTTAGCATTTGGGTCATTTTCTTCATCATCTTCGAAAGTAGTAAAGGATTGCATACTTGGCGCTAGAATTGAAATTCCTGTTCCAACAGCTAGAGTACTTAAAAAAGATTTTTTGATAAAGTTGCGTCGAGGTTGTTGCTGATTGTCCATAATTTATTTTTTATTATTATTAAATAAAGTTAACGGTCAATTGAATACTTTTTCTTATATCATTTACTGTAAAAATTATATAATTAACTCATTTTATGGTTGTTATGAGTCAATGTTGATAAGCTTACCACTAACTTCAGTTCGTCTAAAAACCTTCAAACGAACTCATTTTAGTTAATCAGTGAGTCAATATATGTGATTTAAACTACAATTAAAATTCTTTTTGGAAAAAAGCATTCTTCATTCTTAGAATAAAACAATCCGTAAAAAGCGTTAAAAACTGCTGTTAGAACCCCAAAATACAAAGCCAATACTTTTAGATATTGTTTTAGTAGATTTTGGTCTATTAAATTAAATATTCGACGCAGGTTGTAGGCTGAAAAAATCAGGCCGACATCAGACAAGGTCTTGTCCAAAGTTTTTAGGGCTAAATTTTGCGGAAAACTCAAGGCGCAATCGCCTACTCAATACGAACAAATCCGGCAGGAATTATGGCAAAAACCATGGGTAGTATTTGCTAAGAAACCTTTTGGAAGTCCAAAGTCGGTGGTGGAATATTTGGGAAGATACACCCATAAAATCGCCATCAGCAATAATAGAATTAAGAGTATTGACGAGTAGAACGTGACTTTTGATTACAAGGATTACCGAGTAGCGGGCGTTAAAAAACAAATGACACTAACTCATCAGGAATTTATCAGGCGGTTTTCGTTGCATATTTTGCCCAAACGGTTTACTTCGTCAGTTCGCCCTTTGGGCTCGGGTGTGAAAATCCGTCATTATGGTTTTTTGAGCAGCACTTGGAAGCGTCAAAAGCTGAAACTTTTACAGGAAAAACTTAAAGTAAAAGTTTTAGAAAAAGCAGAAAAGAAGCCCTTTTTACCCAAGTGTCCTTGTTGTAAAACAGGCAATTTACACCGAATAGCAGTTTTTGACCAACGCGGTCCGCCTGCTTGGTATCTTGGCGGAAGCCAAAACGTTATTGCTTGTGAAAACTAATTTTACGGGTAAGGGAATTTGTGTTCAAAAGTGACGGAAAACACGAAAAAACTAGCTGAAACCACTCCGCAAAAAAAGAGGAACAAAATCCTATTGAAAATACCGCTACAATCTTTACGATAACTCCATAGTGTTGACGGCAGGTACTCGGTTCTCCCGTAAAAACGGGACAGGCTGTTCAACACGGGTTTCATTGTTGGTGCTGCGCACGCAACGAAACCCTAGCTGTTGGCAGTAGTATTTATTTTCGGCAAGCTTTTATGAATAATTTTCCCAACTCTGTAACTTCATAAAATCTTTTTTGGATTTCACATTTTGGATTATATTCTACATTTTTTGTATTCCATTCCTCATAAGAAACTATCAATTCAGAATATTTTTTTCAAGATTAATATACAGATCTTCGTCAACCTTAAAAGAATTGCCTTGTACTTCTATGATTTGTAAACTAACCAAATTGTCCAAATACAAATCTATATTATTTGGACAAATTAAATCTAAATCTTTTTCTAAAGCAGTTAAGTTCCATGCTTGTTTTACATATTCAGCGTGATTGTCTTTCGAGCGACTAACAATATTTATAAAAGGTATTGAATTTAGATTTTCAATATGATTTATAATTCTTGCTTCATCGACTGTCATTCTATCAATTATATGAATAAAAGTTGGGTGTGCTTCATTAATAGTATCTATTGAAGATGCTTTAGCTAATAAGCGTACATATAGGTCAGCAATTTCTCTATTAGTTACATACGTTAACCTATCAATAATTGGAATACCTAAAATTGTAGGTACATCTATCAATTTACTATTGTCTATTTTGTCTATTTTTTCTCTGTAAGCATCCAAAATTTTTGTGAAATTTATTTTCGCTTTTTCACTTGACAATTTTAATGGTAGTAAAATAGTATTACTAATTTCAAATATAGTTTCGAGAGCAATTCCAATTTTTTTGATAGAAGGTTGTGCACAATCTTGATAAATCATTGAGAGAACATTAGGTGATCCTTTAATCAATTGGTAAGTAGGTGAATTTTCTTCCATTTTCGGTTTTTTAATATTACTGCCAACGTCAGTTCGTCTAAAAACCTCTAAACGAATAGTATTTTGTTAATCAGTGAGTAAATATATGTGATTTAAACTACAATTAAAATTCTTTCTGGGAAAAGTCACTTTAGGAGTATCAAAATAAAACAGTCCATAAAAAGCTTTAAAAATTGCTCTTAGAACCCCAAAATACAAAGCCAATACTTTTAGATATTGTTTGAGTAGATTTTGGTCTATTAAATTAAATATTTCGTCGCAGTTTGTAGGCTGAAAAAATCAATCCAACATCAGCGGAGGCATGTTTGATGATTTTCTTAGTCATGATATAATAAAAGTCCCATTGGCGTTTTATCACTCTCCCGCGAAGAGCGGAACAGGCTAGGGAAGTTCCACTATAGCTTGCCTTCTGCGATACACTTAGTAATTGTTTTCGATTCTAACCTTGTTTTGATAAATCAAATGGGCGTATTAGGAGAGTTCGATGATTTTGCCTTTGGCATTTTTAGTGCATTTTGCGAAGAGTTTGCGATTTACACCGAATAGCAGTTTTTGACCACCGCGGTCCGCCTGCTTGGTATCTTGGCGGTAGCCAAAGTTCAAGTTCCTGTAAAAGCTGATTTTATGGGTAAGGGAATTTGTGTTTAAAAGTGAAGGAAAATATGAAAAAAACCAAGCTGAAACCACTCCGCAAAAAAAGAGGAACAAAATCCTATTGAAAATACCGCTACAATCTTTACGATAACTCCATAGTGTTCACGGCAGGTAATCGGTTCTCCCGTAAAAACGGGACAGGCTGTTCAACACGGGTTTCATTGTTGGTGCTGCGCACGCAACGAAACCCTAACTGTTAGTGGCTGGGCTTTTATTTATATTTCATTTTCACGTTTAACTGTAACCATTTCGTCAAAACCACCTTTTATCAAAAGTAATTTTAAAGTTGTTATAAAACGTCTTAATTCTCTATCAAGAATTGTATTGTAATCTGGACTTTGTTTATTAAAATCATTAGGCAACAAATTTGAAATTGCGTGATTTATTCCAGTTATGATTGTTGGAAATTCAATGAATTCTATTGTTTCATTTTTTATTTGTGTGTCAATACTAATTTGTCTTGGTCTACCTGAATACTTAAATGAAATGTTTTCTGTTGTAAACATTGACTTTAACTTTTCAAACTGCAAGTTTACATCTTGATTAATTCTATCAGGAACAATTATGTTTATTTTACATTTTTTATATAAAATACCATCTTTATTAAATCCATTATTGTCTATGATAAATCGGCATATTGGAATTATTAAATTCTCATAATATACTGATGCAAGAGTTGCAGAAGGGAAAAAATTAATTTCATCATCTGAACTAGCCTTGAATAAATCGCTAATTTGATTTACTGCATTTACGAGTGTTGTTTCATCGGTTTTGTCAAACCTTGCTAAAGTTAATCCATTAAAATCGGAAGGAAGTTTAATTTCTTTGTCAATTAAAAAGGCACATTTTGAAGTTCCCAGTCGACCTGTAAATAATCCAAGTTCAAAAAGCACATTATCTCGAGGTTGCAACATTTCTTTTCCACGAAACATTACTTTATCGTCACTTGTACCTAATAAAATTCCAAAATCAAATTGTAATGATGCTTTTAGCAAATCTGCTAAAAAATTTTGATTGATTTTAAAAATAGAAGTATCCCAAACGTTGTCGTTCCAAATTGTAACTTCAAAATCATTTTCCAAAATTGCTTTTACTTTTTCAGCAAGTTTTAACTCTTCGGAAGAAGAACCAATAAATAATTTCTTTTTTATCATAATCTTAAAATGTTTTTTAAATCTTGAAAAACACCTTCAACTTCCGCTAATAATTTTTTTAGATTTTCCTTTTTTGAAGTGTTTCCTCTAAATATGTATTCTCTACCGTCTACCGAAACTAAATTATCTGCTTTATTATCATCAGTAGCAATATTTTTCATTTGATTATATATAATTGGTACTAATTCATAAAACGAAAGAGTTTGATATTCATAAACACTAATGTCATAACAAATTGCATTGATGTCAAAACTACTTAAATCTATATTCTGTTCTGAATTTGCTTTGGTATTTTTTAAAAATCTTATCATTTTTTTTAACCTACCATTTGTAATTGAACTTCTTTCGTTTATCCGTTTTATACTTAAAAACGGATAATCTGCGTTTCCTCTTGAATTGGTATCTTTATTATAAACTTGTATTCCTCGATAATCGCCTTTGTCGTTTATTACAGATGTAACGTCATCATACCAATTCGCAATTACAACATCAACTTCACGATTTAGACTTAAATTTTTAATTTTGATAGATTTTGGTTTGGATTTGTCACAATTGCTATATACTTTGGATAGAATATTTTCGCTATCAATCCTTAGATTTCTCAAATCATCTAATTCGTTGCCTTGATACGTTGTGCCAGTAACTTCTTTTTCGAGTTTTGGTAATGACGAAAAGAATTTTACTCGTTGTTCTGAATTTTCTAAAAGTTTTTTGATGTTATAATTGTCTGGCTGGTAAAATTTTTCACAAATTGTAAGTAAATCTACATCGCTATATCCTTTTATGTGTGTGTCAGTCATAACAGAACCTTGATATTTAAAACTAACATTATTAAGTTCTTTTAATAAGTGTTCTTTTACTCTTTCACCTGCATCTTTACTTTTTTGAGTATATTCAGGTTCAACTCCTTTCATAGACAATCTTATGTATGTTAAAACTTCACTGTAGGAAATAGTAGAAAGTTCATCAGAAAATGTTTTTTTTAATGCAAAATGTTCAGGATTAATTCGTCCTTTCACACTTTCTATTAATTGCCTATAATTTTTTGCCATTTTTAATTTTTGTTTTGGTTTATTTCTTTTTTGGTGTGCGTTGCGGTAGCCTTGCCACTAACGTTCTCCCGCCTTGCGCCGTTTGCGACTTACGAAGACGAGTATTTTCGGCTAAACGAAAATACGTTAAAAAACGGTAATTCCACTAAATTCGCAAATGGCGCAAGACGTGTGTTAGCGGCTGTGCTTTTATTTACAGTTATTTTTTCTAAATTTATTTTTTACATATTCTATCAATACTTTTTTGCAATATTGATTTTTATTTTATTTGGGTTAAAGTGTGATTTTCCGTGCTTTTTGCTTGTTATTCTTTCCACAATTTCTCATTTACATATTTACATATTTCAGAACTTAAAACTTCCTTTGCGGATTTATCTTTTTGTGAATAAAATACAAAATGAGTAAAATACAGGATAATAATTAATTTCTTGTAGTATTAATTGATTAAAAGACTTTAAAAAAAAGTAATAATAAACAAATAATATAAAAACCATATTGTTACAAAAAATAGCCCAAAATATAAATTGTTTAAATTTTTACTTAAGTCCTTTTTAATAAAAAGTCGATAGAAAATCCAACCTATGAAAACAATTGTTAAACCTATTGCTACCCATCCCATATTTTAATTATTTTTATGATTAATTCTTAAATTTAATCTAATTTACTCTCGTTTTTTTTTCGCATAGCCACTAATAGGCGCGCGCTAGGCGCTGCTTCCAAGTTGCGCTTAGCGCGAAGTTGGGAGAAGTGCGCGCCTATTGGGAAAGATGCGTCGCGCATTTTTCCCAACTTGTATATTCTCGCTACAAACTAGCGCATATACACCCAAAATCGGTATGCTTTGCGCTACAAATAGCTTTTCTATCTTTCCGCTAATGTAATTAATATATTACGAATTATTGATATTGAAATTTTAAAGTAATCGAATAAAAATAAATGAACTTAGGAATCAGATTTCCTAGCCCCGATAGCAGCGGCATCCTTTTCTTTTTTTCTTAAAAAAGAAAAGATATAGCGAATAGCGGGAATCAGCTCCTAATTACGACTTCCGCCAAAATGAAAAACCCAATGAAATGTCATCTTGTCAGATTTTTTTACGCCAATTTTAACACAAACTGACAATTCAATAGGCCGTTTTGTATTGGCACAAAGATTGACTTATCGATTCCGAGTCATTAAAACATGTATACAAAAAATTAAATATATTAAAAATGGGTAAAATAATCGGAATTGATTTAGGTACGACCAACTCTTGTGTTTCTGTAATGGAAGGTAATGAAGCAGTTGTTATTCCTAATGCAGAGGGAAAAAGAACAACACCATCTATCATCGCTTTTGTTGAAGGTGGAGAAATTAAAGTAGGAGATCCTGCTAAAAGACAAGCGGTAACTAATCCAACAAAGACTATTGCTTCTATCAAACGTTTTATGGGTCATTCTTTTTCAGAAATTACAGCTGAAGCAAAAAGAGTTTCTTATTCAGTAGTAAAAGGGGACAACAACACACCACGTGTGGATATTGATGGTCGTTTATACACTGCTCAAGAATTGTCAGCTATGACACTTCAAAAAATGAAAAAAACAGCTGAAGACTATTTAGGTCAAACTGTTACCGAAGCAGTTATTACTGTTCCAGCATACTTTAATGATGCACAACGTCAAGCTACAAAAGAAGCGGGTGAAATTGCAGGTCTTAAAGTAATGCGTATTATCAACGAACCTACAGCTGCTGCACTTGCTTACGGTTTAGATAAAAAAGGTAAAGATCAAAAAATTGCTGTTTACGATTTAGGTGGAGGTACATTTGATATTTCTGTTCTTGAATTAGGAGACGGAGTTTTCGAAGTATTGTCTACTAATGGTGATACTCACTTAGGTGGAGATGATTTTGACCACGAAATTATTGACTGGTTAGCTGACGAATTTAAAGCTGAAGAAGGTATTGACTTACGTCTTGATCCAATGTCATTGCAACGTTTGAAAGAAGCTGCTGAGAAAGCAAAAATTGAATTGTCTTCTTCTGCTGAAACTGAAATCAACTTGCCATATGTAACTGCTACGGCTTCAGGACCAAAACACTTAGTTAAAAAATTAACTAGAGCTCAATTTGAAAAATTAACTGATTCATTAGTGAAACGTTCTATGGCACCAGTTGCTAAAGCGTTGAAAGATGCAGGTTTAACTGTTTCAGATATTGACGAAGTTATTTTGGTTGGAGGTTCTACTCGTATGCCAAGAATTGCTGAAGAGGTTGAAAAATTCTTTGGTAAAAAAGCGTCAAAAGGAGTAAACCCTGATGAGGTTGTTGCAATTGGAGCAGCTATTCAAGGTGGAGTTCTTTCTGGAGATGTAAAAGATGTATTGTTACTTGACGTTACACCTTTATCTTTAGGTATCGAAACTATGGGTGGTGTTTTGACTAAATTAATTGAGTCTAACACAACTATTCCAACTAAAAAATCTCAAGTTTTCTCTACAGCTGCAGATTCTCAACCAACAGTTGAAATCCACGTTTTGCAAGGAGACAGAGCCATGGCAGTTGACAACAAAACTATCGGTCGTTTCCATTTAGATGGTATTCCACCAGCTCCAAGAGGTGTTCCACAAATTGAAGTAACTTTTGATATTGATGCTAATGGTATCATCAAAGTTTCGGCTACTGATAAAGGAACTGGAAAATCTCACGATATTCGTATTGAAGCTTCTTCTGGATTGACTTCTGAAGAAATTGAAAGAATGAAAAAAGATGCAGAAGCTAATGCTGACTCTGACAAACTTTTAAGAGAAAGAGCAGAAAAATTGAATGAAGCAGACGGAATGATTTTCCAAACTGAAACTCAATTAAAAGAATTAGGTTCTAAATTATCTGATGAAAACAAAGTTGCTGTAGAATATGCATTAACTGAATTGAGAATGGCACACCAATCTCAAGACATCCCTGCAATTCAAACGGCTCTTGACAACATCAACGCTGCTTGGAAAAAAGCAACTGAGGCGATGTATGCTCAAGGAGAACAAGGTCAAGGAGAAGCACAACCGCAAGGGGATGCTGCTACTCAAGGTGACAATGTTGAAGACGTTGAATTTGAAGAAGTAAAATAATAATTTCCCGTAAAGATGCACTGCGGTGCATCGTTACTGTTGATTTAGAAAACCGTTTGCCTTTGGTAAACGGTTTTTTTATGCGTTTTATTTTTTAGTTTGTTTTTTACCTCGAAACATTTCTGTAATTACTGCTGCATGGGGAAATGTTATAGCAGCTAAAAAAGAGAAAAATAAAGCATTAAAGAGCTGTTCTCCTTTGCACAAATAGTAGATTAATGTGATTCCTAATATTGAAATGAACCAATAAATTCCTGCTGCTCTACAATAGGCAATAAAATATTTCATGGAAAAAGAGCCATTCAAAAATTTAATTTGGTCAATTATAGAAGGAATACTGTGCCACAAGACAAAATATATAGCGAATCCCCATATTAGACTGGAAGATTTAAAAAGGATTGCAAACAGAACCAAATAGAAGAATTCCAAAAGCAGTTTACTTCTGATTTTTTCTGATTTCCAAAACAAATAAGCACTTAAACCGATAAAAACGATGCCTGAAATTTGCAGTAGTAAAAATAAAGACTGGCTTGGTATACTAATATTTGCGATGTTCAAGATGATATTTTGCACTTCACCAGAGTGAAAATTAAACAATAACAATAAAATTACAAATCCGTATAAAAATTGGAACAGTATTACGAGCCATTGTGGAAATTTATGCTGAATAAAAGTTTGCCATTGCTGTTCTCCAAAATGGTACGCACTCACAATAATGAATAATAGAAGCGCCACATAAGGTATTGTATAAAACAAAAGTATACCTGTTAAAACTACAGCAATATAATACCCTAATGTTTTTAGTCTTGAATTGGATTGTTTTGTGGTATCGATATTTTCAATTAAAAGTAGATCATTTGCACCATGCAAAATACCAAAAGTAAAAATTAGGAGGAAACCCAATATTATCTGAAGCTTATCTGTTAAAAAAGAGTCCATCCACAACCCTAAAAAACTGGCTACAATTGCAATATTTGAATAATTTTTCATAAATTTTAATTATCGTTTAAAATTAGTCAAAAAATATTAAACAAAAATCATTTTTTATTGTTTAACTTTTACTATATTTGAGTAAACAAAAACCATTAAAATTATTTATTTATGACAAATTTTATGTTTATTTCAGGATTAGTCGGAAAATTATCCCCAACCGATTACGTAGGTTTTACATTTTTTGTGGGCTGTATGGCAATGATGGCCGCTTCGGCATTTTTCTTTTTATCCTTGAGCCAATTTGATAAAAAGTGGCGTACTTCAGTATTAGTATCAGGGCTAATAACCTTTATTGCTGCGGTGCATTATTTCTACATGAGAGATTATTGGGCTTCATTTGGTGAATCGCCTACATTTTTTCGTTATGTAGACTGGGTACTGACCGTACCGTTAATGTGTTTAGAATTTTATCTGATACTAAAAGTAGCAGGAGCAAAACAGTCATTATTATGGAAAATGATTATTTACTCGGTGATCATGTTAGTAACAGGTTACATTGGTGAGGTTATTTCACCGGAAAATGCAGCATTGTGGGGATTCATCTCTGGAGTAGCTTATTTTTTAATCGTATACGAAATTTGGTTAGGCGAAGCTGCAAAATTAGCGGCAGCAGCTGGAGGCGAAGTACAAAAAGCACACAAAATTTTGTGTTGGTTTGTACTTGTTGGTTGGTCTATCTATCCATTAGGATACATGATGGGGACATCAGGATGGTACAACGGATTTATACCAGCTGGTAATATTGACGTCGCTTATAATATTGCTGATGCGATCAATAAAATTGGTTTTGGTTTAGTAATCTACAGTTTAGCTGTAAAATCTTCAAAAGATTAATTATTTGCTTTAAATTTAATATTTATTTTGTTAAAACCGGACTAGAAATAGTTCGGTTTTTTTGTGGTGTAAATGAAATAAAATACCCGACCTATTTTGAAATAAGTCGGGTATTTTAATTCTATCATTATTGTTATTTATCACGCAGAGACGCACTGAAGTGCGTTTTTACAACGTACATTTCTACAAGAAACACTACATTAAAGTCACATTTAACAAAAAAAGGGAAAATATTGTTTGAACATTTTCCCTTTTTAATTTATTATTTAGGATCTAAAGCTTCACCAATTCTAGATATTAAATCAAGTACATGGTATTTACTAATTCGGTCTGACATTCTAGCGGAAGACATTTTTAAATCATTTTTAAGTGAATTCAATTGACCTCTGGCAATAGAAGGTAAATCTGTTTGGGCTAAATTCACTCTTCTGGTATTGAATCCGTACGTTACACCAACTGGTACCGACCTTACTTCTGCATTGCCAGGCTTGAGTAAGCCAATCATTTTATCTACGTATAATTTCTGAATGTTTCTGCGATACATATCGATAGAACTGTTGCTTTTCAATTCAGAAAAAATTCCTTTATTCAAATCAGTAATTAATTCGTCTACTGAATAATTGTCTTTACTCGCCGTTGAGGTTTCTAAAAGGCGAACCATTCTGTCACCGGCTAACAAGCTAGTTAGTGTTGCATCCTGCATTCCTTTAATAGCTTCAACACCACTTTCCGGGTTTATTTTTGAAAGAACGTTTTGATCTAATAGCCATTTTGGAGTGGTAAACAATTGCGTATTTAAGAATGCCACAGCATCTTTTTGGATACTTTTTGGCACTACTTGAAACTGATTACCAGACATGTCATAGGTTTTTGGAGAATCGTAGATTCCACCTACGTTTTTAGTAACGTGTCCCATGTATCTTCTGAATTGTCCTGTAAGTGCGCCATAAAGCTCATCTAATTCAGCATAACTTTCACCATCTTCTTTTGTCCATTCTAATAAATTAGGCAGAATTCTTTTCAGGTTTTTTATTCCATATTCAGAGGCTCTCATTGCATTATCACCAATATCTTCTGTTTGGTATCTTGGATCATAAGGACTTGTTTCAGAACCGAACCATAAGCGATTGTTTTTGTACGCTTCCTTAGTCATTTCGTTTAAGAAAGCTTTCTCTTGCGTTTCATTTTTAGTGTCTTCAAAATAAGAATATCCCCATTTGATAGCCCATTTGTCATAATCTCCAATTCTAGGAAATAAAGTTGTAACGTTATCTTCAGGTTGTGCAACATAATTAAAACGTGCATAATCCATGATAGATGAAGTATGACCGTTTTTCGCTTGGTAATCTTTATCTCTAAGTTTTTCAACCGGAGTGGCCGAACTCGCACCCATATTGTGACGCAATCCTAAAGTATGTCCTACTTCATGAGAAGAAACAAAACGGATTAATTCTCCCATTAACTTATCATCAAACTTTTTTGATCTTGCGGCCGGATCAACAGCGGCAGTTTGAATCAAATACCAGTTTCTTAAAAGACTCATGATATTGTGGTACCAACCAATGTGGCTTTCTAAAATTTCACCGCTTCTTGGATCGTGAACGTTTGGACCATAAGCATTTTGAATTTCAGCTGCGAAGTATCTTAAAACAGAAAAACGAGCATCTTCCAAGCTCATTGTTGGATCATTTTCTGGCCAATATTCTCCTCGAATAGCATTCTTCCAACCTGCTCCTTCAAAAGCGATTTGCCAATCGTCAATACCTTGTTTGATGAATTTTCTCCATTTTTCCGGAGTCGCAGGGTCAATGTAATATACAATTGGTTTCAAAGGTTCAATTAATTCACCCTTTTTTTGTTTTTGTGCATCTTCAGGTGATTTAGGCTCTAAACGCCATCTCACAGCAAATACTTTGGTATCTGATTTTTGAGATTCTTCTTCAAATACACCATATTGGTTTGCAAAATAGCCTACACGAGCATCAAATTCTCTTTTGCGCATCGGATTTTTTGGCAATAAAATCATAGAAGTATTCATTTCTACAGTAACTACTCCCGCATCTAAAGCGGATGGTAAATCAACTCCAATTTTTGGTGTTGGTGTCGTATTGATTTTTGGGGGTGTTGTTGTGAAGGTTTTTACACTTCTAATTTCAGTGTTTATTGGAAAGCTACTTACTTTGGAGATAAACGATCTGTCTTTTTGAAACGTTTGGATGTTTAATAATTGTTTCTTAATTGGATCCAAAGAAAAAGTTTGAACATCAGCATCGAAAGTTGTTGCTAAATCTACTACATAACCAGTAATCTTTCCAGTTTCATCTTTTTTGTACGCCAGAACATCATAATTTCCAATGATTGGGTCAGAAGTTGAATTTTTAACCGCCTGAGCCATTGGTTTATCTTCATCCGGTGTCATAATAACGTAAGTAATTGATCGGAGCAGGATGTTGTTATTTAATCCTTTTTCCCATCGAACTACCTGTCTGTTGATTTCTTCTCCACCAAAAATTCCACCACCGGCCGGAGTTTTAGAATATCGGGTAATGGTCATCATTTCGCTTCCTAAAATTGAATCTGGAATTTCAAAAAGGTATTTGTTGTCTACTTTATGAACATCAATAAGTCCTCTTTGCGTAACTGCACTTGAATCAATGACTTTTTTGTACGGTTTAGGTTCTTTCTTGGCGTCAGAAGCCTTGGTATCCACTTTGGCAATAGCATTTTTATCTGCTTTTCTTTTTTTTCGACTTTGAGCGAATGTCTCTGGAGCTGAAAATATCAGCAGAAATACAATAAATAAGGTTAATTTTTTTTTAAGCATTTGGTTCAACATAAAATAGTTAATAATTAGTTTTCAGTGCGTAAATAGGAGAATTTTCTATTTATTCGGCATTAATCTTCAAATCTATTGATATATTTTTAAAAATATATATTTTGAAAATGCAATTTTGAATAATTAACATAAATTAACATTCGTGGAATATGTAATTATTTATTATGCTTACATGATTTTTCTCATAGAAGAGATGGTTATTTCTGTGTATTTTCGCTTTAAAATTAATAAATAGTTAGGCATAACTTTTGATTTTAGCAATGCCAAAAGGCGGAAGTAGCCGTACTTTTGATTTTTTATTGTATTATTACTTTATAAATGATTTTTGAATGAGAAAAATTAAATACAAGAAAGGAAAGAAATTGCAACCTTACAATCTGGAATATACAGGGATTCACAAAACCAAAGATTCAGAGATGCAATTATTTGTTTACGATGATTTGAATTTAGAAGAATATGAGGATTTTAAGGTTTCTAATTTAGACAACTATATAGAAAAACAAAAAACGAATTGGGTAAATATTCACGGTTTAAATAATGTGGAATGGCTAAAATCTATTGGAAATTATTTTAAAATAGATAATTTCATGTTAGCCGATATTTTAAATACAACAAGAAGAACTAAACTTGAAGAATCACACGAATTTTTATTCTTTAATATCAAATCACTTTTACCTGCAGAACATTCAGATAATATTAGTGTTGAACAAATAAGTTTTTTGATAAAGGATGGTGTTTTAATTTCTTTTCAAGAAAAAAGAAGTGATTTTTTTACTCATATTCGGGAGCGGATTCGCACACATTCCGGCTTAGTGCGAGAGAAAAAAGCGGATTATTTGTTGTATATTCTGCTGGACGCTATTATGGAAAATTTCTACATTACTTTAGAAAATGAAGAAGACAAAGTAGAAGAGTTGATCAATCTTACCAAGAAAAGTGTAGATCCAATAATTTTAGAAAAGATTGAGAAACACAGGGATAATTTTAATTTCTTAAAACGATCCATCATTCCGCTGCGCGATTCTTTATATGATATTAAAAGCGTCAAGGACGACAATATTTTTAATGCTATGGAATCAGATACTTTCAGCTTTTTTTCTCGATTGCACCAAAAGAGTTTAGAACTTTTAGAACAAATTGAATCGGATATGGGATCATTAGAAAGTGCGTCAAATTTCTTTTTTTCGGCACAAACTCACAAGATGAATGAAATTATGAAAACGCTTACCATCGTTTCGGCAATATTTATTCCGCTTACTTTTATTGTGGGAGTGTATGGTATGAATTTTGAAAATTTGCCTGAACTAAAATATCAATATGGTTATCATATTGTGATGGGAATCATGCTTTTGATTGTGATGGGAATGATAATCTATTTTAAAAAACGCCGTTGGTTTTAATACGTAAAAAGCAATATCTCCAATTTTTTTGGAATTAATTTAAAAATAAAAAATGAATAAGGCCATTTATATAGCGACGAGCGAGCAAAATAGCGGTAAGTCTATTGTCACACTGGGACTAATGAGCATGCTAATTGGTAAAACTGCCAAGGTTGGTTATTTCAGACCAATAATTGAGGATACCGAAGAAGGAGGATTTGACAATCATATCGAAACGGTGTTAGGTCATTTTGGTTTGGATATCGAGTTTGAAGATGCATTTGCCATCACAAAAAGTAAACTAATCAAGAAAAAAAATAAAGGGAAAATAGGGGAGGTTCTCGATTTGATTATTGAAAAATATAAGAAATTAGAGGAACGTTTTGATTTTGTTTTAGTTGAAGGAACCGGATTTAGTGGCGAAGGAACGGTGATAGAATTAGATATGAATGTTCTGATTGCTAAAAATCTTGGAATCCCAACCATTATTGTAGGTTCAGGAGTAGGCAAAACGCTGGAAGAATTATTGGACAGTTTGTATCTCGCTTATGATTCTTTCAAAGTAAAGGATGTTGAGGTTTTGGCCGTCATTGCCAATAAGGTGCAGCAGGAGAATATAGAAATAGTAACGAATGGATTACGAAAAGCTTTGCCTGAAAGTGTAATGGTAAATGCGATTCCATTAGTCCATAATTTAAACAACCCAACAGTACAGGAAATCGTCAATGAGTTAGATGCCAAAGTTTTATTTGGTGCCGCTAATTTGAACAATCAAACGGGAAACTTTAGCGTTGGCGCTATGCAATTGTGTAATTATTTGCTGCATTTAAAAGAGAATAGCCTGGTAATTACTCCCGGAGATCGTGCCGACATTATTTTGGGCGCTTTACAAGCCAATGAATCCCTTAATTATCCCACAATTTCCGGGATTGTGTTGACAGGAAATATTTTGCCGGAAATCAGTATTTTGAAATTGATAGAAGGACTTTCGCCGGTTGTTCCAATTATTGCCGTTGAAGAAGGGACTTATTTTATCACCAATAAAATAGGATCCATAAAATCTAAAATCTACGCAAACAACAAGCAGAAGATTGAAATTTCTATTACTACTTTCGAAAAATATGTAGACTTAGACAACTTGGCTGAAAAGCTGATCACTTTTGAAGCTGAAGGAATGACACCAAAAATGTTCCAGTATAATTTGGTAAAAAGAGCCAGAAAACACAGGAAACATATTGTACTGCCGGAAGGAAATGATGATCGAATTATTATGGCGGCTTCCCGCTTATTAGAAATGGATGTGGTGGATATTTCTATCATAGGCAACAAGAAACAAATAGAAAACAAAGTTTCAGAATTGGGTTTGTTTTTTGATTTTTCTAAAGTGCAAATCATTAATCCGATCGAATCCGAGCATTATGATGATTATGTAAACACGTATTTTGAGTTGCGAAAAGCAAAAAACGTAACTGTAGGAATGGCGAAAGATTTGATGGAAGATGTTTCGTATTTTGGTACGATGATGGTCTACAAAGGACATGCTGACGGAATGGTTTCCGGTGCTGCACATACCACGCAACATACTATTTTACCAGCGTTGCAATTCATTAAAACAAAACCCAATTCCTCTGTCGTTTCATCGATATTTTTTATGTGTTTAGAGGACAGAGTTTCTGTTTTTGGAGATTGTGCCATTAATCCAAATCCTACTGCGGAGCAATTGGCTGAAATTGCCATTTCATCTGCCGATTCCAGTTTGGCTTTTGGAATCGAACCAAAAATCGCCATGCTTTCTTACTCATCCGGTTCTTCAGGAAAAGGAGATGAAGTGGATAAAGTGCGAACAGCAACTGAAATAGTCAGAAAAAAACGCCCCGACTTAAAAATTGAAGGGCCTATTCAATATGATGCCGCCGTAGATATGGAAGTGGGAAAAAGTAAAATGCCAAATTCAGAAGTGGCAGGACAAGCCAGCGTTCTAATTTTTCCGGATTTAAACACGGGAAATAATACGTATAAAGCAGTTCAAAGAGAAACTGGCGCATTAGCCATTGGACCGATGTTACAGGGACTGAACAAACCTGTCAATGATTTAAGCCGCGGTTGTACAGTTGATGATATTATAAATACAGTCGTGATTACTGCGATTCAAGCTCAAGGATTATAAAATGAAAATAGTAATTATAAACTCAGGAAGTTCCTCCATAAAATACCAATTAATTAATATGCCGGCAAATGAAGTAATTTGTTCGGGGATGATTGACAGAATAGGATTGGAAACTTCGAATCTAACATATGTTACAAATAGTACTAAATTAGAGGAAACGTTGCCTATTGCAAACCATAAAATAGGTTTGGAGAAAATTGCCAAATTACTGATGGATGAAACAATAGGAGTAATCAAAAGTACGGATGAAATAAAAGCTGTCGGTCATCGTGTGGTGCATGGCGGAAGCGCTTTTTCGAATACCGTAATTATTACCAGTGAGGTAAAAGACAAAATCAGAGAACTTTTTGATTTAGCACCCTTACATAATCCAGCGAATTTGGAAGGAATAAATGTGGCCGAGGAAATTTTCAATTCGGCAATACAAGTGGCTGTTTTTGATACTGCTTTCCATCAAACGATTCCAGTTGTGGCGCACAAATATGCATTGCCGAATTCCCTTTTGACAGACAATAAAATACGCGTATACGGTTTTCATGGAACGAGTCATAAGTATGTTTCAGAAAAGGCGATTCATTATTTGAAACAGAATATTATAAATAAAGTTTCGAAAATTATTACCATACATTTAGGAAATGGATGTAGCATGACAGCCATAAAAGACGGAAAAAGCATTGACCATACGCTTGGTTTTGGTCCTATGAATGGTTTGATAATGGGAACCCGAAGCGGAGATGTAGATCAATCCGTGATTTTTTATTTGGTTAACTCTTTGGGATATACGCTTGATGATGTCAATACGATGTTGCAGAAACAAAGTGGAATGCTTGGGCTTACAGGTTACAGCGATTTGAGGGATATTGAAGCGAATGCAGCGATAGGGAATGTTGATTGCCAGTTGGCTTTAGATATGAATGCCTATCGAATTAAAAAACATATTGGTTCGTATACGGCAGTTTTAAATGGACTTGATGCTATTGTTTTTACGGCAGGAATAGGAGAGAATTCCTCTTATATTCGAAAACTGGTATGTACAGATATGGATTATTTTGGAATAGAATTAGACGATTCTAAGAATGAAATTCGTTCAAATGAAATTCGGGAAATCAATACACCCGACTCGAAAACAAAAATATTGGTCATTCCTACTAATGAGGAAATCGAAATAGCCAATCAGGTATTTAAATTATTGACGAATTAAGAAATTAATCAACTTGAAAAAAGCTTCTGTAAACAGAGGCTTTTTTTATGGCTTTTATTTGAGAAATCTAATTATATTTGGATATAAAACGCCACATTTTGAAAGCAAGAATTACAGTATTGATCCTGTTATATTTTTTTTCGTTTCAACTTCATTCTCAAGAGTTGCTACCTTTTGTTGAAAATTACAACAAATCTGATTATCATGGGGATAACCAAATTTGGAATGTAGCACAAGGAAATGATAATGCTATGTATTTTGCCAATAATTATTATTTATTGCGGTATGATGGCGTAAAATGGGAGAAATATTCGTTACCCAACAAAACGATAATCCGTTCCATAATGGTGGATGGAGATAGAATTTATTCCGGTTCTTACAAGGAATTTGGTTATTGGTACCGAAAAAACGGAAAGATGTTTTATGTTTCTATTTCTGATAAAACAACGATTTTTGATGAGAGTGATAATGAGGAGATTTGGAAGATATTTAAATTTAAAGGCAAAATTTACTTTCAATCTTTTAATGGAATTTTTCTGTATGATGGAAAAATAATCAAAAAAAATAAGTTTGATTTTTTGGTTTCTTATTGCTTTCCGGTTGGCAATGAATTATTTGTTGCTACAGTAGAAAAAGGAATTTTCAAGATGAATAATTCCAAGTTTGAAAAAGTAAAAGGTTGGGACATTTTAGAAAATAATGTAATTCATGCTATTGAAAAATTTCAAAACAAAACTTATATTTTTACTAAAAAAAATGGAGTTTATGTTGACAATAATGGTGTTTTAAGTCCTTGGAAAAATCCTTTAAACGATATTTTAAAAATGGCTAACATCAATGTGGCTAAATTTATTAAAAACAATAAATTAATCATTGGTACAGCAAGTAAAGGTGTTTTTGTTTTTGATTTAAACACAAATTCCTATAAAAACATCAATAGAAATAATGTCTTGATGAACAATTCTATTTTGAGTGTGGGTCTGGACAAAGAAAATGATTTATGGCTTGGTCTGGATAATGGAATTGCACATATTGAGGTCAATTCGCCAATATCTATTTTCTATGATAACTCGGGCGTTTTAGGCTCTGTGTATTCTGTCGCTACTATTGATAAAGGTTATCTGATGGCGTCCAATCATGGTATTTTTAAATTAGAAGGCAATCAATTTTATATAGTTCCCAATACTGAAGGGCAGGCATGGAATATCAGTAAAATTAATAACAAATACCTGATAGGTCACAACGAAGGCACTTTTGTTTACGATAAAGGATTGCTCTATAAATTAAGTGCTGTACACGGGGGGTGGAATGTAGCAAAAAGCAGTATCAATAATTCGTATTTGCAAGCTACATATAGCGGCGTAATTATTTATAATGATATTGATGATTTGAATCAAAAGAAAAGTATAAAAGGATTAGTAAAACCAATTAAATATGTAGCTCAAAATAGGAAAAATGAAATATGGGCTGCCGATAACAACAGAGGTTTGTACCGCATTCTGTATAATGATGCCTATGAAACTACTGCGATTGAAAATGTTACCCAACGCAGCAAAATTAGTAATGATTTTGGTGTAAAAATATTTGAATTTAGAAACGACATACTTTTTTTGATAAATAAATCCTGGTATACTTACAATTCGATCACCAATCAACTGGAAGAAAATGAATTATTTAATATTAATTTTAAAAATGTATCAAATATTGTTTCTATTGATGAAAATTACTTTCTAATACTTCAAGAAGGCCTTTTGTACCATATTTATGCCAATGGCAATAAATTTGTCCGTACTGTTATTCAAGAGAAATATTACAAGGGGAAAATTATTAATGATAATTTAAAAGTTTTCAAAAACAAAGATAATTATCTGTTAAATCTCGATGACGGTTTTATCTCGTTGCAATTAAAGTACACGAATAAAATAGAATCAAATATAAAAATAGAAGCATTTGTTAATGATAATTTGGTCAGCAATAAAGCAACAATACCATACAATTCGGAACTTCGTGTAGATGTAATCTCAGGTGCTTTTGGTGCAGCAAGACCGAATTTATTTTACAAAATTAATGGAACTAAAGAATATATACCTGTAAATGAAGGTCTGATTGTCTTGAATAACTTGAATAGTGGTTCTAATGAGATTACCGTTTATCTTCATGATGGACTGAATTATGATAAAATTTCCAATTTTCAATTTGTTGTCGCTAAACCGTGGTATTTTTCTATTTGGATAATTTTATTGTACTTTATTGTAGTTGGAGGAATATTGTATTTGTATTACAAATGGAATAAAATGCGATACATACAGAAACTGGAATTGCGTGACGAGGAATTAAAACATCAAAAGAAAATTCTGGAGATGGAATTGAAAGCCGAAAACGAACTGAATATTCAGGAGTATGAAAAGCACATCTTAGAACTGGAATTGCAAACTAAATCATCTGAGGTTACCGGCAAATCACTTTCAATTGCGAAACAAGGTGAAATGATTGAAAACATTCAAAATATCCTGGATTCCGATGTGGATTTTAATAAACTGAAAAGTGAAATTAAAAAAGTTATAAAAATTAATGCCGTTAACAAGCATGAATGGGAAACCTTTGAAACAAATTTGAATCAGCTTCACAATGAATTTATAATTAACCTTTCTAAAAAATATCCTAATCTAACTTCGAAGGATATTAAGCTTTGCATTTACTTAAAAATGAATCTTTCGTCGAAAGAAATCGCACCTCTGATCAATATTTCTTTCAGGGGCGTAGAACTACATCGTTATCGTTTAAGGAAAAAATTGAACTTAGTTCAGGACGAAAACCTTTCTAAATTTTTATTATCAATATAAAAAAAGAGTTCTTTTTATAGATATTTTATTATTTAACCTCTTTTATTGTGGAATTAGAGTACATCATTACTACATCATTTAGATGTAGTATAATGTGTTTTTACCTTTCGTAGCTATTGTAAAATGGTGATTTTGTGTGCCAAATCAGTATTTTGATGTATTCATGTAGTAATTCCGTTTTGTCGACTATAACGTTGTAATTATCTAATTTGGCGTTACTAACTTTAACAAATTTTTAATATATGAGAAATTTTATTATTAGCTTTTTAGTACTTATTCTACTTCCTGCGTATATGTCTGGCCAAGTAATTAAGGGAAAGGTATTGGATCAAAGTGGAATTGGGATTCCAGGAGCAATTGTAATTGCAGCTGATTCTAGAACTTCTGCCGATACTGATTTTGACGGTAATTTTAATATTAATGCCAAAGTAGGCGAAATATTAAAAATTAGTATGGTAGGTTTTGAAGCTGTATCAGTAACTGCGACTGCGGGTGAAATGACTGTAACGCTTAACGAATCGAAAGACACTGAATTAAAAGAGGTGGTTATCATAGGTTATGGTTCGAGAAAAAAATCAGACAATACAGGATCAATATCACAACTTTCTGCAGCAGACATCACCAAAACTAAAGTATTGAATGCCACACAAGCGATTCAAGGAAAAGCGGCCGGTGTTCAGGTTATTGGAACTGATGTTCCGGGAAGCTCTCCTTCGCTAATTATTAGAGGTATTGGTACATATGGTGCTGACAGAACTCCTTTATATGTAGTAGATGGTATTCCTACCAAAAACATCAACAATTTGAACTCAAATGATATTGCCTCATTTGATATTTTAAAAGATGCATCATCATTAGCAATTTATGGAAATCAAGCCGCCAATGGAGTTGTAATTATTACCACAAAAAAAGGTAAAGGAGACAAGACTACTGTTGAATATGATGGGTTTTATGGCGTTCGTACTCCGCTAAGAACAGTTAAAATGGCAGGCTCAAATCGTTTTGCATATTACTCAGATGTGGCAGAACAAAACACCAGATTTTCAACCGATCAACGTTATAATACCAATTGGTTTGATGAAATTACCAGATTAGGAATGTATTCTTCGAATAACTTATCACTTTCTGGTGCTTCTGAAAAAATCAATTATTTATTCAGTTTGAACTATTATGACGAAAAAGGTGTTTTAGACGGATTGGATTTTAATCGTTTTACTTTTAGAAATAACAACGATTACAAGCTTTCGGATAAATTAAAAATTACGCAAACATTAAGTGGTTCGATTTCAAAGTCTACACCTAAACCGTTATCTGCTTTTACTTCAGCGTACAAACAATCGCCTTTAGTACCAGTTAAATATGACAATGGACGATGGGGAATGCCAATTATTGGTGCGGACGGACAAGCCTCTACCACTGGATCTTTGTTTAACAACGTAGGTAATCCTGTAGCTCAGTTAGCTTATTTTACTGAGGAGCAAAAAAATATATTGTTACAAGGAAGTCTTGCATTGGAATACAAAATTTTTGATGAATTAAAATTTACATCAAGAGTGGGATTGGAATACAACACCTTCAAAAGGTTTTCTTACACACCTACACGTGAATTGTGGTTAGCGGCAGATCCTTCAAGAGAAACAGCTAATTACTCCGCTTCAGAACCAATAAATGAATTGGTAACTGGAAGAAGTGATTACTTTAACTGGAACTTCGATAATTTCTTGACGTACAATAAAAAGTTTGCCGATATTCATGATATTGAAGTGACATTAGGTATGTCAGCTCAACAATTTGGCAGCCGCGAAGAATTAGAAGTAAGAGGTAGAAACGTACCTGAAAATTCTAACTATTGGAGTTTAAATCAATCTAGTGCTCCTTCTAATAGTCTTGTAACACGACACGTAATAGGAAATCAAAGAAATTTAATTGGATATTTTGCAAGATTCCAATATACATTAATGGAAAAATACCTTTTCACGGGTACGATTCGTAGAGATGGTTCTTCACAATTTGGTTCCGATAACAAATGGGGTAATTTTCCATCATTTGGTTTGGGATGGGTACTTTCTAAAGAAGATTTCTTAGCGGAAAGTAAAACAATCAATTTCCTAAAACTACGTGGTGGTTGGGGAAGATTAGGAAATCAAAATGTTCCTATTAACCAACAAACATTTAATTCAGGAGCAGGTTTAGGATATGATTTTGGAGGTTCACTTTATTCAGGAACTACTATTGGTGCATTTATTGACCCTACTTTGGGTTGGGAAATTACTGATGAGACTTCAGTTGGTTTAGACTTTAAAACATTAGAAAATAAATTATCAGGATCTTTGGACTGGTATGATAAAAACACTTCTAATGTAATTCTGAATGTTACTCCGCCGCTTACAGTGGGTACAGGAGCAACTCCTGCTCATGCAGGTGAAATCTCTAACACTGGATTTGAAGTTTCTTTGCGTTGGGATGATAACATCAATGATGATTTAAAATATTGGATTGGTGCTAATTATTCGAATAATAAAAATGAAGTTTCAAAGGTATTTAATCCATTAGCGATCAGACAAAATGGTGGTTTCATCAACAACGGACAGTTTACAAAAAGATTGGAAGTAGGACAACCTTTGGGAAGTTTTTATTTGTTTGAAGTAGCAGGTTATGATGCGAATGGGAATTTTACTTATTTTGATAAAGATGGTGGAATTACTTCGAATCCGGTTGAAACAGACAGAAAATTCTTTGGATCGTCACTACCAACTTATTATTACGGTATGAACTTAGGTTTCGAATACAAAAACATTGATTTTTCAGTGGATGCTTATGGAGTGGGTGGAAATAAAGTGTATAACGGTAAAAAAGCGCAACGTTTTGGTAACGAAAATATTGAAGCAAGTATTGCTACGGATTTTTGGACACCATCAAATACAAATGCAGGAAATCCGGCACCGTTTAATTCAGTTCCGTTATCTTCAGATTATTATTTAGAATCAGGAGCTTTCCTTCGAGTAAACAACATTACTTTAGGATACACATTGCCTAAAATAACAACATCTGTTTCTTCAGTTCGTATTTATGCAAGTGCAATAAATCCATTTATATCTCAAAAGTTCACTGGATATTCTCCAGAATTGAATAATGATGGTGATCCAATGGGACTGCAAGGAATTGAGTTAGATGCTTATCCTACTTTGAGTTCATTCATTATTGGTGCTAACGTAAAATTTTAATAAGATGAAAAAAATATTTATACCCATAACTTTAGTGGCTGTTGCGCTGCTTGTTACTAATTGTTCAAATGAATTTATAGAAGTAGCTCCGACAGAAAACATTGCCGAAGCCGATTTATTAACAATTTATAATGATAATGATGGCGCAAAAAGCTTTGTAACGGCTGTTTACAGCAACGCATTGAGTTTTAGCGCGAGTTCTTTTTCATGGAACGGATTAACGAGTATGACCTCAGATGATGCTGATAAAGGATCAGATCCTGGGGATTCAGGAACAGATAAAGACAAGTGTGATGCGCTTACTTTGGATGCTACATCTTTATCCGTTCAAGAAGTTTTTGAAACTAATTATCAAGGGATAAGTAAGGCTAACATCGCGTTGAACTACCTTCCTAGATTAGACAAAGCTGATGCTGCCGTTGTGGCACGATTAACAGGTGAAGCTAAATTTCTTCGTGCTTTAATGTATTTCAATTTGGTAAGATGTTACGGTGGTGTGCCAATTGTGGATCACGTTCCGGTACCATCATCTGCTGCAGATACTGATATGACATTAATACGCAAATCGAAAGAAGAAGTATATAAATTCATCGAAACAGATTTATTAGCGGCTATTGCGGCACTTCCTGAAAAATCAGGTTACGCAATTTCTGATTTGGGTAGAGCTACAAAAGGCGCTGCTCATGCCTTATTAGCCAAAGTATATTTATACCAAGGAAATTGGCAAGGTGTCAAAGACCAATGCGCTGCTGTTACAGGTTATAATTTAGTGGCTGATTATGCTACAATTTGGAGAGAAGTTGGCGAAGATAGTGTTGAATCTATTTTTGAAATCCGTGGTTACGGAGGAAATCCATCTCAAGGGATTGAAGGGTATATGGTTTCTCAAGGAGCCAGAGGAACAAGCGGATGGGGTTGGGGTTTTAATACACCAACTGCAAGTCTAGCTAATTCGTATGAAGCAGGCGATGTGAGAAGAAACGCTACAATTGTTTTTGCGGGCGAAACAATGTGGGACGGCAGAGTGGTTTCTCCACTTGTTGCTAATCCTAGATATAACGAGAAAGCGTATGTAAGTAATACCAAAGAAACATTTAATGGTGATTGGGAAACGACGAAAAATATTCGTGTATTGCGTTATGCAGAAGTTTTATTGATGCAAGCTGAAGCGGCAAACGAAAGTGGTACTGGTGATGTAACTGGACCTTTGAACAGAGTCAGAAACAGAGCTGGTTTAGCCAGAACAACCGCTACGGGACAAGTTGCTTTGAGAGCTGCAATTAGAGCAGAAAGAAGACATGAATTGGCTTTTGAACATGACAGATGGTTTGATATTGTAAGAACAGGTCAAGCGAAATCAGCTATGGCTGCTGACGGAAAAACTTTTGTAGAAGGAAAACATGAATTGTTTCCTATTCCTCAAAAATTTATCACGCAAGCGAATGGAAAAGCGACACAAAATCCAGGGTATTAATTAAAAATAAATCCCAAACCTTTTCTCTTTCCTAATGTATTTCGGGAAGGAGCTAGGGTAAAGGAAAACTACATAAAAAATCTAAAAATGATTAAATTTTCAGCTTTATTTATGCTCATTACTTTTCTTGGATGTGATTCTTCCGGACCAAGCACAGATAATGGTCCCGTAATTACTCCACCAGTTACTGTTACTCCGGTTGTAAAACTAACGGACGAGGAATTGTTGGATGTCGTTCAAAAACAAACTTTTGCTTATTTTTGGGATTATGCGGAGTCCAATTCTGGGATGGCTAGGGAGCGCTATATTCCTCAGGATCCTTCATTTGATCAAAATATTGTTACCACAGGTGGTTCTGGTTTTGGTCTGATGGCTATCGTTTCAGGAATGTCTCGTGGTTATATTTCAAAAGCACAAGGAGCAGAACGTCTGAACAAAATCGCTAATTTTCTAAATACTGCGGAGCGTTTTCATGGAGCTTGGCCGCATTGGATAAATGGTACTACAGGTCGCGTTATTCCTTTTGGAACAAAAGATAACGGTGGTGATTTAGTAGAAACCTCTTTTTTAGTGGCCGGTATGATCACCGTTCGAGAATACTTTAAAAACGGAACAACCGAAGAAAAAGCAGTAGCCCAAAAATTTGATGATTTGTGGAAAGGAGTGGACTGGCAATGGTACACCAACAATCAGAATAAATTATTCTGGCACTGGTCTCCTAATTACAACTGGGAAATGAATTTTCCTCTGGAAGGCTACAATGAATGTCTAATTACGTATGTTATGGCAGCAGCTTCGCCGACACATGCAATTGCTCCGGCTGCTTATCACGAAGGTTGGGCGAGAAGCGGCGGCATAGTTTCATCCAAAACTAAATACAATCTCCCTTTGATTTTAAAACACAATGGTGCCGAAGAATTTGGCGGACCATTATTTTGGGCCCACTATTCGTATTTGGGTTTAGATCCAAATCAATTGACGGATAAATATGCCAATTATTGGGATTTAAATTCCAATCATACTAAAATCAACTATTTATATGCAGTGGCCAATCCAAAAAGTTTCAAAGGATACGGCGCTAATTATTGGGGATTGACAGCTTCGTATTCTCGTAATGGCGATGGTTCTATTGGATATGATGCTCACATGCCAAGCAATGATAAAGGCGTTATTTCACCAACTGCAGCGATAAGCTCGATTGTGTATACACCGCTAGAAAGTAAAGCATTCATCCGTAATTTATATGAAAATTATAAAACAGAAACTTGGGGCGTTGCGGGATTTTATGATGCGCATAGTCAGCATTATCAATGGACTGCGCAACGTTATTTGGCGATAGACCAAGGACCCGAAATGGTTATGTTGGAGAATTATCGTACCGGTTTATTGTGGCAATTATTTATGAATGCTCCTGAGGTAAAACAAGGTTTGATTAATCTTGGTTTTCATTCTGGTAAATATGGATTTTAAGCAAATCCACTCAAATAAATAAAAATTATTAGTAATTAATAAAATATAAAACATGAAAAATAGTATAAAAATATTTTGTCTGACTACGGTGTTTTCAATTCAGTTACTGACAAGTTGCTCGGATAATGTAGACGCGAATGAGCCATTAGAATACCCTCCAATTGGTTCTTATAATACTTCTGATGATGTAAATGCTGGAAATCTGATTGCAAAATGGAGTTTCGATAATAGCATTGCTGATTCAAAAGGCGGCCTTACCGGAACAGGGAAAAATGTAGCCTACACCGAAGGTATCAAAGGTCAGGCTTTTCAAGGTTCTAAAGCTCAGGAGCGCTATGCAGTTTACAACAATGCAACTGCTGTAGGTGCGTTGAGTAGTTTCAGTTTCAGTTTTTGGATGAAATCCGGCCAAACCGTTCCTGATGGTGGTGCTCCGGGACAAGGAAAAGGGATTCAAGGAATCTTTTCTTTAGTAAACCCGGCTGGTTTTTGGGGAGGATTAAACTTGTTTCTTGAAAATCCTGATAATGCCAGACCTAATACTCTTCGTTTGAAAATGGGGATTGAAAACAAGAGAGTTGCATGGGGTGGACAAGGTCCAATTTTTAATATCGATGGAGCAATTGATACTTGGATTCAAGTGGTTTTAACCTATGATGCTGTAACTTCGAGATACACCGTTTATAAAAATGGAGAAAAAGGAACGACTAGTATTTATGGAACACCTTATGGTCCTTTTACGGACTTAAACGGTTCTTGTATTCTTTACGGGGATAATCCAGGTGGACCTGACGGAAGCAATGCAAATCCTAATAATGCGCCATTGTACGGTGCATTGGTTTTTGCAACTCCAAATTTATCTCAACTAGTGATTGGATCCAATCAATTTAGTACTTCACCATCGTTAACAACCACGCATGGAGACGAAGGCTGGGCAACAGATTATGCTGGATTGCTGGACGAAATGAGAATTTATAAATCAGCTTTAAACGCTAGCGAAGTAGTTGCTCTTTATAAATTGGAAAAAACAAATAGATAATAATTCATAAAGTAAAAACAGATTACTGAATCTTAAAAGTAATCTGTTTTTTTAATTCTTTTATAATGAATCCAAAGCTTCTTTTTCTTCTCTTAATGGTAACCCATTTTTCGTTTTCTCAAACTCAAATTATCGGGAAAATAAAAACGGAAATCGTACAAAAACGTGAATTAGCGTTTGCTTTACATATTCCAAAAAATACCAAAGAAAAAAAACCGCTGATTATTTTTCTGCACGGTTCTGGAGAAAAAGGAATGGATATTGAAAAAGTAAAATTGCACGGACCGTTCAAGTATTTGAAAAGTCACGACCTAGACGCCTATGTTTTGGCTCCACAATGTCCGGAGAATGAATATTGGAATGAAGAAGTGTTGTATCGATTGATTTTAAAAATCCAGAAAGAATACAATATTGATCATAGCAGAATTTATCTCACTGGTCTTAGTATGGGGGCTTGGGGCGCTTGGAATCTAGCTTTTGCACATCCTGAAATTTTTGCGGCTTTAGTGCCCATTGCAGGATATGTGGATAGAATTCCAATGGTAGAAAATTGTAAAATCGAAGCTATACCTATTCGGATTTTTCACGGATTATTAGATGATGTTGTCAATGTGGAGTATTCCATTACGATGTATAAAAAATTAAAAAGTTGTAACGCCAATGTGGAATTAACCATTTTTGATGACGCAAATCACGACAGTTGGTCCCGTGTATATGACAACCAAGAAATTTATGATTGGATGTTTAAACAAACAAAAAACAAACAATAAACGCAGGTCCAACGCATTAAAAATTGAACCATATAGAAACATAGAATTTAATTTAATTTTTGATTTAAATCTGTTCCGAACAGTCTAAATATAGGTGACCTAGAAAAAAAGCCAAACCTTTTTTTTCTATCGTGAACTCCTATCATCGCCAAAAATTTATTTTTAAAGAAATAAACACTATGTTTCTATGTGGTTTAAACTTAATTTATTTTAATGCGTTTGATCTAATAACAAACAGACAAAAATGAAAATCAAACTTATTATACTACTTTTTGGAATTTCTCTCTTTGGCTACAGCCAAAAAAAGCAAACTAAAAAGAACGTTAAAATTAAACCGAAAACAGAATTTGTTGCCGAATTAATATCGAAAATGACTTTGGAAGAAAAAATTGGGCAATTAAATTTACCCACTTCGGGAGATATTACAACTGGAGCTGCCAATAGTTCTAATGTAGCTAAAAATATCGAAGATGGAAAAGTAGGCGGTTTATTCAACATTAAATCAGTTCAAAAAATACGTGAAGTACAGAAAATTGCTGTCGAAAAAAGCCGATTGAAAATTCCGTTGCTTTTTGGAATGGACGTCATTCACGGGTATGAAACAACCTTTCCTATTCCGCTTGGATTGTCTTGTACTTGGGACATGAAATTGATTGAACGCTCTGCTCAAATTGCAGCTAAGGAAGCCAGTGCTGATGGTATCAACTGGACATTTTCGCCTATGGTTGATATTTCTCGCGATCCGCGTTGGGGCAGAGTTTCTGAAGGTTCTGGTGAAGATCCGTTTTTGGGAAGTCAGATAGCCAAAGCAATGGTGCATGGATACCAAGGAGATGATTTGTCGAAAAATAATACCATTTTATCCTGTGTGAAACATTTTGCCTTGTATGGCGCGCCCGATGGGGGTCGTGATTATAACACGGTTGATATGAGTAGAATAAAAATGTACAATGATTATTTCCCTCCTTATAAAGCCGCTATTGATGCCGGCGTCGGTTCGGTCATGGCGTCTTTCAATGAAATTGATGGAATTCCAGCAACCGGAAACAAATGGTTGATGACTGATGTGTTACGAAAACAATGGGGTTTTAAGGGTTTTGTGGTTACTGATTTTACAGGGATTCCTGAAATGATAGAACACGGAATGGGCGATTTACAAACCGTATCTGCTTTGGCATTAAATGCCGGAATTGAAATGGATATGGTCGGTGAAGGTTTTCTGACGACTTTAAAGAAATCATTGGAAGAAGGAAAAGTAACTATCGAACAAATAGATAATGCAACTCGTCTTATTTTGAATGCCAAATATGATTTGGGATTGTTCCATGATCCTTATAAATATTGTGATGAAAATAGAGCTAAAACCGAAGTTTTTACAAAAAGCCACAGGGCTGAAGCAAGAACGATTTCAGCACAATCATTAGTTTTATTAAAGAATCAAAATCAGTTGCTTCCTTTAAAAAAGTCAGGAACTATTGCTTTAATCGGACCATTGGCCGATGCCAAAGAAAATATGGCAGGAACCTGGAGTGTGGCCACCAATATGGAAAAATCCATTTCACTATTGGCAGGAATAAAAGAAGTAGCGGGGAATGGAACCAAAGTGCTTTACGCCAAGGGAAGCAATCTGGATTATGACGCTGCTTTCGAGGAAAAAGCCACTATGTTCGGGAAAACCTTGCACCGTGATAATAGAACTACCGAAGAATTATTGGCGGAGGCGGTGAAAATTGCGAATCAATCGGATATAATTGTCGCTGCCCTTGGCGAATCTGCAGAAATGAGTGGAGAAAGCAGCAGCCGCACCAATTTAGAGATTCCACAAGCTCAAAAAGACCTATTGCAAGCCTTGTTAAAAACAGGAAAACCAGTTGTTTTGGTTTTATTCACAGGTCGTCCATTGGTGTTGGTTCAGGAAAATGAAACGGTTCCTGCAATATTGAATACTTGGTTCGCAGGAAGTGAAGCAGGCGCGTCCATCGCGGATGTTTTGTTTGGAGATGAAAATCCTTCCGGAAAATTGACAACTACGTTCCCAAGAAGCGTTGGTCAGGTGCCTATTTATTACAACCAAAAAAATACGGGAAGACCATTAGGAAACAAAGAGGGTAAGTTCGAAAAATTCAGATCGAATTATATTGACGAAAGAAATGAACCTTTATTTCCTTTTGGTTTTGGATTGAGTTACACGACTTTTGGATATTCTAACTTGAAAATTTCATCCGATAAAATGAATTTCAACGAAAAAGTAAAAGTTACTGTAGATGTAACTAATACCGGTAATTTTGATGGTAAAGAAGTGGTTCAATTGTATATACGAGATTTAGTGGGTTCAGTTACAAGGCCACTAAAAGAATTGAAAGGATTCCAAAAAATTGCTGTTAAAAAAGGAGAAAAACAAACAGTTACTTTTGAAATTTCTGTTGAAGAATTAAAATTTTACAATTCGAATTTACAGTTTATAGCAGAACCTGGTACTTTTCAGGTTTTTGTTGGTACAAATTCGAACACCGACATGAAAGTTAGTTTTGATTTAATTAAATAGATTTGGTTTGTTTATTTATGATCGGCCCTTCAGTATTTTTACTGAAGGGTTTTTTTTAACAAAAAAATGGTATTTGTTATAAGTTACACTTTGAAAAACGGCTATTTTATTTACTTTTATCAATTCAAAAAAATCATTCAAAATGAAATATTTATTCTTTCTTTTTCTACTTTTTCTGTTCAATTTTGGGAATGCCCAAAGCGTTCAATCCCCATCGGGAAAAATAGCTTTAAATTTCAAATTAACGGTTAATGGACAACCTTCATACGCTGTAAATTATAAAAACAAAGCGGTCATTTTAGAAAGTGCTTTAGGCATAAAATTAAAGGGAAAACCAGCTTTAGATGCTGATTTTGAAATCCTGACTTCAAAAACTTCTAGTTTTAACGAATCTTGGAAGCCAGTTTTAGGGGAACAATCAAGCATCGTAAATCATTATAATGAACTTATAATTTCTTTAATCAGCAAAGAATCTAAAGTAAAAATGAATATCATTTTTAGAATTTTTGATGAAGGAGTAGCTTTCAGATACGATTTTCCAAAACAAGCGGAGCTGAATTATTTTATCATTGCTGATGAGGTTACGCAATTCAACTTAACCGAAAACAATAAAGTATTCTGGATTCCAGGAGATTTCGACAGCAATGAATACGAATACAATGAAACTAAATTTTCAGACATTGATAATAGCAAAATCAATATGAACAACGGAATTGGAGTGAAATCGATTCCTGGTAAATATATGGTCCAAACGCCATTAATGATGAAAGCGCCATCAGGATTGTATCTTAATATTTTTGAAGCGGCATTGGTCAATTATCCGGTGATGCACCTGAATGCTGATGTGACGAATTACAAATTGAAAGCCGAGTTGGTTCCTAATGCCATTGGTGATAAAGCCTATTTGCAAACACCCTGTGTATCGCCGTGGAGAACAATAATGATTAACGATGATGCCAGAGATATTGTGGCTTCTAAAATGATTCTCAACCTAAACGAACCGTCAAAATTAGAAGATACTTCTTGGATTAAACCTATGAAATATGTTGGGATTTGGTGGGAAATGCACGTAGGGAAATCCACTTGGGATTATGCAGGCTCTCAAAATGCCACTAATTTTGCAGATGCACCAAAAGCGTCTGGAAAACACGGCGCTACTACTGAGAATACTAAAAGATACATTGATTTTGCCGCTAAAAACGGTTTCGACGGTGTGCTTGTTGAAGGATGGAATGTAGGTTGGGAAGATTGGAACGGGAATTGGAAAGAAGAAGTTTTTGATTTTACAACGCCGTATCCGGATTTCGATATTGCGGCTCTTTCAGCTTACGCCAAAGAAAAAAAGGTTAAAATGATTATGCATCATGAAACATCTGGTTCTGTTAGTAATTACGAAAGACACTTGGATCGCGCTTTTGATTTGATGAAAAAATACGAGTATCCGGCTGTAAAATCAGGTTATGTGGGTAAAATTATTCCACGTGGCGAATTTCATGACGGACAATCCATGGTAAACCATTTTAATTTTGTTGTAAAACGTGCTGCGGATTATAAGATAATGATTAATTCTCATGAATCTTCAAGACCAACCGGTTATGGAAGAACGTATCCTAATTACATCGCTGCCGAAGCTGCTCGTGGGAATGAATTCAATGCATGGAGTGTCGGAAATCCGCCTATGCACGAAACTATTTTGCCATTTACCAGACAACTGGGCGGACCAATGGATTATACGCCGGGAATCTTTGAAATTAAAATGAGTTATTATGATAAAAATAAAACCGAGCAGGTTCATACGACTTTAGCCAAACAACTGGCTTTGTACGTAACGATGTATTCTCCACTGCAAATGGCAGCCGATTTATTAGAAAATTACGAGAAATACCCGGATGCTTTTCAGTTTATTAAAGACGTTGAAACGGATTGGGACGAAAGCAAGTATTTAGAAGCGGAACCGGGCGATTATATTACTGTTGCCCGAAAAACAAAAGGAAAGGAAACTTGGTTTCTTGGCGCAATTACTGATGAGAATGCCAGAAAATCAGAGATCAAATTAGACTTTCTGACCAAAGGTAAAAAATACAAAGCCATTATTTATCAAGATGCGAAAGATGCCGATTGGAAAAACAATCCGATTGCGTACCAAATCAAAACAATTGTGGTGACCAACAAATCAAAAATTAATTTGAATTTGGCTCCAGGTGGAGGAACAGCAATCAGTTTTGAACCAATCCAATAATAGTTAAATCCTGCAAGAATTTAAAACTTGCATGATTTTTTTTGAATCTTACCTTAGATATTCGTTAAGAATTACGAAATTGCCACAACAACCAAAACCAAAATTGTAAAGAAAAATACCAAAAAAGACCTGAATTTATTATGAAAAAATCAATTGTTTTAGCCACACTTTTGTTTGGTGGAATTACTGCTTTTGCGCAAACCAAAGACGAGCAAACTTTAAAGGAAATATACAAATCCTCCTTGACCGATGCTAAATGCTATCCTTGGCTGGACCATTTATCCAATACCATTGGATCCCGATTATCAGGTTCAACTGGAGCAGAGAAAGCGGTTTTGTATGCCAAAGCACAGTTGGAAACACTGGGATTAGATAAGGTGTATCTTCAGGAAGTAATGGTGCCAAAATGGGTGAGGGGCCAAAAAGAAATCGCTTATTTACAAGTGGGAAAACAAAAAATAACTTTTCCAGTATGTGCGCTTGGTGGCTCCGTTGCCACTCCTAAAAAAGGAATACAAGCAGCTGTGCTGGAAGTAAAGAGTTTAGAAGAATTAACCGCATTAGGGGAAGAAAAAGTAAAAGGAAAAATCATCTTCTTCAACAGAGCGATGAATCCTGAATTTATCGAAACTTTTAAAGCATACGGAAGTTGTGTCGACCAAAGATCATCAGGAGCCAGAGAAGCCGGGAAACTGGGTGCAGTAGCCGTAATTGTCAGATCGATGAATTTGCGCTTGGATGATTTACCGCATACCGGAGCAACTAATTATGGTGAAATCGCCAAAGGACAACGAATTCCGGCTGCTGCTATTAGTACAAATGGAGCCGAACTTTTAAGCAAAAGTTTAAAACAAAATCCGAACGCATCATTTTATTTCAAACAATCCTGTCAGACCTTTGACGATGTTTTATCGTATAATGTGGTAGGAGAGATGAAAGGTTCTGAACATCCTGAAAGAATAATGGTCGTTGGCGGGCATCTTGATTCTTGGGATTTAGGAGACGGATCTCACGATGATGGCGCTGGATGTGTGCAAAGTATGGAAGTGTTGAATATCTTCAAAAATATTGGATACAAGCCAAAAAATACGTTGCGTGTGGTATTATTTATGAACGAAGAAAACGGTGTTAGAGGCGGAAAAGAATATGAAATGCAGTCCAATAAAAACAACGAAAACCATATTTTTGCTTTAGAAAGTGATTCGGGCGGGTTCTCACCAAGAGGATTTTCAATTGATTCTGATGAAGCTAATTTCAATAAAATCAGTAGTTGGGCCACGTTATTCGAACCATATTTAATTCACAAATTTGTAAAAGGACATTCCGGTGTTGATATTGGTCCTTTACAATCCAATCATATCGTAAAAGTGGGATTGCAACCGGATTCACAACGTTATTTTGATTACCATCATGCTGCAAATGATACTTTTGATGCTGTCAACAAAAGAGAGTTAGAACTGGGAGCAGCAGCTATGGCTTCCTTACTTTATCTGATGGATCAGAATGGTATAGTAAAATAAAAAAAACTTTAATTTGAAGGTGCTAAAATCATTTTTTTTAATATTTGAAAGAAATAGTGAATTTAGCACCCTCATTAATTTTACTCTCCACTGCAATTCGGCCACCTAAGCTCGTAATGTGATTATAAACTAAATAGAGTCCTATACCGTTACTGTCGCTATTGCTATGAAATTTTTCGTACAATCCAAAAATCTTATCTTTAACTTTTTCCATATCAAAACCAAGTCCATTATCAGAAAAAATTAATTGGTTCACTCCGTTGACTTTTCTGGATTGGATGGTAATAACGGGTGCTTGATGCGGTTTTGTATATTTAATGGAATTAGTGAGTAAATTTAAAAAAATACTTTTGATGTATGCTTTGTTAAAAATAACTTGTTCAAAAGCTGAAAAGTCAATATCAATAATTGCTCTTGAATCTCTTACCAAAGAATTTATAGAGGCAAGGACTTCGTGAAGGGATTCATTTAAATTTATTTCTTCTATTTGAGTATTGATACTCTCATTTTCAACTAATTTATCGATAGAATCATTTAAAGTTTGTTTTAAGTTTTCACTGGTTAATTTAAGAATTTCTATTAACTCTAACGTTTCTGGATCATTAATTTTTGAAACATCAATAAGGCTGAAAACAGAAAGCATATTATTTATGGGAGACTTTAAATCATGTGAAGTTTTATGAGACAAAAGCGTAAGTTCCTTATTGATTTGTGTAAGATTTGTAAGAAGTAAATTTCGTTCTTCTTCAACTCTTTTTTTATGCGTGATGTTCTTGGCAATGGCGTACACTAATTTCTCGGATTCCACAGGCATTGATGTCCATGACAACCAGACAATCTCCCCGCTTTTAGTTAAATAACGGTTTTCGAAATTCAAAAGAGGTTTATTTTTGTATACTTCTTCCCTTGTTTTTATGGTAATTTGAAGGTCGGCGGTGTAAATAAAACTGCTGATTGGTCTGGAATATAGTTCTTCTTCCGTAAAGCCTAATAATTTTGAAACAGCAGGATTTATTCTTTTGAAATAGCCATCAAATCCTGCAATGCAGATAAAATCAGCTGAGATATTAAAGAAATTATCAAAGTGATAGTCCGTTTTTAAAGAAGATATAATGGTGTTATTTTTGGCCATTTATAATTTTAAAGAACTTTTTGGTGTTAACATTATTCAACTTAAAATAAACAAATTCGATGGTTAAATTTAACTAATTAAAATTTAAATAAAGAAAAAAAATCAAACAATTCAAATCTTGTTAATTTTATACTTTTTGATTTATTTTAAGTGAAATTCATAAAAAAAGCCATCAGAAATGACAGCTTTAATAATTTTTGACAATGAGTGAATTAAATTCTAAAAATTCCTCCCGCGGCAATGATTTTCTGAAAAAAGAAAAAATCCTGTGAGGCACTATCTTCGGCATTTTCGGTAGTTCGTATGTCCTGCATATTAATATAGCCACCTTTCAGCTCTCCTTGAATGTAAAAGTGTTTGAAAAAAGTAACATTTAAACCTGCTTTTAATGAAGTTCCATAACCTGAAACATGAAAGTCATCGTGACGTTCTTTTCCTAACAAAGTTGTGTTTGTTTTTGGGTATAATAATCCAAAACCAACACCCTCTGTTAGATTAACTTGAATTTTGTCGGTATTTCCAATTTTGAAAATAGACGAAATATCATCATGTCTTGATAACTCAGTATTTACATAATTTAAACCATCAGTGTGTTCGTACTTAAGAAATTCTTCAGTCAGAAGCACTTGATTATTGCCCAATAACTCATCATAAGATCCCGGATTTGGATAATACCCATTGATGTCAACGGCCTTATTTTGTGACATCACATATTTCATGTGATCTACGCCTATAGCAAAACTGTAATGATCGTTCATGAAATACCCCATTCTAAAATTAGTCTGCGGTATGGTCATACGGGCTGGATTGATGTAGTCTACATGCCAGCCTTTTGGTTTGTCGTGTGCTTGAACATTTTCTAAGGTAAAATCGTAATCTTTACCTTGAAAAGTTATGTCTGATTTGGAGTAACTGTCTCTGTTTCCTCCCCACGAAATAAAAAATTTCCCTTTGTTATGAGTTGAATATTTACCTCGAATTTCTGTAGTTTCCTGTGCAATTGTGTTATTGGTAAATATAATAGTAAGGAATGCGGAATATAATAAAAAATGTTTCAATGAATTGGGGGCCTAAATTTAAAATGTATTTATTGTTTTTCTAATTGCAACTAATTTGGTCATTAAGGATTCAAAATAATCCAAATGCAACATATTAGCACCATCGCTTTTTGCGTTAGCAGGATCAAAATGGGTTTCTATAAAGATTCCATCCACGCCTACCGCAATACCAGCTTTGGCAATAGTTTCAATCATATCAGGCCTTCCACCAGTTACACCAGCCGTTTGGTTGGGTTGTTGCAAGGAGTGCGTAACATCAAGAACAGTGGTAGCGTATTGTTGCATCGTAGGAATTCCTCTAAAATCAACAATCATGTCTTGGTAGCCAAACATCGTTCCTCTATCTGTAACCATCACGTTTTCATTGTGACAATCCAATACTTTTTGAACAGCATGTTTCATGCTTTCAGGGCTCATGAATTGTCCTTTTTTCAAGTTGACTACTTTTCCTGTATTGGCAGCAGCCATAACTAAATCCGTCTGACGCACTAAAAAAGCTGGAATTTGCAACACATCAATATATTGAGCCGCCATATCCGCATCTTCATTGGTATGAATATCCGTAACAGTGGGAACTTTAAAAGTTTCCGAAACTTTTCTAAGGATTTTTAATGCTTTCTCGTCTCCAATTCCTGAAAAACTGTCAATTCTAGAACGGTTTGCTTTCTTGAAAGAACCCTTAAAAACGAAAGGGATTTGTAAATTTTCAGTAATACCAACTAATTTTTCGGCAATTCGCATCGCCATTTCTTCACCTTCAATGGCGCAAGGCCCTGCAAGTAGGAAGAAGTTGCCACTGTCAGTATATTTGATTTGTGGAATATGTTGTAGGTTCATAATATGATTTTTTAAAGGTGCAAAGGTAGTTATGATTTGCGATTTACGATTTACGATTTCCAAATAATTTCCCGCATTAACTTTTTTTTAGGAGCTGTTTCCTGCTGTCCGTTACAATCTCCCTAAAAAACGGGAGGATTTTCCCTTCCATCAGGGCTACGGATTTGGTTTACAAGGATGTTAGGGTATTCTAAAATCTATTATTTTTTCAATGAAAGTCCCAATGGAACCATCAAAACTCCTTTTTCATAGATGTTTAAATATAGTATAACTGGTTTTTTCTGCCCCACCCATTTTAATTCATAAACATCCAAAAATCCTGCACCCAACTCGCTTCTTTTTGTTGGAAACGGGCAACAGCTTTCCAGTTTAGAAAATGTGATATTTTCACCGTTGGGACCCGCTAACGCATTCAAAAACCGAACTTGATTTATTGTTTCATTTTCGGTGTTGTTAAAGAAAATATTGATTGGGTAATCTTTGTCGTAGCCATATTTTTTGTCTTTACTGTATTCGGTAATCACAAAAGTATTGTCTTTTGAAAGAGTAAGATTTGGCGCTTTATCATCTGTGTTTTTTATAGTTGATTGTGTACTGGAGCAAGATGTTACTCCAATTAGTAATGCAATAAAAAGGATTGATTTTTTCATATTTAAAATAATTTTACAGGTAAAGTTTAAAATAGCAATTACAATACCATGTAATTTAAATAATACAAATATAAACAGAACTTTAAACCTTACAGCGTGTTCCCGTAATAATTTGAATTCGCACTTTTTAACTGTCAGAACTATTTCTTCCAAAATTTCGTAAAATGCTTCTTATCTTTACACAAAAAAACAATATGGATATTATTTTTCAAACATGGTCCTGGTATTTTTCTGGGTTTTTGATTGGTATGATTATGCTTTCTTTGATTTATTTTGGAAAGTCGTTCGGGATGTCTTCTAACTTGCGTTCATTGTGTTCAATGGCTGGTTTAGGAAAACGAGTAGCCTTTTTTGATTTTGATTGGAAAGCACAACGGTGGAATTTAGTAGTCGTTCTAGGAGCTATGTTAGGTGGTTTTGTTGCCGTTCATTTTATGAGTGATGCTTCAAATGTGGCTATTAATCCACAGACAATTGCACAATTAGCACAACTTGGTATTGAAGCTCCAAACGGAAAATTATTGCCGGACGCTCTTTTTGGAACATCAATTTTACAATCACCAAAAAGTATTTTCATACTGCTTATTGGTGGTGTTTTGATAGGTTTTGGTTCTCGTTATGCCGGTGGTTGTACTTCTGGACATGCAATTTCAGGTTTGAGTAATTTACAAATTCCTTCTTTAAAAGCAGTTATCGGATTTTTTATCGGTGGGTTGATAATGGTACATTTTTTATTGCCATTAATTGTAAAGTAGAAAATAGATAAGCTCTAATTATTTAAAAATTTAAAATATAAAGCATGAAAAATATACTAAAATATATATTGGTTGGATTTATTTTTGGAATTGTTCTAACCAAATCTGAAGCTGTTTCTTGGTATCGCATTTATGAAATGTTTCAATTTCAGTCGTTTCACATGTTCGGAATTATTTCTGTGGCTATTTTGACAGGAATTATTGGTATTCAAATCATAAAAAGAAATAACATAAAAGACATTAAAGGAGAATCGATTGAAATTCCGGATAAAGAAAAAGGATCTGCACGATACTGGATTGGTGGATTGTTTTTTGGATTGGGATGGGCTTTGGTCGGTTCTTGCCCGGGTCCTATATTTATCTTGTTGGGTGCCGGTTTTTGGACTGTTTCAATAGTGCTTTTTGGCGCACTTTTGGGAACTTATTTATACGGATTATTAAAAAGTAAATTACCTCATTAATCGAAAAATAGCTTAAATCAAAGTAGCGTTTTCGTATGAAGATGCTACTTTTTTTTGTTTAATTTTAAAATCCCAATGACAATCAAATACTGCGCAAGCAAATAGGTAGCCATAATCAGTAAGGAACTGTATTGCAACGGCGCATAGAATTTATCAAAGGCCAAAAGACTATCAGAAGCTACAAAAACGATAGCTCCAATTAAAATATAGCTATTGGCAGGTTTTTGCCAGTTTAAGAATCCTTTGAGCGCAAACAATAACATAATTGAAATTGTCAGCGCATAAACAAAAACAGGAATTTTTAAATCACCCAGACTTGGCAGTAAAATCAGCATTATTACTATTAAATAGAAGGCAATTGCGGTAACTCCAACCCAAAAAATGATTTTACTTTTTTTTAAATTAATCTTTAATTGTTTGCTGAATAGTATTATGTAGGAAATATGCGAAAGTAGAAAGGCAATCAATCCTGCTATAAAATACAATTCTCCTTTGTCAGCGAACATCAAAATAATATCACCTACCCATGACAAAGTCAAAGCGGATAATAGAATTTTCTTAGTAGAGAACGTTTCTTGAAAATAAACAGCTAAAAGTAAAAATGGCAACAAAAAAGGTTTTAAAAACCAAGCTGTATTTTCATTCCCAAAAAATATAAACGAAATATAAACGAGACTAAATCCGATAAAACTATTTAATAGTACGTTGCTTTTCATATGTTGTTTTTAAGATTGCGTTACAATCATTTTTTCTTTTTCGAAATTAATACTGACAAAATATATAGTTACAATCAATGACAAGATCAGATAAACTGCAACAACATAACTCGCAAAAGGAAAGAGTTGATCCATGCCAAACCAACCTCCAAAATAGAAGATTAGTCCAATTCCGAATGCAAAACGAATACTTTCCCAGAATACAGAAATTTTACGGGTGTCCATCAGTTCTGTGTAACTGTAAACGGTCAGGAAGATGAATGCGCCGTAAATAAATACATTTGGCAAACCTATTATGGCAATGGAATTATACATGTAACTTACAAGTAACAACGTAATGATAGCTTGAAATAAGGACCAGTACATCAGTTTTTTAGAATGTTGAACTCCATATTTTTCAAAATCAAAAACATCGGTAATTTTGGTTACGGGATATCTCTCTTCAAAATTTTCTGGACGCCAACCTGTTGGTTTAAACCAAATGGTAAACTTGTCTTTCCAGTTTTCCGCGCGCCAAGAATCTGTAATCAGCAACCATAAATGCTGAAAATTAATCCTAATGGGATTCCAGGTTCTCGCTGGTCTCGTGATTCCAAAAACTGGTGGAACAGTTTCTAATTCCGCTTGAAAAGTACCAAACAATTTATCCCAAATGATGAATATCTGTGAATGATTCTTGTCCATATATTCTGGGTTAATGGCATGATGAACCCTGTGATGTGATGGCGAAACCAGTATGTTTTCCAGAAAACCAATTTTCTTTATGTGCTTGGTGTGATACCAGAATTGGAGGAATAAATGAATCGGCAACGTTATTGCAATTACTTTGGAGGGAACTCCTAAAAGAGCAGCCGGAATTAATAAAAAGGTAAATAGATTGACAAAACTGGAAATAGGTTGGCGTAGGGCACAGGCCAGATTGAATTCCTCACTACTATGATGAATAGCATGTTTGTTCCATAAAAAATTAATTTGATGAGACCAACGATGACTCCAATAGCCATAAAAATCTATAGCAATAAATCCAATAAAATAGGTGAAAATGTTAGCCTCAAGATCGAATAATGCTATTTTCGAGACAATCCAATTGTAGGAAACCAAAGTAATGCTAAGTCCCAAAACATCTTTCATCGAGTTCACCATTCCAGAGCTCACGCTGGAAACAGAATCCATGTTAGGTGACGTATCTTCCCCTTTGTAATGCCCATAAATTTTCTCGATGATAATCAATATCAAAAAGACGGGCATCACAAAAACTAAAATTTTACCATATTCTTCCATAAAAACACTTTATATTACTCAAATATAGAATAAAAGAGAATGTTTTTGAATTATTCACAGTAATTTATTTCTCAATGGGAAGTCCTTATTCTTCTTAAATTATTTCTGCATTCAATCCTGCTTCTAATAATTGGGTGCATTGTGGTTTCAATTTGTCGTAAGGACCCGTTTTGACGGTACATTTACCATTATAATGCACAATTAATGAACATTGTTCGGCTTGTTCCGGAGTGTGATTACAAACGCGAATTAAAGTTTCAATGACATGATCAAAAGTATTTTCATCATCATTATAAACAATGATTTCGTTGTTTAAACTCGCGGACTCTTTTACACTGACTCTCTCTCTTACTTTTTCTTTAGTACTCATTTTGTACGTTTTTGTACTTTCGTAATTAATAAAAAAATAATACCACTAATTTACGAATTTTAAAGATACCCAATTGTTTCTTTCAAATTTTTTAACATACGTAAGGCCTTTTTCGGCGCACGAAGAGTCTATAAATGGTATATCTTCGTGATAAAACCCGCTTAGAAGTAGTGTTCCATTAGAATTTAAACTGTCTACGTAATTTTGCATATCGTTCAACAAAATATTCCTGTTAATGTTGGCAATAATTAAATCGTATTTTTTGCCTTCTAGTAATCCAGCTTCACCTTCATAAACTGTAATATGTTTGCAATTATTGCGTTCGGCATTTTCAATGGAGTTTAAATAACACCAATTGTCAATGTCAATAGCATCAATTGGTTGGGCACCTTTCATCTCTGCAAGAATCGCTAAAATGGCAGTTCCGCATCCCATATCAAGGGTTTTCATTCCGGTAACATCCATTTCCAACAAATGCTGAATCATCATGTGTGTAGTCTCATGATGACCTGTTCCAAAACTCATTTTTGGCTCGATAACGATATCAAATTCGGCATTCGTTTTTGGGTGAAAAGGAGCACGTACGTGACAATTTCCCTCTACATCAATGGCTTCAAAATTCTTTTCCCATTCTTCATTCCAGTTTACTTGGTTAATTTCTTCAAAAGTATAATCAATCGTAAACTCTTTGGATTGTAAAATGTGAATATCTTCTAAAATAGTTTCATCCCATAAATCCTTTTGAACAAAAGCCGAAATCCCTGTTTCAGTTTCTGTGAAACTTTCGAAGGCTTTTTCGCCCAACTCTGCAATTAGTATTTCAGAGCCTAATTCTTTTGGAGTAACAGTAAAATGATACCCAATATAAATGTTTGACATGCTTATTTTTTTTGCAAAGGTAACAATCACTATTTAAACCGCATTTGTAAATCAAATTTTATTTTACATTTGCACCGTTAACACACAACTTTACAATGAAAAAAATTATTTTATTTTTTATTTTTCTATCCAGTTTTACCAGTATTGCTCAAGTTAATATAAAACAAAACAAACAGGATAATGATTTAAAATTATCGGCACTTCCTTATTATAGTTTTGGTAAAGGAATTGGAATAACTTCACCTGACAGTCTCTACCAATTAAATATTCGTTTTCGAATGCAAAACAGATTAACTTATTATGAAAATGAGGATGAAAAAGGCGCTTACGATGGACAAATCCGAAGATTACGTTTGCGATTAGACGGGTATGTGGGAAGTCCAAAATTTTTATATGCAGTTCAATTGTCATTTGCTCCGGGCGATGTTGGTGAAATTAGAGAAGGTGAGAACATAAATATTATCAGAGATGCAGTTGTTTTTTACAGACCTAACAGACACTGGAATATCAGTTTTGGACAAACAAAATTACCAGGAAATCGCCAGCGTGTGAATTCTTCAGGCGGATTACAGTTAACGGACCGATCGATTAACAATGCCAAATTTACAATTGATAGGGATTTTGGTTTTCAAGTTCACAATATGAACGAATTTCAAGAGAAATTTTCCTATAATTTTAAAACAGCTATTTCAACAGGAGAAGGTCGAAATATTACGGGGAATACAGATGCAGGTGTTGCCTTAACTGGTAAGGTAGAGTTGTTACCGTTTGGAGCGTTTTCAAGAGACGGAACCTATTTTGAAGGGGATATTGTAAGAGAAAAAAAGCCAAAATTAATGCTTTCAGGAGCTTTTCAGCAAAATAATCACGCCAAAAGAACTCAAGGTCAATTAGGGAATGATTTATTCGAATCTCGTACTATGAAATCATTGATGCTGGATGTTTTGGTTAAATACAACGGTTGGGCCGCCATGTCAAGTTATATGTCGAGAACTACTTCAAGAAATGCCGTTACGATAAATCCATATGATATTTCACAATCTAATTTTGCTTTTGTTGGTAACGGATTTGATCATCAATTGAGTTATAATTTTCCTTCCAATTATGAAATTATCGGCAGATATTCCACTCAAAAAGTAGGAGCGGATATCCGGACTTTGGCTCCAAATGCTAAACAGTACACTATTGGTTTAACCAAATATGTTTGGGAACATACTTTTAAGTTGCAAAGTGAATTGACTTTTGATGCTTTAAATTATTTTGACGGAAGCACAAAAAATAATTGGTATGTACGTTTTCAGGTGGAAATAGGAATTTAAAAAAAAAGCGATGAAATAAATCATCGCTTTGTTTATAAAGTTTAAAAATGATATTTAAATAGCATTGACAATCGCAACAAAATCATCAGCTTTAAGCGCAGCACCGCCGATAAGACCACCGTCTACATCAGGTTTTGAGAATATTTCTTTTGCATTATCCGGTTTTACACTTCCGCCATAAAGAATAGATACATTTTCTGCAATCTCGCTTCCATATGCTTTACGAACTGTTTCTCTGATAAATTCATGCATTTCCTGCGCTTGTTCTGGTGAAGCTGTTTCTCCGGTTCCTATTGCCCAAACTGGTTCGTAAGCTAAAACAATATTATCCCAGTCTTTTGCTTCAATATGAAATAAACCGTCTCTTAACTGATTTTCTACTACGTTAAAATGATTTTTTGATTGACGGTCTTTTAACTCTTCTCCAAAACAAAAAATAACTCTCATGTCATGTTCCAAAGCTGTATTTACTTTGTTAGCAATTAAAGCATCCGTTTCATGAAAGATTGCTCTGCGTTCTGAATGTCCCAGAATTACAATATCTACACCAACGCTTTTAAGCATATCAGCTGAAATTTCGCCTGTAAAAGCGCCACCTTCTGCTTCATGAACGTTCTGTGCAGCTACGTCAATATTAGTAAATTCTAAATGATCAACAGCGGAAGCCAAGTTTATAAAAGTAGGAGCTACAATAACTTGAACAGCTGTGTCTGTTGGAATTTTCGCTATCAATTCATTTAATAAATCCTCTGTTTGCTCTGCATTTTTATGCATTTTCCAGTTTCCGGCAACAATCTTCTTTCTCATTTTAATTGGGTTATATTTAGTTTTTGGCTATGTTATTTAAAATTGTAATTGAACAATTGAATGTATTATTTTAAATCTTTAAGGGTCTTATTGATTTTATCAAAATCGGTTTCTATGGCGCGGTATAAAATAATATTGCCATTTTTATCCACAATGATGTATCTTGGAATCCAGTCTACGTCTACGGCTTTAGCAAATACACCTTTCATTTGGTCATTTGCCATAAAATGACCTCCTTTTAATTGGTGTTTTTCAATTCCAGCTTTCCATTTATCGGCGGTTTTATCCATCGAAATAAATAAGTAGGCGACTTCAGGATTATTAGCTTGTAATTCTTTTAGTTTGGGCATTGCTTTTACACAATCTCCACACCATGAAGCCCAAACTTCTATTACCAAGGTTTTTCCTTTATATTTTTTTAGGATATCCTGAAAAGCGACTTGGCTCCCGTCAGTGGCCAAAAGGGTTTCTGATAAAGCTTCTTTAGAGAATTCAGTTTTTTCTGTACTTGAGGTGCAAGAGAATGTTGCAAACGCAATCAGTAATGCTATTATTCTTTTCATTTTCAATTTGTTTTTAACAAAGTTAAACAAACAATTTGAATGCGTTGTTAGTAAGAAGTAATTTTGAAAGCATTTTCCGAAAATTACAAAGCAATAACGTTATAGTCTAAAAATAATCGAAAGCATTTATCATTTCTTTTAAGTCCAAAGTCGTAAAGGTGTCCATTCGGGCTTCACGACTTTAAACAATATAATTTTTTTAAAATTTTAAATCATCAATATCATTGTGATGTACCTTTTGTTGTATCGTTCCTTTTTCAATCAAAATAATACTTGGATTGGCTCTTTCAATCGTTTTTACGGTAATAGCATCACAAAAATAGAAGTCAAATGTCAATTTAAATTGTTTTTTTGCAGCAGCTATTTCTTCTGCTGAAGATGCAGTCATACCAACTACTTTATAACCTTTTTCTTTAGCTTCTTGATTTAACTTTTCCATTTTTGCCATTCCACTGTGATCTGCTTTAACCAAATCATAAGCGGTTATTAACATCAATTTTGGTTCTGCTAAAAATTCCTCTTTATAATCGGAGCCGTCTTTTTCCATTGTAAAATCATGAATGGGAGGAACGTACCCTTCCGTGATGACTTTGTCTTTTCGGTCAACAAATACAGCACCTTCAGGAATTGCCATTAACTCTTTTTCAGTAAATTCTTTGTTGACACCGCCAACTTTGTAAATAAATACCATTTCCACTACCGATTTCTCAGCTCCGTCGGGAATTCGCATTCCTTTTTGAATATTGTTCCCTACTTTATAAGGTCGGAAATCGATTAAAGGTAAATGGTTCAATACCCAAACTCCCGTAAGCGAGGATAAAACGATACTAGCGTAAATAACTATGTTTTGTAAGCTATTACTAAACAACGGTTTTACTAATTTTTGATTAAAAAATAATATCAGAATAAAGAAAAGTAAAACGATATCTTTAGTGAAAGATTGCCAAGGTGTCAGTTTTAATGCGTCGCCAAAGCAACCACAATCTTTTACCACATTAAAATAAGCAGAATAAAAAGTTAGGAAAGTAAATAATACAATCAAGATTAATAAACTCCAAACAGTAAATTTTGTCTTGTAACCAATGAGCAGCATAATTCCCAAAACTACTTCTAGAATTACTAAAAATAAGGCAATTCCCAAAGCAAATGGAATGAAGAAGGGCATGTTGAAAACGGGTTCACTGAAATATTCCGCTAATTTATAAGAGAACCCAATTGGGTCATTCAGCTTGATTAATCCAGAGATAATAAATAGAATTCCAACGAAAATTCTAGAAAATTGAGTAATTATATTTTTCATGTTTTGTTATTGCTTTTAATTAATTATTTCCAAAACCCATTAGAATCAAGGCAAAAACCGAATAATTTATCATATCCTGATAGTTAGCATCGATTCCTTCAGAAACTAATGTTTTTCCTTTATTGTCTTCAATTTGTTTGACACGAAGTAGTTTTTGCAAAATCAAATCTGTCAGTGAACTCACACGCATTTCTCGCCAAGCTTCTCCATAATCATGATTTTTATCTTCCATTAAATTTTTGGTCAATTTGATTTTAGCATCGTACAATTCAGTTGCTTTTGCAACTTCTAAATCGGGTTGGTCCGCAACGCCTAATTCCAATTGAATCAACGCCATGATGGAATAGTTGATAATCCCGATAAATTCGCCCGTTTCATCTTCATCAATTTTGCGAACTTCGTTCTCTTGTAAGCTTCTAATTCTTTGGGCTTTAATGTAGATTTGGTCTGTCAATGAAGGTAATCTTAAAATGCGCCAAGCACATCCGTAATCTTTCATTTTGTTGATAAACAGCGCTCGACAAATCGTAATTACAGTATCATATTCATTTGAAGTATTCTTCATTATTGGTGTATATTTGTATTCAAATTTTTTCAAAAATAAGATAATTTTTTTGAATGTAGAATTTTGAAGTCTTTAAAACTGTAAACGAATGACGATTAACTGCAAAGGATTACTTGTTGACTTATCAACTCCCAAAGTAATGGGGATTTTGAATGTGACTCCAAACTCTTTTTTTGATGGTGGAAAGTATAAAAATGAAACTGAAATATTATCTCAAGTTGAAAAAATGCTACTTGATGGCGCAACTTTTATAGACATTGGGGCTTATTCTAGCAAACCAAATGCAGAATTTGTCTCGGAACAAGAAGAAATTTCGAGAATTGTTCCTGTTGTTGATTTGATTCTAAAGCATTTTCCAGAAATAATAATCTCGATTGACACGTTTAGAAGTGAAGTGGCCAGAGCTTCGATTGAAAGCGGTGCAGCTATCATCAACGATATTGCAGCCGGAAATCTGGATGATAAAATGCTGGAGACAATAGCAAAATACAATGTTCCGTATATTATGATGCACATGCGAGGAAACCCGCAAACGATGCAAACACTCACTGACTACGATGATATTGTAAAAGAAATGTTGTTCTATTTTTCTGAAAAAATAGCGCTGGCCAGAAGTTTTGGAATTAATGATTTAATCATCGATCCGGGCTTTGGCTTTGCTAAAACAATAGCTCAAAATTACGAAGTATTTCAAAAAATGGAATTGTTTAACATGCTTGAGTTGCCACTTCTTGTTGGGATTTCAAGAAAATCCATGATTTATAAAACGATTGACACTACAATAGAAAATTCGCTAAACGGAACTACGGTTTTGAATACTCTGGCATTGATTAAAGGAGCAAAAATCCTGCGTGTTCACGATGTAAAAGAAGCTGTGGAATGCGTCACATTATTCAATAAAATCAATTTATAACGATGAAATATTTTACTCTGATTGTTCTATTTACTGTATTCTCTTGTGGAAACAAAGAGGCTGTTTTATTGCCAAAAGCTAACACAACAATTGTCAAAAATGTTGTGGATCTTTCGCCAATCTATATTTTTTTTAGGACAAAAGGTAAAGATACGCTGGCAGAAGTAAACCGAAAAAACAGTATTATTTCTACCAATTGGATTCTAAATGTAGACAAACGTTTGCCGTTGCGACTTACAATTCCGGAAATCATGAAATTGCAACAAAAAAAGCGTGAAGAAAAAGCACACAAGAATGAAAAGGCCGAAAATTATTATTCTTACGCCGATACGATTGGTAAAAATCTCGCCTTTATTCCTTTTACAAATGTGTATTACAAAATGGAAAAACCAAAGTCAGGAGTTGTTGTCTTTTTTACCAAAAACAATGAAATTTTAGTAGATGATATTGTGGTAAAACAAGAAGAACTGCAAGCCTATTTTAATAAAGCACCACATAACAAATCCAGCCAATACATTTTTTGCTTTAATAAAAACTTGAATTTTGGAAGTTACATTCAAGATAAAATTTTCATAAATAGTTTAAAGTTGCCTTCATCGGAATTTAATATAAAACAGGAAGAGTTTATTTTTTAATCAAATCAACTGAGAACTGAGATTAATTATTAAACACTCAATTTTACTGATGATGATAAGGTTCGTTTCTTAAAATCGTGAAGCCGCGGTACAATTGCTCTATAAAGAATAACCGCACCATTTGATGCGAAAAAGTCATTAAAGACAGTGATATTTTGCCTTGTGCTTTGGCATAAACGGCATCTGAAAATCCATAAGGACCACCAATTACGAAAACTAATGTCTTTACTCCGGAGTTCATTTTCTTCTGTAATTCTTCTGAAAATCCTACACTGGAAAAATTTTTTCCGTTTTCGTCCAACAAAACAAGTTGGTCCGTTGGTGTAATTTTCGCCAAAATCAGCTCGCCTTCTTTCTCTTTTTGTTGACTTTCGGATAAGTTTTTTACGTTCTTGATATCAGGAATAATATCTAAGTCGAACTTAATGTAAAAAGACAACCGCTTCATATAATCGTCTATTAAAGATTGTAAGGCTATGTTATCAGTTTTACCGATAGCAATCAATTTAATGTTCATTTTTGTTGAATTTCAGAGGCGCGAAGATAGAAAAATTAACAGTTTCAAAGCATATTCTCATTGATGGAAATTGATAATTTGACTTTAAGTTTGTATAAAGAAAACTAAGATAATATTTATTTCACCTCGATGCTATCAATTAGTAACTGAAATGTTTCCTTTTGTTTATTACCTACAAGGAAAGCAATTTCCTCTAAATTAGAACCGTCATAATTAGGTAGATCTAGTTTTTGTCCTCTGAAAGCAGGATATAATTCGCTAATTGGAATTTCTACAGTTTGCCAATCTGTAGTAGTTTGAAAAGGAGATACATACGAATGGGAATCAGTTTGATTGGGCTTAACTCTGAATTGGTATTGTTTACCATCACCTTTAAGACGGATAGAAATGTGTTTAGCATCTGTCAAATCAATTGGTTCACAAACATATTTTACGGAACAAAATCCGCCATTATTTTCTAACGAAACGCTGCCTTCAAAAGTTCCAAATCCATCGGAATTCAGATAGAATTTACTTTGAGATTTCCCGCCCATCACAGCGTCGTTTACAATTTTCCAATTGTTTAAGTCACTTTTTAAATTAAAATCAAAAATTAAAATTGGTTCCATAATAATGGGTATAGGAAATTATTTAGTGCTAATTAATGTTTTTATTAAATGCAATATTTAAGATTTAAAAACTAAAAGTAGCGTCAACTTTTTAGGATTTATACCTAATTATTTTGGCAACGGAGCACCAACAGCAATATCACAGCGATGATTCGTTTGTCCGTGTGGCGGATTCATGCCTTCAGCGGTAGGCATTGTTTCCGGTTGAGTTGTAGTTACTGTGTTCGCAGGAACAGCTGTGTTTTGTTCTGGAGTTGCTGAAGCATTTGTAGTAGCCGGAGCGCTTAATGGTTCGCCGACAGCTATATCGCAACGATGACCCGCTTGTCCATGCGCCGGATTCATTCCAGCTGCTACGGTTGTTGGCTGCGTATTTGTATTTTGTTGTTGTTGGGTGGCAGTTTGCGACTGACTTTGCATTTGTCTGCCAACCTCAGTAAAAGGAACTACATTTGTTGGAGTGGTATTTGATGTTTCTACTTCTTTTTTACAAGAAGTGAAAAGTAATGCTGTTACAAAAAAAAGGCTTAAAAAAGATTTCATAAATATTGATTTGATTACTATTTTCAAATATAAGATTTTAAATAATAAATGCCTAAATAAAAATTATTGATTTCGTGTAAACTTGTTTGGATTAAATCTGCCAAATCTTTACTTTTTACCTTGAAATCCACGAATTTGAGATAAAATTGATGGTGGTTTTTTCCTGTCTAAAAATCAGAAAATATTATTTGTTTTATATCCTTGTTTACTAACGGAATGAAGCCACAGATTCTGATTTTGGGTTGTAGTTTAGTAAATAAAATAGATCCGTTTGTTACTTTTTCTAAAGATGCCAGTTCGTAAATTTTCAATTCCACAAAATATGCATTACTTTAGCATTCTATAAATTTCCTATAAAAATGATTAGCGATATACAGTTCAAAAACGAGTTAGAGATATTGATACAAAATGCCATTCGGGAAGATGTTGGACCAGGGGATTACAGTTCATTGGCTTGCATTCCGGCATCAGCAACAGGAAAGGCAAAACTACTTGTGAAAGAAGACGGCATTATTGCTGGTGTAGCTTTTGCAAAAATGGTTTTTAAGCATTTAGACGCTAACCTTCAGATTGAAACTTTTATCGAAGATGGAACTACAGTAAAAAAAGGAGATATTGTTTTTCATGTTTCTGGGAGTTCGCAATCTATTTTGAAATCAGAACGTATAGTTTTGAATTCAATGCAAAGAATGTCAGCAATTGCTACTAAAACCAAAGAATATGTTCGTTTGTTAGAAGGAACAAATACAAAAATTCTCGATACTCGTAAAACAACACCAGGTTTTAGAGCATGTGAGAAATGGGCAGTCAAAATTGGAGGAGGCGAAAACCATCGTTTTGCGTTGTATGACATGATAATGCTTAAGGACAATCACAATGATTTTGCGGGCGGAATTACTTTGGCGATAGCCAAAACCAAAGCATATCTCAAAGAAAACAACCTGGATTTAAAAATAATTGTGGAAGCCAGAAATCTGGATGAAATTAAAGAAATTCTGGAGAGCGACGGAGTTTACAGGATTTTAATAGATAATTTTAATTTTGAGGATACTAAAAAAGCAGTAGCTTTAATAGGTACAAAATGTTTGACAGAATCCTCCGGAAATATTAACGAAAATACGATTCGGAACTATGCGGAATGCGGCGTAGATTATATTTCGTCTGGCGCATTGACGCATTCTGTTTTTAACATGGATTTGAGTTTGAAAGCATTATGAGCAAAGAAATTGAATTGAAACTACGAAGAATTCCAATTTTACGGAATCTTATGTTTGGTTTAAAAAAGATAAAACTACCTTGGTTAGAAGGTTTGTCTTTGTATGATTTGATCGAAATATATGGCCTTGGAATCATTGAAAGCGCTTTAACTTATCACGCCAGTGCCATTGCGTTTAGTTTTTTCATGGCATTATTTCCTTTTGCATTATTTATTTTAAATTTAATTCCATTTATACCTATTGAAGGTTTTCAAGAAGATTTTTTGATGTTTGTTAAGGACGGAGTGCCACCAAATACTTATGATGCTATTTACAAAATCATCAGCGATATTCTGAATAATAGTGATTCCGGATTGTTATCTTCGGGATTTATATTGTCTATTTTCTTGATGGCAAATGGATTAAACGGAATTTTAGGAGGTTTTGAAACCTCTCGTCATGTACTTATCAAAAGAGGTTTTGTTCGTCAGTATGTAGTTGCATTGGGAATGTCGTTATTACTGTCCTTACTGTTATTAGTCACAGTGGCAATAATCGTAGTTTTTGAAGTTTTTATTCAAAAAACAGTCTTTAGTGATCAAATTCAATTAATCGTAATTGGCCGTTACGCTTTTGTTATTTTGATGATTTTAATGACCACTTCGATACTTTTCAAATTTGGTACAAAACACGACAAAAACCGTGCATTTATCTCGATAGGTTCAGTGTTTACAACCATTTTAATTATTTTAGATTCGTATTTTTTTGGGATATGGGTCACAAAATTTTCACAATACAATGAATTATATGGCTCAATAGGAACATTATTGATTTTGATGTTTTATATTTGGATCAACTGTATGATATTGCTGTTGGGATTTGAATTGAATGCCACAGTAAATAAACTAAAAGCAAAAAAAGAGTAAAGTATTAAATTAAAAATAGGTTTAAAATTAGGAGCTATTTCCTGCTATTCGTTTTAATCTTTTCTTTTTTAAAGAAAAAAAGAAAAGGATTTCCACTGCTATCAGGGCTAAAAAAAGAAGAAATGAAAAAAATTATCACAATTCTGGCATTATTTGCTTCAATGGCTTTTTATGGTCAAAATCAAACTGTTCTAGGAAAATGGAAAACCATTGACGACGAAACCGGTAAAGCAAAATCTATTGTTGAAATCTACGAACGTTCCGGTAAAATTTACGGTAAAATCGTTGATATAATTGATGCCGAAAAGAAAAAAAGCTTGTGTACGGAATGTACTGGCGCGGAGAAAAATAAACCGGTTATGGGCCTTGTTATTATCAAAGGACTAAAAAAAGATGGTAAAGAATACAATTCAGGAAAAATCCTTGACCCAACTACGGGGAAACAATACAAATGCTTTTTAGCTTTGGACGGAAATGATAAATTAAAAGTTCGAGGATATATTGGTGTAGCCTTATTTGGAAGAACACAAACTTGGAATAGAGTAAAATAATTATAAATTAAGAGTTATGAGTTTAAAGTAAAAAACTACGCATAACTCACAACTCACAACTCTTAATTACTATTAAATGCATTTCGTCGAAGTAATTTTACCACTTTCTCTAGCTAAAACCTTTACCTATAGTGTTTCCGAAGCGGAGTTTCATTACATCAAAAAAGGAATGCGGGTTGCGGTTCCTTTTGGAAAAAGTAAAATTTATACGGCTTTAGTTATTGAAATTCATCAAAATAAACCCGCATTATACGAAGCCAAGGAAATTCATCAAATTCTCGATGAAAGACCCATTGTAACCGAAATCCAAATTGCGCATTGGCAATGGATTGCTTCTTATTATATGTGTGCCATTGGGGATGTGTATCGTGGCGCCATGCCAAGTGCACTTTTGCTGGAAAGCGAAACCCTTATTTCTCAAAAAACCGATTCGTTTATCGATACCAGCCTACTTTCAGATGATGAGTTTCTGGTTTATGAAGCTTTGCAACAGCAAAATTCATTAAAAGTGCAAGATATTATTGCGATTTTAAACAAAAAAAATATTTTCCCTGTTATTCAAAAACTGGTTGATAAGAATATTTTAGTGCTTCAGGAGGAAATTCAAGAAAGTTACAAACCTAAATTAGTTCGATACGTACGTTTACATCCAAAATATGAATCCAATCAAGGCTTAAGTGAGTTATTGGAAACATTGAAAAATGCCAATAAACAAAAGGAAATCGTAATGCGTTATTTCCAATTGTGCGCAACTGAAAAGACACAAGGTAAAGCAAAGCCCATTACCGTAAAAAAATTAATTGAGGAAGCTAATTCTTCTGCTGCGATTGTAAAAGCGTTAATCGAAAAAGAAATTTTTGAGGATTATTTTCTACAAGAAGACCGAGTAAATTTCAACGGGAAAATAAAAGAAGATGAATTACGATTAAGTGCAACACAACAGACGGCTTTCGAGGAAATTAAAGAAAGTTTCACTCATAAAGAAGTGTGTTTGTTGCACGGGGTAACTTCCAGCGGAAAAACTGAGATTTATATTAAACTCATCGAAGGATATTTGGCAACGGGAAAACAAATCCTTTATTTATTGCCCGAAATCGCTTTGACGACTCAATTAGTGGGACGTTTAAGAGCGTATTTTGGAAATAAAGTGGCTGTTTTTCATTCGAAATACAACAATAATGAGCGAATTGAAGTTTGGAATCAAGTCTTGCAAAAATCTGAGAAAGCACAAGTGGTAATAGGAGCAAGGTCTGCTCTGTTTTTGCCATTTCATGATTTGGGATTCATAATTGTAGATGAAGAGCATGAAAAAACCTTCAAACAAGTAGATCCGGCTCCGCGATATCATGCGCGCGATGCGGCTATAGTGTTGGCACATTCGCATAAAGCAAAAGTACTTTTGGGTTCAGCGACGCCAAGTATAGAAACGTATTTTAATGCCACATCACATAAATTTGGTTTAGTGGAAATTTTCAAGCGCTTTGGAAACGTGATGATGCCCAACATCGAATTGGTGGATTTGAAGGACAAGTACTTTCGTAAAAAAATGACGGGACATTTTAGTGATGTTTTAGTTGAAGAAATTACAAACGCATTGTCATTAGGAGAACAAGTAATTTTATTTCAAAACAGAAGAGGTTATTCTCCCATCATTGAATGCATCACTTGCGGTCATGTGCCACACTGTTTACAATGCGATGTGAGTTTGACGTACCATAAAAATAAAAATCAATTGCGCTGCCATTATTGCGGATATAGCATGGCTAAGCCTACGCATTGTCACGCGTGTTCCAGTGTTGATTTGACTACAAAAGGCTTTGGAACCGAACAGATCGAACAAGAATTGATTTCTATTTTTCCAAATTCAAAAATAGGAAGGATGGATCAGGATACTACGCGCGGAAAATTTGGTTTTGAGAAAATCATTGATAGTTTCAAAAATAGGGAAATAGATGTCTTAGTTGGAACTCAAATGCTGGCTAAAGGATTGGATTTTGATAACGTAAGTTTAGTGGGAATCATGAACGCAGATAATATGTTATTTCATCCTGACTTTAGAGCTTTCGAAAGAAGTTTCCAGATGATGACGCAAGTTGCAGGAAGAGCTGGACGTTCTGAAAAACAAGGAAAAGTAATCATACAAACTTATAATACCAATCATAATACGATACAACAAGTAACTAACAATGATTATTTGGGAATGTATAAAGAGCAATTGTATGACCGGCAAATTTATAAATACCCGCCGTATTTCAGAATTATAAAACTGACTTTGAAACAGCGTGATTATGATAAATTAAAAGAAGGTTCTATGTGGTTGTATCAAGTGATGAGTCAAAACCTGAATATGCCGGTATTAGGTCCGGAGGAACCGGCTATCAGTAGAATTAGAAATGAATACATTCGAACAATAATTATCAAAATCCCTCAAAATGCGTCTATTGGAAACACAAAAAAAACTATTCAGAAAATGTTAAATAGTTTTGAGGCTGTTGCTCAGTACAGAGCGATTAAAGTTACGTTGAATGTAGATTTTTATTAATGACAAGATATTAAGAAAAGGAAAGGGCTCGAACTAAATCTTCTTTTTTATGGCGACTCAAAGGAATTTTTGTCATTCCAATTTCAGCGTATTTGCTGTTGAAACGTTCCACTTTATCAATATTGATGATATAGGACTTGTGTACTCTGACAAATTTTTCTTTTGATAAATCATTCTCAAAAGATTTCATGGTAGAAAGTACTAAATTGCTGTCTTCTTCGGTGACAACTCTAACATAATCACCAAACGCCTCAATCCATTTTATTTTAGAAGTAAATATTTTTAGTTTTTTTAAATTACTTTTAATGAAAATATGCTCTCCTTCTTCTTCTTTATTGTCCTTTTTAAGTAAATAAAAATCTATAGCTCTTTTGACCGAAGCATTGAATCTATCGACTGCAATTGGTTTCTGAAGGTAATCAGTGGCATCATAATCAAAAGCTTTCATTGCATATTCAGCCTTTGAAGTGATAAAAATAATTTGTGGTTTTACTTTTAAGCCATCTAGAAAATCAAAACCGTTAATTACTGGCATCTCGATATCAAGAAAAATCAAATCCACATTATGAATAGACATACAACTTCTTGCTTCGATTGCATTAGAAAAATCACCTATTAAATGTAAATTCTGATGATTATTAACTAACTTAGCGATAATCATTCTCTGGATAGAACTATCATCCACCACGACACAGTTTAATTTCATAATTTTGTATTTTAGATTTGGCTACGTAAACGTAATACTTTTTTATTAAAAAAAAATTAATAGAGCCGATTTTTTTACTACACATCGAATAAAACGAAAGAAGACTTGTTTATTAAGAATTAATGGTTACTTTTGCACCCAAAATAACAAATAAATATATATTTATGAATCATTATGAAACTGTTTTCATTTTAAATCCCGTTTTATCTGAAGTTCAGGTAAAGGAAACAGTAAGCAAATTTGAAGATTTTCTTACTAGTAGAGGAGCAGAAATGGTGTCGAAAGAAGACTGGGGCCTTAAAAAAATGGCTTACGAAATTCAAAACAAAAAAAGTGGTTTTTACCATTTATTCGAATTCAAAGTAGCTGGAGAAGTTCTTATTGCTTTTGAAACTGAATTTAGACGTGATGAAAGAGTAATGCGTTTCTTGACTGTAAGTCTTGACAAACATGCTATTTCTTGGGCTGAAAGAAGAAGAACTAAATTAAAATCTACAAAAGCTTAATTATCATGGCAACATTACAACAATCGGCTTCAGGAAAAAAAGACGGAGATATCAGATATCTTACGCCTTTGAACATAGAAACTAACAAAACTAAAAAGTATTGTCGTTTCAAAAAATCAGGTATCAAATATATTGATTATAAAGATGCTGATTTCTTATTGAAATTCGTTAATGAGCAAGGAAAAATTCTTCCTCGTCGTTTGACTGGAACTTCATTGAAATACCAAAGAAAAGTGTCAGTTGCAGTGAAAAGAGCACGTCACATTGCTTTAATGCCATACGTGGCTGATTTACTAAAATAATAAAATAACTCAGTTGTTGGTTTTCTGAAATAAGAAACCTAACTTCTATAACAAAGGACAACAACATGGAACTTATATTAAGACAAGACGTTCAAAATTTAGGATTTAAAGATGATATTGTAACGGTAAAAAATGGTTATGGTCGTAACTTTTTGATCCCACAAGGTCACGCGCATTTAGCAACTTCTTCTGCAAAGAAAGTATTAGCTGAAAACCTAAAACAAAGAGCACACAAAGAAGCTAAAGTGGTAGCAGATGCAAAGGCATTGGCGGAAGCTTTGAAAGCTATCGAAATTAAGATTTTTGCGAAAGCAGGTGGTGAAAAATTATTTGGTTCAATCACCAATATTGATATCGCTGAAGCTTTAGCTAAAGGAGGACAACAAATCGAAAGAAAATTCATCACAAGCGGAATTGTTAAACGTACTGGTAAATATACTGCCAGCGTTCGTTTACACAGAGATGTTATTGTTGAATTAGATTATGAAGTTGTTGCTGAAAAAGCATAAATTTTTATAAATTTATATAATTAAATCTCGATGGAAGTCGGGATTTTTTTTGTTTAGTCTGAACTTGTTTCAGATTCTTTAATTCATAAATAAAGAGCATCTTAAATAATTAAGATGATGAAATAAATTTAGCATAAATGAAATACTCAAGATTAACAAAAGAGCAATTTGAAGAATTGAATCAGGAATTCAGTACTTTTTTAGCAACTCAAGCTATTGATAGAGCAGAGTGGGATACAATTAAAGCTTCAAAACCAGAAGTGGCCGAACAAGAGTTAGACGTTTTTTCTGATTTAATTTGGGAAGGTGTTCTCTCAAAAGCAACCTATTTAGAACATTTTTCTAAAAATCATATTTTCCTCTTTCATTGTTTTGATACCCATGTTCAATCGATTGTTTTGAAATCATTGGTGCCTGAAGTTGATTTTTTGACTAAAGAAGGATTGCAATGGCTTAGCGATAATATGTTTACGGATACTATTGAAATGAAAGTGGGTAAAAAAGAGTTTACGGAAGAGCGTAATACTTCAATTTTTGAATTAATACAACAAGGTTCGTTTTTGAGTGATGGACTTTTATTCCAGCAAATAAATACAATTATAGCATCATAATTGCATTGTTATTTCTTTTAAATTGGTTATTTTAGTACACTTTTTAAAAACTAAAATAGCCAATTTTTATTTTCTATGGATATTCAAAATACGATTCAAAAATTAAGGGAGGAATTAAATTTACACAATTATAATTACTATGTGTTAGATAAACCTATAATTTCTGATTATGAATTTGATTTTAAATTAAAGCAACTTCAAGAACTTGAAAGTCAGTATCCGGAATATTTTGACGAAAGTTCACCATCTCAACGTGTAGGAGGAACCATAACGAAAAACTTCCAGACTGTAACGCATGAATACCGTATGTATTCTCTTGATAATTCGTATTCTAAGGAAGAATTAATCGAATGGGAAAAACGAGTTCAGAAGGTCTTAGGCGATGTCCCGCTAGCGTATACCTGTGAATTAAAGTACGATGGTGCTTCAATTAGCATTACCTATGAAAACGGAATTCTCAAACGTGCTGTTACGCGTGGAGACGGTTTTCAGGGAGACGATGTAACAAATAATATTAAAACTATAAAATCAATTCCGTTGAAATTAAAAGGAAATTTCCCTTCTAAATTTGATATTCGTGGCGAAATAATTCTGCCATTTGCAGGTTTCGAAAAGATGAACCAGGAATTAATTGAAATAGGTGAAACACCTTACTCAAATCCGAGAAATACTGCTTCTGGAAGTTTAAAATTACAGGATAGTGCTGAAGTTGCAAAACGACCATTGGATTGTTTGTTGTATTTTTTAATTGGCAATAATTTGCCTTTTAAATCGCAATTTGAAGGCTTAGGAATGGCCAGGCAATGGGGATTTAAAGCTCCTAAAGAAGCCAAACTGGCACATAATTTGGATGAAGTTTTTCAATTCATTGATTATTGGGACACTCACAGGCATAATCTTCCTTATGAAACCGATGGTGTAGTAGTAAAAGTAAATTCTTTTCACTATCAGGATGAATTGGGTTTTACTGCAAAATCACCTCGTTGGGCAATTGCCTATAAATTTAAATCAGAACAGGTTTCGACAAAATTAAATTCTATTTCGTATCAGGTAGGACGAACAGGTTCTATAACTCCAGTGGCAAATTTAAATCTTGTGCAATTAGCCGGAACTATTGTTAAACGTGCTTCTTTGCATAATGCGGATCAAATCGAAAAATTGGATATTCGTGTTGGAGATACCGTTTTTGTAGAAAAAGGAGGGGAGATTATTCCTAAAATTATTGCTGTTGATTTGACTAAGCGTCTGGATACTTCAGAGACTACAAAATACATCACTCATTGTCCAGAATGCAATGCTGAATTGGTAAGAAGTGAAGGTGAAGCCAATCATTATTGTCCTAATTTTTACGGTTGTCCGCCGCAAATTATTGGGAGAATCCAACATTTTATTTCAAGGAAAGCAATGGATATTGAAGGTCTTGGCGGTGAAACGGTAACCTTATTATTCAATAACGGGTTGGTTCATAATTATGCCGATTTGTATGAATTAACAGTTGAGCAAATTCGCCCTTTGGAGCGAATGGCTCAAAAATCTGCAGAAAATTTGGTGAATGGTGTAGCGAATTCAAAGAATATTCCTTTTGAACGGGTTTTATTTGCACTTGGAATACGCTTCGTTGGTGAAACAGTAGCGAAAAAATTAGCTAAACATTATAAAAGTATCGATGCATTGCGTCAGGCTACTTTGATGGATTTGATTTTAGTGGATGAAATTGGTGAGCGAATTGCACAAAGTGTACTAGATTTTTTTGATAATCAGGAAAATAGTATTATCATTGAAAGACTTAAAAAATATGGAATACAATTTGAAATTATTGAAAAGGTAAATCCAAATGCTACCGAAAAACTTTCGGGCAAAACGTTTGTTGTTTCAGGAGTATTTGAGAAATTTTCCAGAGACGATTTGAAAAAAGCAATTGAAGATAATGGAGGAAAAGTGGGAAGTTCCATTTCGGCAAAAACGGATTATGTTATAGCTGGTGATAATATGGGACCCGCTAAATTAGACAAAGCCAATAAATTAAATGTTTCAATAATTTCGGAAGATGATTTTATCACTTTAATTAATAAAAGTAATGCAGCTACTGACAAAAAATTATAATTTTACACAAGGAAACGCAATCGTTGGTTTAATTTTTTCTTTTGCAATTATCGAAGTTTTGGCAGAATTATTTTCATTCAAAGTAATTTTGTTTGCATTTCGACCTTTGACGGCGTTGTTAATACTTTGTCTTTATTGGTTTACTTCTAAGGAGAGGAGTATTCTTTTTTTTGTAAGTTGGTTTTTTTTGCTGCTGACTAGTATTTTAATTCTTTCAGAATCACTACTTTTTTTAATGTTAGGATTAGCCGGAATTGTAATCCATCGAATTTTACTCATACTATATATTATAAAGTTGAATAAGGTCAGCGATTTTGTACCAATACTAATAGCAGTAATTCCTTTTATTTTTATTTTTTCTTATTTGCTTTCTATTTCGGATGAAATTCCAAAGGAGAGTTATTATCCTTTAATAATCCAAAATATTTTGGTATCTATTCTTGGAGCAGTTGTTTTGTCTAATTATTTTATGAATGAAACTAAAAATACACCTTGGCTGTCAATCTTTGGAGTATTATCTATAGCGCTGTATTTTACTGTATTTATTGAGAAATGTTTTTTATCTAACTTACCTCCAACGTACTTTAGACCATTGGGAATGGTTTTGTATGTAATGAGTTATTATGCTTTTTATAAATTTGTCATTGATACCGAAAGATTCAATGCAGATGTAAATGAAGATAAAAAACAAACTACTAAAGTTTATTTCAAATAATAAAATCGGTTATAGCTACACTATAATCGATTTTCCTTCAAAAGCTTTTGATTTATTATTATCTACATAAAAATCTATTCTTCCTAAGTTAATACCGTAGCAACCTACCTGATTTACCAAAACTTCTTTGCCCACAAGATTCTTTGCAACCGTAGGTTTGTCCAAAAAAGTATGAGTATGACCACCAATGATTAAGTCAATATCCTGGGTCAGCTCGGCTAATTTTAAATCACAAATCTTATTTGGCTCGTCTTTGTATTTGTATCCTAAATGCGACAAACAAATCACGATATCACATTGCTTTTCTTTCTTTAAAATCCGAACCATATCTTGAGCAGTCTCGACAGGATTATTGTACACGGTTTCCTTATACATTCCTTTGTCAACCAATCCTGCAAGCTCGATTCCAAGCCCAAAAACACCCACTTTTATTCCGTTTTTATTGAATATTTTATATGGCTTTACAAAACCATCCATCACAGTATTTTTAAAATCATAATTGGCAGACAGGAATTCAAATTTAGCGTGGGGCATCTGCGCATGTAAACCTTCAACACCATTATCAAAATCATGATTTCCTATTGTAGATGCATCATATTGCATCATACTCATCAACTTAAACTCTAATTCTCCACCGTAATAATTAAAATAAGGCGTTCCCTGAAAAATATCACCTGCATCGAGCAACAATACATTTGGATTTTCTTTTCTGATCGTTTCAATCAAAGCTGCTCTTCGTGCCACGCCGCCCATATTTGCATTTCTAGGGTGATCCGCAGGAAATGGATCAATATAACTGTGAACATCATTAGTGTGTAAAACCGTCAATTGTCTGGTTTTAGAGATATCAAAACTGCTTAATGACACACCTAAACTCAATAAAGCTGAACCAGCAGCTGTTTTCTCTATAAATTCTCTTCTTTTCATTTTATGTTTTTTGGAGCTATTTCCCGCTTTACGCTATATCCACGCTAAAAAGCGTGGGATGCCGCTTCAATCGGGGCTATAACTTTATATTTTCAAAATTACTTTCAATTGTTTAAAACTAAATAATGCGTCTAAACTCTTAATACTTATTTTTATTCTACCGTAATTCTAACATCTTTTATCACAGGAATAGTGTCAACTTCTTTAAAATAATCAATAAGGATATTTCGTAATTTGTATTCTAAATCAAATTTCTGAACACCTTTTTTAAAGAAATTCATGTTGTCTCCGCCATTAGACAAATAATCATTGGTTCCCACATAATAAATGGTCTCTTTTTGAATAGGATTCCCTTGAACTAAAATATTTTTGCCAACATTATTTTTATCAATTGTAAAAGTTACTCCAGATAATGGATGTGGTTTCTTTTCAGCGATAAAAAAGTCGACCATTTCAAGTATTTGCTCTCCTTTTAATGCAATCACCACCAAACTGTTTTCAAACGGCATGATTTCAAAAGCTGTTCTTGATGTTACATTTCCTTTTGGAAGTATCGAGCGAATCCCTCCGCTGTTAAGCAAACAAATGTCAATATTCTTTTTTTCTCTGGCTTGAAATACGACATTTCCTCTCATTAAGGTAACATCAGCCATCAAATTACCGATTGTAGTTTGCCATTTACCATTGCTTTTATCCAATGTTTCCGGACAATAAGCCAACACGCTGTCTAAATCTTTGGTAATGTGTGCCCTATACGGTTTTATAAAATTTTCAATTGCAGGAACTTGATTCTCCTTTTCAGTAATAGGAATTCTTTTTCCTTCTATTTTGGTGACGTAATTTTGTTTGCTGCAAGAGGCAACAAATAAAAATGTTAAGAATATAACAAAAAGTTTAGAAACGTCGTTATACTTTTTTAGATTTACCATTTTAAATGCGACTTAATTAATTAATTTTGTAACCAAGTAAAAGTAATATGTTTTTGAATTATATAAAGAATTTTTTATTAAAAAAAACATTAAAAAATAGCTTGCAAGATTCAAAAATGAATCACTCCTCAGGTATTGTACAAACAGTTGGTTTGTTGGTAGATGTAACTAATTTTTCGGCAACCGAATTATTGATTGCAGAGTTAGTAATAAACGGAATTTTAGAGAAAAATATAAAAACAATCCTTTATTGTGATGCTATTAAGAAAAAACAAGTATCGAAATATCCCATATTTAGCGGAGCACAGCTAAAATGGAATGGAGAAATTAGAGGTCATGAGATTAATGAGTTCAGCAATGAAAAGTTTGATTTGTTAATCAGTTTTTATGACATCGAGAAAGCAATTTTAATGCAAATTACGCATGATTCTAAAGCGCAATTTAAAGTTGGCTTTTCATCAATAGACAAAAGATTAAATCATTTTATAATCAAAGCGGAAATCAATAGTGACGCCGTTTTTGTAAATGAGTTATTTAAATATTTAAAATTATTAAACAAAATATAGATATAATATGCAATCATTAATAGGAACTGGAGTTGCTCTTGTAACTCCGTTTAAACAAGATTTTTCAATTGATACTGAAGCATTAAAAAGAATTGTAAATTTTTCTATCGATGGAGGAATTGAGTATCTTGTCGTTTTGGGAACCACGGCAGAAAATGCAACTTTGTCTCAAGACGAAAAAGAATTAGTTATACGTACCGTAATCGAAGCAAATAATGGCGCTTTGCCATTAGTTTTGGGAGTGGGAGGAAATAATACAGCAAAAGTTGTTGATGAGTTAAAAACCAGAGACTTGTCAGCATTTTCGGCTATACTTTCTGTTTCTCCATATTATAATAAACCAACGCAGGAAGGGATTTACCAACATTTCAAAGCCGTTGCTGAAGCTTCTCCAATCCCGTTAATTTTATATAATGTTCCAGGAAGAACAGCAAGTAATATGCTGCCTTCAACTGTTTTGCGTTTGGCTAATGATTTCGAAAATGTTATAGCTATAAAAGAAGCGGCAGGAGATATTGTTCAGGCGATGCAATTATTAAAAGACAAACCGAAAAATTTTCTGGTAATCTCCGGTGATGATATGATTGCTTTACCGATGGTTTTAGCAGGTGGATCAGGCGTAATATCAGTAATTGGTCAAGGTTTTCCGAAAGAATTTTCTGAAATGATTCGGTTGGGCTTAAATCGCAAAGTAGATGAAGCATTCAAAACGCAATACCTTTTAGCGGAGTGTATCGATATGATTTTTGAGCAAGGAAATCCAGCTGGAATCAAACAAGTATTTTTGTCACTGGGAATTTCTGAAAACACAGTGCGTTTGCCATTGGTAAATGTTGATGATACGTTAGCAAACAGAATTGATAAATTTGTCAAAAAAGTAAATAGAAAAGGTTAAAAAATCGGTCTTTTTATTAATAAAAAATATATTTTGAAGTCGCTGAATTAATAACTAAATTTGCCACCGAAACTTCGGTATGGTTTTGTGGGTTGTTTCAACTTGCAAATCATGATAAAAGGAAAAAAATGAAATCAAAGATTCACGAAATCTAAAAAACAATATTAAATGTTGAGTAAAAAAATAATATCTCTATTGCTTCTTGTTGCTGTTTTCAGTTCTTGTAATGAGTACCAAAAAGCATTAAAAACCGAAGATGTTGCTGTCAAGTTCGAAATGGCGACTCAGTTATATGATGCAGGGAAATATTCGAAAGCGATTCGTATTTTTGAACAAATTGCTCCAGCTTACAGAGGAAAACCTCAAGCGGAAAAACTTTTTTATATGTTCTCGCAATCGTATTACAAAACAAAACAATACTATTTAGCCGGATACCAATTTGAAAGTTTCGTCTCGGGTTACCCTAAAAGTGAAAAATTAGAAGAAGCTGCTTATTTAGGTGCAAAAAGTTATTCAATGTTGTCACCAGTTTACAGTTTAGATCAAACGGAAACTAATAAAGCACTGGATAAACTGCAGTCTTTTATAGACAATTATCCAAACTCACAATACATTACTGAAGCAAATACTGCTGTGAAAGTATTAAGTGAGAAAATTGAGAAAAAAGTATTTGAAAATGCGAAAGGATACAATACAATTTCAGATTTTAAATCGGCTATTGTGGCTTTAGATAATTTTGTTTCTGATTATCCTGGAACGCCTTACAAAGAAGATGCATTGTATTATAAGTTAGATTCTGCATATCAATTGGCCATCAATAGTGTTCCTGCAAAAATGGAAGAACGATTGAATGTTGCCAAAGTTTCACAATTAAATTTGATAAAATTTAATGCAGAAACGAAATACAAAAAAGTAGCTGATGAAATGTTAGTTCGAATAGAAAAAGATTTACAAAAATTTACTAAATAAATAAAGTCATGGATTTAAAAAAGACGAATGCTCCAGTAAATACAATAACATACAACAAAAATGTTATTGAAGAACCTACTGGTAATGTGTATGAAGCGATAACCATTATGGCTAAAAGAGCAAACCAAATCAACTCTGAAATTAAAAAAGAATTGACAGAGAAATTGGAAGAATTTGCTACATATAATGACAGTCTTGAAGAAGTTTTTGAAAACAAAGAACAAATTGAGGTTTCAAAATTTTACGAAAAACTACCTAAGCCACACGCTTTAGCAGTTCAAGAATGGTTAGACGGTAAAATCTACCACAGAGATTCAAATAAATAATAGTACGATGTCAGTTTTAAGCGGTAAGAAAATTCTACTTGGAGTTTCTGGTGGAATTGCAGCCTATAAAACAGCATCATTAGTACGACTTTTAATAAAAGCAGGTGCACATGTCCAAGTGATAATGACACCTGCTTCTAAGGATTTTGTAACTCCTCTTACTTTATCCACGTTATCAAAAAATCCTGTTCATTCCAGTTTTTACAACCAAGACGACGAGAATGAAAAATGGAACAATCATGTTGAATTAGCACTTTGGGCTGATTTGATGGTTATTGCGCCCGCAACAGCAAATACTTTGTCAAAAATGACAAATGGGACTTGCGATAATCTTTTGATCGCAGCTTATTTATCGGCAAAATGTCCGGTGTATTTTGCTCCTGCAATGGATTTAGACATGTACAAACATCCCTCAACGATAGCTAATTTCTCTTCTTTGTCTCGATTTGGCAATGTTATAATTCCTGCTGAAAGCGGTGAATTAGCAAGCGGATTATCCGGTGAAGGAAGAATGGCGGAACCTGAAAATATTGTAGCTTTTATTGAAGCCGATTTAAACAGCAAATTGCCACTTAAAGGAAAAAAAATATTAATTACTGCTGGCCCCACTTATGAAGCAATAGATCCGGTACGCTTCATAGGAAATCATTCTTCGGGTAAAATGGGTTTTGATATTGCCTCAAGCGCTGCGAATTTAGGTGCTTCTGTGATTTTGGTTTCGGGACCTACAAATTGTAAAGTTTCAAATCCTTTAATCGATGTTATTTCAGTAGTTTCTGCCGAAGAAATGTACAATGTTTGTCATCAGTTCTTTGCTGACGTAGATGTTGCAATTGCAGCGGCAGCCGTAGCTGATTATAAACCTAAGATTGTTGCTCAACAAAAAATCAAAAAAGTAGCGGATAACTTTACAATTGAACTCGAAAAAACGAAAGATATTTTAGCTTCTTTGGGTGCTCAAAAGAAAAATCAGTTTCTGATAGGTTTTGCTTTAGAAACAGAAAATGAAATTGAAAATGCAAAGCTGAAAATTCAGAAAAAAAACTTAGATTTGATAGTTTTAAATTCTTTACAAGATCAAGGTGCAGGTTTTGGTAAGCCAACGAATAAAGTAACTTTTATTGATAAATATTTCAATATTGAACCTATGGAATTAAAATCAAAAGAAGCAGTGGCAGATGATATCCTAAATAAAGTAATATCGCACTTAGGAATTCAACGATAGCTAACAATACGTGATGGCTTATAATAGTTTTGATTTGGACAAAAGCAAAATAATAGAAATCTACAGATGAATAAAATAGTTACTTTTTTGCTGCTTTTTATTGTTGGTTTTGCCCAAGCGCAACAACTAAATTGTGTGGTTACCGTAGATTCAAAAAGGTTGAGCGTCACCAATCAGCAAGTTTTTAAAACCTTAGAAACATCTGTAAGCGAGTTTTTAAATAAAACAGATTGGACGGGTCAAGCTCTAAAGCAAAGTGAAAAAATTAATTGTTCAATGTATATTACTGTTTCTAGCAACAGTTCGGATCAATTTACAGCAACAATTCAAGTACAATCTTCCAGACCAGTATTTAATTCTTTTTATTCTTCACCTGTATTAAATTACAACGACAAAGACTTTAATTTTAGATACACAGAGTTTGAAAATCTAGTATTCAATCCCACTACGTTCGATTCTAATTTAGTTTCGGTGCTAGCTTTTTACAGTTATGTAATTTTAGCAATGGATGCCGATACATTTGTTGCTGAATCTGGAACGCCTAATTTTGAGATTGCTCAAAATATTTCAAATGTTGCGCAACTAGGCGGTTCCAAAGGATGGAGTCAAGCTGATGGAAACCAAAATCGTTACTTTTTGATAAATGATATTTTATCTCCAACTTTTAAACCAGTCAGACAAACCATGTATGATTATCATAGTGGATTAGATTTAATGAGTCAGGATTTAAAAGTTTCGAAAGAAAAAATAAAAGCATCATTGGTTAATTTAGCAAAATTAAACCTTTCAAGACCGAATGCCTTTTTAACACGTGTCTTTTTTGATGCTAAATCAGATGAAGTTGTTTCTATATTTTCTGGTGGACCCAGTATTACCGTATCAGATTTAGTTGATAATCTGAACAAAATTTCTCCTTTAAACTCAAGCAAATGGGTAGCAATTAAATATTAATTGGTCTTCAATTTACTTTTATTTTACTTCTCCCTAAAAAACAATATATTAAATGATAACGTCACTTTCGATAAAAAACTATGCTTTAATAGAAAAATTGACTATCGATTTTTCAAAAGGTTTTTCAACAATTACCGGAGAAACCGGTGCGGGTAAATCAATAATTTTAGGAGCATTAGGATTGGTTTTAGGAAAAAGAGCCGACTTGACTTCTTTAAAAAATAAAGAAGAAAAGTGTATAATTGAAGCTCATTTTGAAATTTCTAAGTATAGTTTGCTTCCTTTTTTTGAGGCCAATGATTTAGATTATGAAAATGATACTATAATTAGACGTGAAATTCTTCCTTCCGGAAAATCAAGAGCTTTTATCAATGATAGTCCCGTAAATCTGCAGGAATTACAGGAACTGAGCTTGTTCTTGATTGATATTCATTCGCAGCAGCAAACCCAAGAACTTTCGGATGAGAATGTGCAGTTCGAAATTATTGATGCAATTGCCAACAATAAAGAAACAATTCTGGAATATCAATCGCTTTTAAAAAGCTATAAATCGGATAAATCCAAATTAAATTCGCTGCTGAAAAGGCAAAGCGAATCTAAAAAAGAGCAAGAATACAATACTTTTTTATTGGATGAATTAATAGCAGCACAATTAAAATCAGGTGAACAAGAATCTCTTGAGGCTGATTTTGAAAAATTAAATAATGTTGAGATTATTAAAGAATCTATCGACAGATCTCTGGCTGTTGCCAATGAAGAACAAATTGGTGTACTGCATAATTTGAATGAAATCAAGGTTTCATTACAAAAAATAGCCTCTTTTTCATCGGAATATCATACTTTGCTTGAGAGGATTACAAGCTTGACAATTGAGTTTGATGATATTTCGGATGAAATGAACCGTTGTTCTGAAAAACTGATAAATGATCCGCAACAACTGGATTTGATAAGTCAGAAGCTTCAGGTAATCTTTACTTTGCAAAAGAAACATCAGGTTTCATCTGTGGATGAATTACTTCAAATTCAAGCAAATTTGGAAAATTCAGTTTTGGAGCTAGGTAGTATGGAAGAGGAGATTGCTGCACTGTCGCTTTCTATCAAACAAAAAACGGTTGAATTGGATGCTTTTTCGACAACAATTCATAATAATAGATTGGTTTCGATTCCAGTTTTATCTCAAAAATTGATTACTATTTTAGAAACGTTGGGAATGCCAAATGTTCGTTTCAATATTGATATTAATACGACGGAAACCTATTTTCAAAACGGAAAAGATGAGCTTCAGTTTTTGTTTTCTGCCAATAAAGGAACTGATTTCGGTTTGTTGAAAAAAGTGGCTTCCGGCGGGGAAATGTCTAGGATAATGCTATCAGTTAAAGCGATATTGGCACAATATTCAAAATTACCAACATTGATCTTTGATGAAATTGACACTGGTGTTTCTGGAGAAATAGCTATTAGGATGGGGGAAATTATGAAAGAAATGAGCCAAAAAATGCAAATTTTTGCAATTACGCATTTACCCCAAATTGCGGCAAAAGGAAATGAACATTTTAAAGTGTTTAAATCGACTGTTGGCGAGGATACGCAATCGGAATTGAAGCTCTTGAATGACGATGAAAGAATTGTTGAAATCGCGCAAATGTTATCAGGAACGGTTGTCTCTGATTCGGCCTTAAATCATGCTAAAGCCTTGCTGAACTAATATTTTGCTTTACATTTGTCTCTGACAAAATTAACACGGATTTAATTAAATTTTACTATTTAAAAAATAAAATATGTATTTCAAAAAAACTATCGGAGTATTGACTGTAATTTGCATTTCTTTTTTTAATAGCTCTTTTGGGCAAACTTTAGATTCTGATCAAGTAGCTGGTTCAGGTGTAGCCAATAATTCTATATATTCTGTTAGTGATTATTCAGAAGGATTTTATGTTACTTTAGAAGACTTTATTAATAAAAAAAAGACAAAACTTAATCCAGTTGAACGCAGAACAATTGTAGGGTTTGAAAAAAAATTAATACATAAAAATTCTATTGTTGATCATGTTTTTCTATACACTATTGCTGATCAAATGAAATTGACCGGAGTTTTTGCTGTTTCACTCAATGGAAATCTTTATGTACAACAAAAAAATTTCCGAAAATATGCAGTGAAAGGTGATAAGAGTGAAGAAGGAGATAATCCAAATTCGTATCACAGAGTATTACAAGCCGGAAAGTTTCTATATTTAGAGGCAGAGCTTGCTAATGGTTGGTCAAAAGGATTGGCTTATGGAAGTGGTGGAGCTATAGGCGGTGTTATTGGTTCTTCAATGAATAGACTGAAAGGAATTGTATTTGATCTCAATAAAAAAGAGTTTAATGTTTTAAAAGACTGTAATGATTTTAACGAGTTTTTAACCAGTTATCAAGTAGAAAACGTGAAATGTGAAAACAGGAAAATAGATATAATCACGGTTAGGGAAAATATTAGTAAAATAATTAAATAAGGTATTTATATTTTTTTGAATTAAAGAATATGAAAGTCTAACAATATAAAAACGGAAACAAAAGATAGTTATGATTATTGAACCAAGAATGAGAGGATTTATTTGTACGACATCACACCCAAAGGGATGCGAGCAAAATGTTAAAAATCAAATAGAATACATACAATCAAAAGGCGCAATTGACGGTGCTAAAAAAGTATTAGTAATTGGAGCTTCAACCGGTTTTGGATTGGCTTCCAGAATTACAAGTGCTTTTGGTTCTAATGCAGCAACTATTGGTGTATTTTTTGAAAAAGCTCCTTCTGAAGGAAAAACAGCTTCTCCAGGTTGGTACAATTCTGCTGCTTTTGAAACGGAAGCACATAAAGTGGGTTTGTATGCAAAAAGTGTTAATGGTGATGCGTTTTCAAATGAAATAAAACAACAAACATTAGATCTTATAAAAGCTGATTTAGGGCAAGTAGACTTAATTATCTATAGTTTAGCTTCTCCGGTTCGTATGCATCCGGTTACCGGTGTTTTGCATCGTTCTGTATTGAAACCTATCGGTGGAACGTATACCAATAAAACGGTTGATTTTCACTCAGGTAAAGTTTCTGAAATCTCAATCGAGCCATGCAGTGGAGACGATATTCAAAACACAGTTGCCGTTATGGGCGGTGAAGATTGGGCGATGTGGATTGATGCTTTAAAAGCAGAAAATCTTCTCGCTGCAGGAGCTACAACGGTTGCTTATTCTTATATTGGACCGTCATTGACAGAAGCAGTGTATAGAAAAGGAACTATTGGTCGTGCCAAAGATCATCTTGAAGCGACAGCCTTCGCTATCACGGATAGTTTAGCTGCTATTGATGGAAAAGCATATGTTTCAGTAAATAAAGCATTGGTTACACAAGCAAGTTCCGCCATTCCGGTTATTCCATTGTATATTTCTTTATTGTATAAAATAATGAAAGAAGAAGGAATTCATGAAGGTTGTATCGAACAAATTCAACGTTTGTATCAAGAAAGATTGTATACTGGAAGAGACGTTCCGGTTGATGAGAAAGGAAGAATCCGTATTGACGATTTAGAAATGCGCCCGGATGTTCAGGAAAAAGTAGCTAAATTATGGATTGAAGCTGTAACTGAAAATTTAGCTGAAATTGGAGATTTAGAAGGATATAGAAAAGATTTCTACAATCTATTTGGCTTTGACGTAGCGGGAGTAGATTATAAAACAGATGCAAACGAAGTGGTAAACATCGAAAGTATTGGCTAATCAAATTAATGAATTTAAAATTTATAAAACCATCAATTAATAGTTGATGGTTTTTTTATCGATAAAGATTACATTTGTTAAAATTTTTTAAGTCTAAAAATACACATTATATTTATGTTTTTTTCCCTAATTATACCTGTTTATAATCGTCCTGACGAAGTTGATGAGCTTTTAGAAAGTTTATCGCATGCAACGTATCCTGAAATATTTGAAATTGTTTTAGTTGAAGATGGGTCTACTTTAGTTTGTAAAGATGTTGCTCAAAAATATGGTGACAGATTGAATATTTCTTATTATTATAAAAAAAATACAGGACCTGGCGATTCCAGAAATTACGGAATGCAGAAAGCCAGAGGAGATTATTTTATCATTTTCGATTCGGATTGTATTATTCCAAAACAATATTTATCGGAAGTTGACGAAGCCTTAAAACAAAATTATGTGGATTGTTTTGGAGGATCTGATAAAGCTTTAGATAGTTTTTCGGATATTCAAAAAGCGATCAATTTTGCAATGACTTCGTTTCTGACTACAGGAGGAATTAGAGGCGGTTCGGAAAAAATTGATAAATTTCAACCCAGAAGTTTTAATATGGGATTATCCAGAAAAGCTTTTGAAGCATCAAAAGGTTTTGGAAATATCCATCCTGGAGAAGATCCTGATTTGTCAATTCGTTTGTGGAATTTGGGTTTTGAAACCAAACTGTTTCCTAATGCTTACGTGTATCATAAGAGAAGAATTGATTGGGAAAAGTTTTCAATTCAGGTGAATAAATTTGGAAAAGCAAGGCCTATTCTCAACAGTTGGTATCCAAAATGTAGTAAACTGACTTTTTTCTTTCCTTCCGTTTTCATCATTGGATTTTTTGCTTCCGTTGTATTGTTGTTTGTTTTTAATTTTGATTACCTACTTCAGTTGTATTTTTTTTACTTTTTCGTACTGTTTTTGGTGTCTTCTTACCAGAATAGAAGTGTTAAAATAGGCTACTTATCAATAATAGCGGTTTGGAAACAGTTTTATGGATACGGTTTAGGCTTTATAAAATCGTATTATAAGGTAATTATTTTGAAACAAAAACCGCAAGAAGCTTTTCCCGAATTATTTTTTAAAGTGTAACATGACAAAAATTATTGGTTTAACTGGCGGTATCGGAAGCGGAAAAACTACTATTGCAAAGTATTTTCAATCCTTTGGGATTCCAGTTTATATTGCTGATGATGAAGCGAAAAACATTATGCAATCTGCGGAAATTATTGCTGCGATAAAAAATACATTTGGCGAAGCAATTTTTGAACACGGAACATTGAATAGAGAGAAACTGGCCAACATCGTATTTAATGAACCGGAAAAATTAGAATTACTTAACAATATTGTTCACCCTGCCGTAAAAAAGCATTTTGAACACTGGCTTTTGCAGTATAAAAAAATTCATTATGTAATTTATGAAGCTGCTATTTTATTTGAAAGTGGAGGTTATAAAAACTGCGATTTTATTATAACTGTCACAGCTCCAACAGATACAAGGATTCAACGTGTTGTCGAACGTGATAAAACCACTCGTGAACTTGTTTTAAAAAGGATAAAAGCACAGTGGACAGATGAAAAACGAATTTCTAAAAGTGATTTTGTCATCGAAAATATTTCATTTGAAAATGCAAAACTGGAAGTGTATCGAATTCTTAAAATTTTAAAGATTAAACAAAAACATTCATAGGTGTTAATGTTTGGTTAATCTATTATTTAATATATTGTTAAAATACTAAATTTGTTTTGATGAATAAACTTTTTTTTAGAGTACTTGTTTTATTAATGAGCTTGTCCCTAATTGGGATTATTCTAGTTCAGGTGTATTGGTTTAATACCTCATTTAAAAATAATGACGAGCAATTTAAATTTCATGTTAAGCAAGTTATTGGCAGTGTGGCTGATAAGATTCAAAAACAGGAAGCGTATAACTTTTATGATAAAATAAATCACTATCGTGACAGTACAGGAAAAGTACCAAAAAAGGATGATATATTGGAGTTTTATTACGTTCAAAAAAATCCAAGGACCAATAAAACAATAATATACTCAAACAGTATAATTTCTGAAGATTACAATATTTCACCTACGTTCTTTGATAAAAAATTTGATAGTGAAAAGTTTAAGAGCTTCAATTCTAAACGTGTTACAGAAGTTTATAACAATAATTCTATTGATAAATCCAACGTAACACAAAGTTTAATACCAGATATCAGGATTGAAAAAACGGGTAATTTAGATGTGTTAGATAATGCTTCATTTGAAATATTTTACAAAGATTTCGCTTCCGTTTTACCAATTCAGGAAAGAGTTTCAAAAGAGACGTTGAATAAACTCATTAAAAAAGAATTAGAGGAATCAGGTGTAAATACGAAGTTTGAATTTAGTATTTACAATAATAATTTGGCCACTAATGTAAAATCAAACGAATTTAAATACAACAAAGAAGCAACGTACTCCACTCCAGTATTTTCTGATAATGAAGGGAATAGTAAGTACCAACTGTTAGTTACGTTTCCCCACAAAAAGAAATTTTTACTATCTGAATTGGTAAGTATAACGGTTCTGTCAATAATTTTTACATTAATTATTTTAATTGCGTATTCAAGCGCTTTAAATCAGTTAATACGCCAGCGTCAGATTTCTGAAATCAAGAATGATTTTATCAATAACATGACACACGAGTTCAAAACTCCTATTGCCACGATAAACTTAGCTCTGGATGCCATCAGAAATCCAAAAATAATAGATGATAGAGAAAAGGTATTGCGATATCTGCAGATGATAAAAGATGAAAACAAGCGGATGCATGCACAAGTAGAAAATGTACTGCGCATCTCTAAATTAGAAAAGAAGGAATTAAATATCATCAAAGAATCACATAATATCCATGATATAATAAACGACGCGATTGAGCACGTGAATTTGATTCTGGAAGATAGAGAAGGTACAATTAAAAGTCATTTTGATGCTGTAAGAACCACAGTTTTGATCAATGATGTTCATTTTACCAATGTAATTGTAAATATTCTGGAGAATGCTATAAAATATTCTCCAAACGTTCCTGAAATTGAGATTTTTACTGAAAATATCAAGGACATGATTATTATCAAAGTAAAAGATAAAGGATTGGGAATGAGTAAGATTGCTCAAAAAAGAATTTTTGAAAAATTTTACAGAGAACATACTGGCGATATTCACAATGTCAAAGGACATGGTTTAGGTTTAGCGTATGTAAAAAGAATTGTTGACGACCATAACGGTCAAGTTTATGTAGAAAGTGAAAAGGGAAAAGGTAGTACCTTCATAATAAAATTACCATTAATAAATTAGAATATGGAAAATGTAAATAAAAAAATACTTCTAGTCGAAGATGACCTTAATTTTGGTGCAGTTTTAAAAGATTATTTAATGCTAAATGATTTTGATGTCACTTTAGCGAAAAATGGAATGGAAGGATTTGAAAAATTCAAGAAAGATACTTTTGATTTATGTATTCTTGATGTGATGATGCCGTATAAAGATGGTTATACATTAGCCAAAGAAATCAGAGAAAAAAACAATGAAGTGCCAATCATTTTCTTGACAGCAAAATCGATGAAAGAAGATGTCTTGAAAGGATATAAAGCAGGTGCTGATGATTACTTGAATAAACCTTTTGATTCGGAAGTATTGTTGATGAAAATAAAAGCCATAATTCAAAGAAAATCATCTGATACGAAAGCAGAGCAAGTACAATTTGAATTTAATATTGGTAAATTTCATTTGAATTCAAAGCTTCGTTTTTTAACTTTTAATAATGAAGAACCAATAAAACTGTCTCCAAAAGAGAATGAATTATTGAAAATGTTAATTCTTTATGAAAATGATTTGATGCCAAGGGAATTAGCCTTGACAAAAATCTGGAGAGATGATAACTATTTTACTTCAAGAAGTATGGACGTGTACATCGCTAAGCTGAGAAAGTATTTGAAACTGGACGAAGATGTAGAAATTTTAAACATCCACGGAGAAGGATTTAGATTAGTGGTTAAAAATAAAGTAGCAGAATAAATAGAAGCAAGCCTCAAGAAATTGAGGCTTTTTTTTAGAACAAAAAGACGTATTTTATTTCCAGTTCAATTGTAGAGCAAAACTCGTTTTGTCCTCTTTTGTGATACTAAAAACAGTTTCACTCTCTGCAATACTTTCGTGAATGATAACCTTATCATTTAGGGATAATTCTTTTAAAAAATTCATCTCAAAACTTTCAATTTTTTGATTTAGGATTAATTTTTCATCGACAAAATCCAAACACCATTCCAGATATTTGACATTATTGACATGATTTACAATATCTAAATCGGATAAAAAGACGTTTTTTTCGAAAAGAATTTCTTTCTCATTATTGAAATTTATTTTGGAGAAACCATCTTTAGTAGCTCTTTTTTCGGGATATAATTCAAAATGTTCGAATGGCAATTTCAATCCTTCCGGCCGACGCTTTTTAGTATTAAAAACAGCCCAAAAAGTCTCAGAACCCACAATTTTTTCTCCATTTACATGCATTTCCAACGCACGAACGGAACGAGAATTTTCTAGGGAATTGATCCATGTTTTCACAGTTACAGTATCTCCCCATTTTGGTAATTTAGTGATTTCAACTCTCATTCGGCTTAATACCCAAGCTTGGTTAAATTCTTGCATGTCTTTAAAACTGATTCCGCCAACTTCGGAATGTGCTGCTGCTGTTAATTGCAAAATATTGCACAAATCAGTATATTTTAAAAATCCATTTGGCGCACATTGGGTAAAATTAATTTCCCAGTCTTTGTTTAAAACAGATGTGAAGTTAGGAGAGATAGGCATAAAGAGAATTATGAATTATAAATTATTAATGTGGATTCTTTAGTTTTATTTTTTCGAATTGATGTAATCCACAATAGTTTCATACGGAGTTTCGAAATCAAACCATTTTGTATTTTCATTTCTTTTGAACCAAGTCAATTGGCGTTTTGAAAATCGTCTTGTGTTTTTCTTTATTTCTTCAATGGCAAATTCCAATGAAATTTCTCTGTCAAAATAACTGAATAACTCCCGATAACCCACGGTTTGTAGGGCATTGAGATCTTTGTTTGGAAACAACGTTTTAGCTTCAGCCAGAAGTCCTTCATTTATCATGATGTCAACTCGTTGATTGATTCGGCTATAAATTATCTTTCTGTCGGCTTCCAGACCAATTAAAATAGGAGTAAATTTTCTACTATTTTTTTTCTGGTTTAAAAAAGATGAATACGGTTTTCCAGAACCCAGGCATACTTCTACAAAACGCATCATTCGTTGCGGGTTTTGCAATGTTTGAGGATTCTCAGCAGTCAAAGTTTTGTAATAATCGGGATCTAAAACTTCGAGTTTTTGTTGCAAATATCCAATTCCCAGTTTCTCATAGTTCTTGTTTATTTCTGCACGTACTCCAGCATCTATTTCGGGAAATTCATCAAAACCTTTTAGAATTGCATCTACGTATAATCCGGAACCACCCACCAGAATTGCGAAATCATTGGTCAAAAATAGTTCGTCCAGTTTTGCAATCGCTTCTTTTTCGAAATCTCCAACGGTGTAATTTTCGAATATAGATTTGTTTTGGATAAAATGGTGTTTTGCTGTGGCTAACTCAGATTTGTTGGGAACTGCTGTTCCAATAGTCATTTCCTTAAAAAACTGTCGGCTGTCACAGGAAATGATTTCACAATTGAAGTAATTTGCTAAAACAATGCTTAAGGAAGTTTTTCCTATAGCTGTAGGTCCGATGATAGTGATTAGGTATTTCATATTTTTTAGCCCAGATGGAAACGGAAACCCCGCAGTTATGGAAGTTAGTTTTTCTTGGTGTAAAAGAGCGACCGTAGGAAGCTCCTTTTATGCCTTAGAAAAACAATTGAAATAACGAGGAGTTGCAGTGTACAGCTGGAATTGCTTCAAATTAATAAATTATAGTTCTGCTCCGCAATGGAAACAGTATTTGGCATTAAATTCGTGGCCTTCGGTTCCGCAAACAGTGCATGGATTGATTTTTCTGCTCTTGATTTTTTACGGTTGCTGTTTGCAAATTCAGCCGAAACAATTCCTGTAGGCGAGGCTATTATTCCGTAACCCATAATCATTATTACCGACTCGATGGCTTGTCCCAATGTCGTTATGGGCGAGATATCTCCGTAGCTTACTGTTGTGAGCGTGACTATGGTCCCATAAATACTGATTGGAATACTAGTGAATCCTCCTTCTTCTCCTTCGACAACATACATTACGGAACGGATTATGATACTGCTGATGAGCATAAAAAAGATAAAAATCAGTATTTTTCCCCTGCGGGCAATCAGCACTTCTTTTAAGCGAGTGAACTGGCTGGAGAATATAGGATGCTTTGGAATTTTATATAAACGCAATAACCCGAGTGCTCTTCCGATTGTTAAAGTATTTTGTCCAACAAAAAATAACGAGAAATACAAGCGTAAAGTCGCTATCAAATCAATAGTGCCGTAAAAACTAAAGTTATATTTGAGTGGTTTCTTTAGAGAAATAATGCGGAGTACGTATTCTAAAGCGAAGAAAATTGTAATAACCCACTCCAGAATAATAAGATCACCTTGGTATTTTGTATCAAAATCTTTTACAGTTTCAAATATAACGGTTACGACAATGACCAGAATTACGCATAAAAAAACGAGATCAAATAATCGTCCGGAAGCCGCATTGATTCCGTAAAGCACGACATTCCTCTTTTGCCTGAAAGCGTTGAAATTTGACCTTATTCTTTGCATATTTATTTAAGGATTGGCATGCGTTTAGAATTTCACAGTCTTTAATGTTTGGTTTTTTCGGATGTGTCCTTGAATAATGTTTTTAGTATCACGGTTATTTTGCATCGGAATAATGATGTTCCTTAATATTTCGATATTGTTGATTTGATAGTTTAAATCATAGAAAGCGTAGCCTTTGTAAATCCCGTTTTCTATCAAAACTGCTGAACGTTCGCTGATGGTTCTTCCTTTATCAATCAAAACCATATTTTGATTTTGGAATGTATTCTTATCTATAAAATTTTGTACTCTGGCATTATATTCTTCGGGAGAAACCTCTCCAATACAGGCACCATCACACTCTTTTATACTGTATTGAAAACAGTTTGTTTTGGAATGATACAAACCGCTAAGTTTTTGACATAAATTGTAATGGGAAGTGATTCTGAACAACGCATTTTTTCCTTCTTGAATGGAAGTAAAAGAGGTAATTTCTTTTTTTCGGCCATCCGCTTTTTGAAGTTTTAAATTAATGTATCCCTTTTCATCTTTTTCCGCGTACAAAGCCAATTGAAAGATACTTTTTCGCTGTGCTCTGTTGTAGATGGGTTTATTGATTTTTATTTCTTCACTTTCTTTCAATAATGCAATCAATTCACTTCCGGTTTCATCATACGTCACCGTAAAAACTTCGGCTTGAATCTTTTTACATTTAGTAGAAGTTCCTGTAAAATGCTGGTTGATGCGTTTTTTTATATTTCGGCTTTTGCCAATGTAGACCAGGTTTCCTTTTTCATTATGAATGTAATAAACACCTGTTTTGGCAGGTAATCCAGCAACAATATCTAGTAATTTTGGAGTGATTCCTCTTTCTATTTCCAGTTTTATAAAATCCTTTACAATTTCTTTTTCTAAATCTTTTTCCAAAAGGATTTTAAATAATTTCACAGTAGCCAAAGCATCACCGCTTGCTCTGTGGCGATCTGCCATTGGGATTCCAAGAGCACGAACGAGTTTCCCTAAACTATGAGATGGCTGTTCCGGTAATAATTTTTTTGATAATTCGACTGTGCAAATTGTTTTGGCTTCAAAATCATACCCTAATCGTCGGAATTCAGTTCTTAGAATTCTATAGTCAAAAGAGGCATTATGAGCCACAATGACACAATCATTTGTCATTTCGATGATGCGTTTAGCTACTTCGAAAAACTTGGGAGCAGATTGCAACATGGCATTGTTGATTCCCGTCAGTTTTACAACAAATGGCTGAATTGGGATTTCCGGATTTACCAAACTGATGAATTGATCTACTACTTCATGACCATCAAATTTGTAGATGGCGATTTCAGTGATTCCCTCTTCGTTAAATTGTCCTCCGGTGGTTTCTATGTCTAGTATTGCGTACAAAATAAGTATTCAGTGTTCAGTTTTTAGTATTCAGTTTTGAAGTAGAGATTTTTAAATCTGAAATGCTTCGCCAGTTCGCTACCGTTCGGGTCAATATTCGTTAATCTCAAATCAAAAATCAATTTCGTTCCCCAAAGATACTACTTCCTATTCGAACCATTGTGCTTCCGCACTCAATTGCGAGTTGATAATCGCCCGACATTCCCATCGAAAGAATGGTGAATTGTGAATTATTCATTTTGGATTGATCAAAAATGGATTTTAATTGATTAAATTCTTTTTTGACTTGTTCTTTATCATCTGTGAAAGTTGCCATTCCCATTAATCCAACGATTCGGATATTTTTTTGTTGCTGAAAGTCATTCGAAGATAGGAGTGAAGCGAGTTCTTCCTCGTTAAGACCAAATTTAGTTTCCTCTTCAGCAATGTGAATTTGTAATAAACAATCAATAATTCTGTTGTTTTTCTTAGCTTGTTTATTGATTTCCTCTAATAATTTGAAACTATCCACACCGTGAATCAAACTTACAAACGGCGCCATAAATTTGACTTTATTTGTCTGGACGTGACCTATCATGTGCCATTGAATGTCTTTGGGCATTTGTTCCCATTTCTCGGCCATTTCTTGGATTTTGTTTTCTCCGAAAATGCGTTGACCAACTTCGTACCCTTCCATTAAATTCGAAACAGGTTTGGTTTTTGAAACCGCAACTAAGGTTACATGTTCTGGTAAAGTGGATTTTATTTGGAGTAAATTTGTTGCTATTGCCATTTTAATAGTATGATTTTAAAAGGTTATTGAAATCTAAAGTTCATATATAACCAATCCACTTCGGAATTTAGGTTCAATGTACGTGCTTTTTGGAGGCATAATTAAATTGGCATCGGCTAATGCTTTTATTTCTTCAATGTTCGAAGGAAATAATATAAAACCGATTTCAAATTCTCCTTGATCAATTTTATTTTTTATTTCTAAAACGGATTGTTTTCCTGAAAAATATTCGATTCGTTCGTCATTTCGTAAATCTTCAATGGCAAGTATGGGCAGCAACACTTTTTTGTATAAAATTTGTGTGTCTAAACTATCCAAAGCAGTTAAGAAAACTTCATTTTCTTTTCGTAGAATTAAACTATAAAACTCATTGTCCAGATACATTCCGAAATGATGCTTTTGAGAAGGGTGAAAAGGTTGCTGAAATTTATTTTCAAGAATAAAATCCTTTTCTAATTCTTTGATAAAATCTTCTCTCGAGAAACCGTTTAAATCTTTTACTAACCGATTGAATTCGTATATTTTGACATTATTTTCGGAAATTAAATAGCTCAGGATGTGATTTTTTGCTGTATTCTCTGGATTATCATTTTCCTCAGATAATAACTTTAGCGCTTCGGTGCGATGGTGACCGTCAGCGATATAAAGATTATCTGTCTTTTCAAATATATTTTGCAACCAATTGATTTCTAATGCATCTTGAATTTTCCACAGATAATGAATTTCTTTTTTCGTGGTTGAAAATTCAAAATCGGCTAATTTTTGAGTACAGTTATAAATCCAGTTTTCGATGGTTTTATTATCAGGATAGGTCATTAAAACAGGTTCGGTATTGAACTCTGAGTATTTCATATATTCTTTTAGTAATCGAACTCTGAACGCAATAATATCTTCGTGTTTTTTAATGATATTGTTGCAATAGTCTTCGACACTTGTACCTACGATAATTCCGGTGAAAGCGTGTGTTTTGGTAACAATCTTATGAATATAAATTGCTGGTTTATTGTCTTTTATTAAAATAAGTTCATTTTTGAAATCCTCGTATTTTTGATGTACTTGTCGGTATCTTTTTTCAAAAGAAACAGTTTCAGGATTGGTATATGCAGGCTTAAGAATATGTAAAAAGGACAGCGGATTAAAATCCAATTGTGCCGCTAATTCAGCATTTACATATTCTTCGTAAGAGCGACAAGTGACAAGACAAACCTTATCACGAGTGGGACGAACTGCTTTAAAAGGAACTATTTTAGCCATCGGATTTAGTTTTCAGTCACAGTCGCAGTTTTCAGCTGATCGTAAAACCTGAAAACTGCTACCGAAAAGGGTGACTTTTTATATAAATTGTTTAGAAATTTTCTCAGCTTTTTTGCTTTCTGAATAATCGTAGAAACCTTCTCCAGATTTCACACCCATTTTTCCTGCACGAACCATATTTACTAATAATGGACAAGGCGCATATTTTGGATTTTTGAAACCGTCGTACATTACGTTTAAAATAGCTAAACATACATCAAGACCAATAAAATCAGCAAGTTGTAAAGGTCCCATCGGGTGACCCATTCCAAGTTTCATAACAGTGTCAATTTCATAAATACCGGCTACTTTGTTGTACAAGGTTTCGATAGCTTCATTAATCATTGGCATCAAAATTCTATTGGCAACAAAACCAGGATAATCGTTCACTTCAACGGGTGTTTTTCCTAATTTTTCTGAAAGATTCATGATGGTTTTAGTCACTTCGTCCGAAGTGTTATAACCACGAATAATTTCTACCAATTTCATAATTGGCACCGGATTCATAAAATGCATTCCGATAACACGTTCTGGATGTGCCACAACTGCTCCAATTTGAGTAATAGAAATAGAAGAAGTATTGGTTGCCAAAATCGTATTGTGAGAACAAGCTTCGTTTAATTGCTTGAAGATATTTAATTTCAATTCTACATTTTCAGTTGCCGCTTCAACCACTAAATCTACACCTACAACACCATCTTTGATATCCGTGTAAGTTATAATATTGGTAATCGTATTAGCTTTGTCTTCTTGGGTAATACTGCCTTTTGCAATCATTCGATCTAAATTAGCGGCAATTGTTGCCATTCCTTTATCTAATGATTTTTCAGAAACATCTATTAATTTTACGGTAAAACCGCTTTGTGCAAAAGTATGGGCGATTCCATTCCCCATTGTTCCTGCTCCGATTACAGCTATTGTTTTCATTCTTATTTTGGATTAAAATATTTTAATTTTAGGATTTAAAGATTATTTTTTGAAACAATCAATAATTTGGTACGCTACTCTTAATGCTTCAGTTGCTTGTTCCAATGTCACAATGGGAATAGTGTTATTATTTATGGCATCTGCAAATGATTCTAATTCATCAAGAATTGCGTTGTTTTGATCTACATCTGGATTGGAGAAATAGATTTGTTTTTTTACGCCTTCAGCATTTTGTAAAATGATATCAAAATCGCCTGGAATTTCCGGAGCATCTTTCATTTTCACCACTTCACATTTCTTTTCTAAGAAATCAACCGAGATGTAAGCGTCTTTTTGGAAAAAACGAGATTTACGCATGTTTTTCATTGAAATTCTGCTGGCCGTCAAATTGGCAACACAACCATTTTCGAATTCGATTCTCGCATTAGCAATATCCGGTGTATCACTGATAACTGAAACGCCACTGGCATTTATATTTTTTACTTTAGATTTTACTACACTTAAAATAGCATCAATATCATGAATCATCAAATCTAAAACTACAGGAACATCGGTTCCACGAGGATTGAATTCAGCAAGACGATGGGTTTCAATAAACATAGGATTTTCAATCATGTTTTTGGTAGCTATGAATGCAGGATTGAAACGTTCCACATGCCCAACTTGACCTTTAACATTATATTCTTTTGCTAAAGCAATAATTTCTTCGGCTTCTTCCACCGTATTTGAAATGGGTTTTTCTATAAAAACATGCTTGCCGGATTTGATGGCTACTTTGGCACATTTGTAATGAGAAAGAGTTGGGGTAACAATGTCAATTACATCAACTGCATGAATAAGAGTTGCAATTGTGCTAAAATGTTTATAGCCAAATTCTTTGGAAAGCTTTTCGGCATTCTCTTGATTTGGGTCATAAAAACCGACTAATTCATATTTATTAGATTGTTGTAATAGTCGCAAATGTATTTTTCCCAGATGACCAGCACCTAATACTCCAATTTTCAGCATAATGATGTAATTTTTACAAAAATAAGAATAAAATGATTAATCTATTATTGATGCAGGACAATTCTTCAGTTAATTTAAATTTTAAAATCCAACATCTGATTTCAAAAATTGTTTTCTATTTTTACCAAAATAAAACAGTAAATTTTGCAAGACAAAGCCAAGCATCAAGGACTTCGAAATCAATTAGTAAGCGTTTTAGAGCAAAAAGGAATTACAGATAAAAATGTTTTGGATGCGATAAAAAAGATTCCAAGACATTTATTTTTGAATTCCAGTTTTGAAGACTTTGCGTATCAAGATAAAGCATTTCCTATCGGAGCTGGCCAAACGATATCACAACCGTACACTGTAGCTTTTCAATCTCAATTATTAGAAGTAAAAAAAGAACATAAAATTTTAGAAATAGGAACCGGCTCCGGATATCAAACGGCTGTTTTGTGTACTATGGGAGCAAAAGTATATAGTGTTGAAAGGCAAAACGAGTTGTTCAAAAAAACATCTGCTCTGTTTCCAAAATTGAATATTCGTCCCAAACATCTTTCTTTTGGAGATGGTTATAAAGGATTGCCAAGTTACGCTCCTTTTGATAGCATAATTGTAACGGCAGGCGCTCCATTTATTCCCCAACCTCTGATGGCACAGCTAAAAATAGGAGGAAGGCTCGTTATTCCATTAGGCGAAGAGGTGCAAATAATGACTTTGCTAATCAGGAAAAATGAAACTCAATTCGAAAAGTATGAATTTGGAGAATTTCGATTCGTTCCTTTACTAGAAGATAAAAATTAAATAAAAAACACGTCGCGCTTAAATAGCGAAACGTGTTTTTTACTGACCGATAATATTTAAATACCGTTCTAAGCTTTCTTTTTCCATTTGAGCGATAAACAATAAAAAATCTTCTTTATTGTTTTTAGTTTGAGCCGTTTCTAATGTCTGATAATATTGCGTTCTACTATCATAATCACCTTTTATATTAGCGATAATATAGCCATGTTGTAACAATACCAAGTTCATAACCAAGCGGGAAGTTCTGCCATTTCCATCAATAAATGAATGGATAGTGACTAATCGTTCGTGAATTTCGCCAGCCAAAACTAGAGGATGAAGGATTAATTTATTGGTTTCATACCAAATAAAAAAGTTTTCCATTTCTTTGGCATTCAGAAAAGGTTGTGACGGCACATGACTGCTTCCTTGAGTCATCACCTGAACCTTCCTGCAGCGACCCGCATCTTCCAAATGAATTCCCCTCAAAATAAGATTATGAATAGACAGCATTTCGCGTTCATTTATGGAAGTATTTCTTTGCATCAAATCTTTGATGTATGCAATTGCTTCATGATGATTAATTACTTCAAGATGTTCTCGCATGCTTTTTCCGGAAATAGTTAAACCTTCATTGATAACCAAATCAGTTTCTCGAAGCGTCATCGTGTTTCCCTCGATACGGTTACTTTCAAAAGTATATTCCAGCTCTAAAGCTTGTGCAATGCGATAACTGTCAAATTGACGAAACCCATCTAGTTTTGTCTTCAAAGCATCTACTTCGTCTAATACTTTCTGCAGTGTATTAGATAATTTTTTCTTTGCGGGTTTACTTTGATATCTAATCTCTTTTTCAGCCACGAGCAATGCTTTTAAAGCAAACTCGTCATGACCAATTTCATAAATAATTTTTTCTTTAAGCCATGTGACCATTATGGTTTCTAAATCGATTTCCAATAATGATGCTAGTTTTACAACCTGTTCTCTTGTTGGTTTTCTGGTCCCGCTTTCAAATTTACTTATTAAGGCTTGATCAATTCCTAAAAGTTGCGCCACCTCTCTGGTTTTAATCCCTTTCAGTTCTCTTGCATTTTTAAGTAATGTTTTCATTTTAAAGTAAATGTTTTAAATTGTCTTGACAAATTAAGTCATTTTTTAAAGCTAAAAAAACCATTTCAATTTTCTTTTAATTTAAAATGATTTTTTGATTCGGTCTAGATCGCGTTTGGTATCCTGTTCTTTAAGAGATTCGCGCTTGTCATAAGTTTTTTTACCTTTACAAAGCCCTATTTGTAGTTTAGCCAATCCTTTTTCATTAGTAAACAATTTCAAAGGAACTATTGTTAATCCTTTGGCTTGAACACTTTTTAACAAACCTTTTAATTCCTTTTTCTTTAAAAGTAATTTCCGTTCGCTTCTGGCTTTGTGGTTGAATTGATTTCCAAAAGTGTATTCTTCGATATATGTGTTTATGGCAAAAAGTTCATTATTGCTAAATTCACAAAAACTCTCTGTTATGTTTGCTTTTCCTAGTCGAATGGATTTGATTTCGGTACCAGCCAAAACAATTCCAGCATTAAATGTTTCGATAATTTCATAGTCGAATCTGGCTCTCTTATTGAATATATTTATTGTTTTTAGCATAGACTGCAAATGTATAATAAAATTGAAAATTTATTTAGTACTAAGCCCTAAAATAAGTGTAAATAATTTTCAAACTATGATTTATATCAGTTAAAAATGAAAGGCTCAAACATACATTTGTTTAACAATTTAAACTAAAGTTAAAATGAAAAAAATTATCTTAGCCTTTATGGCGGTGTCTTTTTTGACATTAAATGCACAAGCCCAAGAACAAAATAATACTCAGGATTTTAAAAAATGGCAGGCTCGAATCAGGGGAATTGCGGTTATACCATATGAAAGCGCCAAAATCGGAATTATTGGAGGTGATGTCTCTCTTTCAAACACATTTGTTCCGGAACTGGACTTTACTTATTTTTTCACAAAGCATTTTGCAGCCGAGTTAATTTTGGGAACTACCAAGCACGATGTCAATACTGTCGGCTCCGATATTTCTGCTATTGGAGGACCAACTAATGTCAACATAGATTTAGGAAATGTTTGGTTATTGCCTCCAACATTAACATTGCAATACCATTTTACACCTTTTGAAGAAAAAGTATTTAAACCTTATGTTGGTGCTGGTGTCAACTATACTATTTTTTACAATGTAGAGGATGGAAATACAATTAAAAATGTTAGTTATAAAAACAATGTCGCTTATGCTTTCCAAGTTGGTTTTGATTTAATGTTGAACGACACTTTTTTTATCAATGTTGATGCTAAAAAATTATTTCTAAAAACCGACGTAACTGTTGATGCTTCAAATTTAGCAACAGGACTCAGTATTCCTGCTGAAGTAACTATAAATCCATTGATTTTAGGAATGGGATTAGGAATGAAATTTTAAAAAAACTGTCGGAATTAACGATTATACAAAAAGTCACTATCATTCGACAGTGACTTTTTTTTATTTTTACTTCATCTTCAGCAGTATTTTATTCTAATTTCAATAATTGATAAGAAATTATATTATCAACTACGGTTACCATATAAAGATTCCCAAAAGTTCCATCCTCGATATCTGCATATATTTTTTGATTAATCATCTGATAGACAAATTTAGGTGTGGTATTGCTATGTCCTACGATTAAAACTTTTTTTCCTAAAGTTTCTTTTTTGAATGATTCAATGTTTAGGGTTTTAGGATTATACAATTTTATTTGAATCTTTTTTGCTGTAGCGGTAGGACTTGCGGTTTGTATAGTTCTTTTATAATCAGTCGAATAGATTTCGTCAAAATCAACCTCAGAGAATATTTTGTTCCAAAGTTCCGCTCTTTTCAACCCTTTTTCAGATAGATCAGGATTTTGAGAATTATCGACTTTTTCAGCATGTCGAATGAAGTAGTAAGTAGTTGTGCTTTGTTGTCCAAAACTGATATTAAAAAATAATAGTGCAAGTATAAATAGAATTTTTTTCATTTGAATGAATTTAAAAAATTAGTATTTCACGATTTTATATATTTGCTAAATGGAAAATTTAAAATCGAAAGATCCGCTTCACGGAATCACACTTCAAACGATAGTTGAACAATTAGTAGCTCATTATGGATTTGATACTTTGGGAGAACTGATTAAAATAAAATGTTTTACGGACAATGCCAGTGTAAAATCCACTCTAACTTTTTTACGAAAAACCGATTGGGCAAGAAAACAAGTGGAAGATTTATACTTAAAATCAGTCAGTAAATTTACAAAATAAATGGTGATTATAATTTGTAAGAAACCATTACGCCACCTCTATATGGGAACCATTCGCCGCTTTTGTTATATTTCTTTGCTTTGTCGTATCGTTCTCCGGTAGTTAAATCATAACCTTTGTAAAATCCTTGATGCCAGCCGCCACCTAAGAAACAGTCTAACATGAATTTATCATTGATTTTAACCTGGTAACCGATGGTTGCGCCTATAAAATAACCCACTCCTTTTTCATACAAATTAGTATTTAAATAATTCCATTTTTGAAAATTAAAGATACTCGCGCCAATGTGCGCGCCTGCATAAAATCCATTGTATTTTTCTTGAAAATGATATCTGTATTCGGGTGTGAAAGTATAAAATTCTCTGGGTTTGCCGTTTATTGATTTCCAAAAAGAGGCAAGAGCATCAAAGTGTAATGTCGATTTTTTTCCGATACTGGTTTCAATACCCACGTTTGGAATTGTCAACAATGTAGTAAAAGCATTAACTTTTACATACGTTTGCGCTTGCAGTAAGATTGAGAAGAGCAGGAAAAAAACAATAAATAATTTTTTCATAAAAAGAGTTTTTAACACTTAAAACCAATTAAATACGAATTCTGAGTATTACAAATGTAGTATTAATAATTCAAATTTTCTTGTTGAAATTAATTAAACGCCCTAAATTATTTTAGTCATACAACACAAGTACTATCTATTCCACGTAGAATAAATTACTGTATCCAAAAATCGCCCTTCATAAAATTTATTTTCTTTTAAATGCGCTTCCTTAATAAAACCGTTTTTTTCTAAAACTTTTGCAGAAGCTTGATTATCAGGGTCAATTACAGCCTCTAACGAATGCAATTTCATAACAGTAAATCCATAGTTTACGGCTTCTTTTACTGCTTCAGAAACAATTCCTTTTCCATGAAATTCAGGCAATAACATGTACCCAATCTCGGCGCGATAATTTTCCGATTTTATTCTGTGGTGTCCAATAATTCCAACAAGTTTGGGGTTACCTTTCAGCGTAATAGCCCAATTAATACCTTCATTACTATCTATTTTACTGTCAATCATAGCAATGTGTTCCAAGGCATCTTCATCCGTTTTTACTAAAGGTCTTGGAATATATTTCATGGTTTCGGGATTAGATCGCAATGCAAAAATCTCCTTTATATCATTAGAATCTACTCTTCTTAAAAGTAAGCGTTCGGTTTCTAAATTTGGAAATGGACTGAAGTTTATAGTTAACATATTTACTTTTTTTGATTAAAGGATTTCGATACTAAATTTTGAATGGAAAGTTGCATTTGATTCTAAAATTTGTATGCCTTCCTTTTCAAATAGATTTCCGGAATTTTCAGTGGTATCCGCATAACCAAACCAAGGTTCAACACAAATAAAAGGAGCATTTTTTTTGGTCCAAATTCCTAAACTCGGAAAATCCTCAAAATGTACTCTTAAAATTGGATTTTCATTTTCTAAAATCGTCAGCGATTTGGATTTGATTGTTTTAAAAATTAATGCGTCGTCTTCAAATAATTCATAATTCAGAGGAATCTTTTTATCGTGAACTTCTAATTTCTTGGTTTTATTTGAAATTAAATCATTCTCCAAAAGATAATATTCCAAAGATTCTTCTTTTTCAAAAACAATAACATAATTTTCAAATTGATTTGGCAAAGTAAAAGCAGGATGTGCTCCAATGGAAAACGGCATCGCAGTTTTTCCTTTATTTGTTACTTTATAGATTATAAATAAATTATTTTCTCGTAATGTGTAAATGATTTGTAATTCAAATTCAAAAGGATACACTTTTACTGTTTCTGCAGAGGATTGTAGGGAGAAAGTAGCGCTATTTTCGGTTGCATCAATTAATTCAAACTCCATGTCTCTGGCAAAACCGTGTCGCGATAAATGATATTCTATTTCATTATGATGAAAGGAATTATTTTTTAATGTACCAACAATTGGAAACAAAACAGGAGAGTGCTTGCCCCAAAATTCTGGATTTCCTTCCCAAATATATTGTTTATTCAGATTTGTTTTTAAGGAAATTAATTCGGCACCAAAATGTTTGATTTCAGCCGTGAGAATTGAATTTTTTATTATGGTTGTCAAAATTGTTCGTCTTTGATTTAAAAATTGATTTTCTATGGTAAATGTATTTTATAATTTTTAATTCTAATTCAATTTAAGGTTGATTTTATATATTTAAAATGGAATCATTTCTTTCCAAATAGCTTAAAATTCTCTTTTTTTTCCTTAATTTGTGATATAAAATACAAGAATATGAAAAACATTCGTTTCGGAGTCATATTACATTTGACTTTATTATTGGGAGTTACGTCCATTTGGGCGCAACAAACTCCAGCAAGTACAATTGGTAGCGCTGTTTCTAAGTACGATTACCATGATGCTTTTGCTCCGTTTTTTTACTCCAATAATGGAACAAGTACACGATCTGCAAGTGGCCAGCCCGGAGCTGAATACTGGCAAAATAGTGCCGATTATAAATTAACGGCAAAACTGGACGAAAAAAGCAATGAAATTTCCGGAACAGGAATTATAACCTACACAAATAATAGTCCGGATAAAATGGCTTTTGTTTGGATGAACTTAGACCAAAATTTATTCAAAGCTGATTCTCGTGGAAATGCAGTTGTACCTATGACAGGAAGCCGAAATGGGGCTCAAGGCCAAATTTTTGATGGCGGTCATAAAATAAAATCGGTGAAAGTAATAACTACTTTAAAAGGAGTTTCTACTGAAAAAGAAGCTAAGTACGTCATTACGGATACTAGAATGCAGGTTTTTCTTCCGCAAGGATTAAATGCTAAAGGAGGTTCTGTTAAAATCAAAATCGACTTTTCCTTTATCGCGCCTTTTGAAGGCTCGGATAGAATGGGAATTTTGGAAACTAAAAACGGTAAGATTTTCACCATCGCGCAATGGTATCCACGCATGTGTGTGTATGATGATGTGCGTGGTTGGAATACGAATCCGTATTTGGGAGCTTCGGAATTTTATTTAGAATATGGTGATTTTGATGTCAGTATTACAGCGCCATCAAATCATATTGTGGTTGCTTCCGGTGAATTGTTAAATCCTACAGCAGTTTATTCTACTGTGGAGCAAAGCAGATTAGCACAAGCGAAACAAAGTGATAAAACAGTTTTTATCCGTACTGCGGCAGAAGTTGAAAATTCATCTAAAATGGTTTCAGCAACTACTAAAACATGGAATTATAAAATTAAAAATGCTCGAGATTTTTCTTGGTCTTCGTCCGCGGCATTTATTTTAGACGCGGCAAAGATAAATTTGCCAAGTGGTAAAAAATCATTGGCAATCTCAGCTTATCCTATCGAAAGTGCTGGTGAAGCAGCATGGGGACGTTCAACAGAATATACGAAAGCTACCATAGAGAATTATTCTAAAAGATGGTTGGAATATCCATATCCTGCAGCTACCAACGTTGCCGGTAATGAAGGCGGAATGGAATATCCAGGAATTGTTTTTTGTAGTTGGGAGTCAAAAGGAGCTGATTTATGGGGTGTTACAGATCATGAATTTGGACACATTTGGTTTCCTATGATTGTTGGGTCAAATGAAAGAATGTTTGCTTGGATGGATGAAGGGTTCAATACTTTTATTAATTCATTGAGCTCCAGAGATTTTAATAATGGCGAATATAAAGACAAGCCCGCCGATATGCATCAAAGAGCTGAAGCATATACAAGTCCGAATCTTGAAACCATAATGAGTTCTCCGGATAATATGAAAGAAAGCAATATTGGTCTTTTAGCTTATTCAAAACCAAGTTCGGGATTAGTGATTTTGCGAGAACAAGTATTGGGACCGGAACGTTTTGATTTAGCATTGAAAACTTATGTAGAGCGCTGGGCATACAAACATCCGCAACCAGACGATTTTTTCAGAACAATTGAAAATGTTGCAGGAGAAGATTTAAGTTGGTTTTGGAGAGGTTGGTTCCAATACAATTGGCGTTTAGACCAAGGAATAAATTCGATAAAATATGTAAAAAACGATCCTAAGAAAGGCGTTATAATTTCGATAGAAAATTTTGAAAAAATGGCAATGCCGGTAAGTTTAGACGTGAAATCGAAAAGCGGAAAAATAACTCGTGTAAAATTACCGGTTGAAGTGTGGCAAAAAAACAAAGCGTGGTCATTCAAACATAATTCGACGGAGGAAATTGAGAGTATCACGCTAGATCCGGATCATGTTTTACCAGACAGTAATGAAGGAAATAACATTTGGACAGCAGCTACAGGTTTGATTGAAAAAGATGTAATTCTGGATGGTTATTTAGGAACATATTCTACTAAAATGGCACCTTTAAAAATTACTTTTTCAGAAAAAAATGGTGCGTTAAATGTTTTGATACCGAATTATCCAAGTTTCACAGTGGAACCTACAGGGAAAAATAGTTTCGAATCGAAGCAAGCGGGACTTAAATTTCAATTTGATGACAATCTGAACGGATTTGATATGACTGTTCCCGAAGGACAAAAAATACCGTTTACCAGAGACAAATAGTATTTTGGTTTGTTAAAAATAAAAAAGACTTGTAGCAATTAGATCTACAAGTCTTTTTTATTTTCTTTATTTTAAATCTATTCCGGAATTTGCTGACTCAAGCAGTGCAACGTTCCAAAACCCCATATAAAATCAGTTGCACTAATTCCGATGATTTCTCTATCAGGAAAACATTCTGAAAGGATATTCAGCGCTTTTCGGTCATTACTATCGTTAAAAGTAGGAACCAGAACACAATTGTTCAAAATCAGGAAATTAGCATAACTGGCGGGCAATCTTAATCCGTCAAATTCCAAACGTTTTGGCATTGGTAAAACCACAATTACGGGCGGTTTTCCATTTTCCAGTTTGGCGTTTTGCAATCGTTTTAAGTTTTCTTGTAACGGTTTGTAGTTCTTATCGGTTGGATCTGTTTCTACAATGGTAACAATCGTATCCTCGTTGACAAATCGGCATAAATCATCAATATGTCCGTGCGTATCATCGCCTTCAATTCCGTCGCCCAGCCAAATCACATTTGTAATTCCAAGGTATTCTTTGAAAACGGCTTCGTAATCGGCTTTGGTGAAATCTGGATTCCGAACCTGAATATCGGGGTGCATTAAGCATTCTTCTGAAGTCAGTAAAGTACCGCGTCCATTAGTGTCAATCGCACCACCTTCAACAATTACCGGTTTTCCTTTGTACATCACTTGAGTCACAGGAATATGGAGAAATTCGCCCACTTTCGCAGGAACAAATTTGTCCAGCTGAATGTTTTTATACTTAGCCCAGCCATTGAAATTAAAGTTTAAAGCTTCTCTCTCAGTTCCTTTTTTTACAATAATTGGACCCGAATCACGCATCCAACTTCTATTTGTTTTATGAATGATGTACGAAACATTTGTTACTTCAACATGAGCTGTTTCCAGCATCGTATTGACTTTTTCTTTTTGGTTTTCATCCGCAACTACCAAAAACACTTGTTCGAAAGTAGCCACTTTTTTAATGAATTCTACAAAAGCCCATTGAACCGCTTCATATTTTCCTGGCCAATCCTTGCCGTTGTGCGGAAAACAAAGTAAAATTCCTTGTTGTTTTTCCCATTCAGCAGGGAATCTTCTGTTATTTGTCGTCATACAGCGTTTCTAATTATAAAGACTGCAAATATAAGCATTAAGCAGGATTTTAAAAAAGTTAGCAACCATTCATTTAGGAGCATTTCATAAATTTATAAGAATAGTTTTGGTAATGATTATATAATATTGAGTTAATTCTTGTCCGGTTTCAGCTCGTTATTTTTGAAAAAATTAAAAATACAATTATGAGAAAACATGGTATTACTTTTCTAGCGGCAATGATGATATTGTCAAGTTGCGAAAATGACGCTAATAAAGAGGAATCTCCTGCGCTCGTTGTAAATGAAAATACAGCTAGTTTCAAAGAGATTGGTTCTATTACTATTGGAGGATCAGGAGCCGCTGAAATAAGCGCTTATGATGATGTGTCTAAAAAATTGTTTGTAGTTAATAACAGTAATACAAATAGAATTGACGTTATTGATTTGTCTAATCCAGCAATTCCTGTTTTTGTTACAAGTATCGATTTGACACCTTTTAATGGAACTTCAAATAGTGTCGCAACGTATAATGGAAAGTTAGCAGTTGCGTTAGAATCTAAACCCAATAAGCAAAATATCGGAAAAGTAATCGTTTTTGATACAACTAATTACAGTGTTATTAAAGAAATTATGGTTGGTGCTTTGCCGGATATGATTGTTTTTTCTCCTGACGGGAATTATATCATGACTGCTAATGAAGGAGAACCAAATGATACATATTCTATAGATCCTGACGGCTCTGTTTCCATTATTGCGGTAAATAATAATTATGCTGTAACGACTTTAAATTTCGAAAGTATGAGCAACCAATTGGGTGTTCTGAAAACAAAAGGATTCAGAGTTGCAAGCCCAACAAATAATTTTACCGCTGATATTGAACCAGAGTACGTAACGATTTCTTCTGATTCTAAAACGGCTTGGGTAACCTTACAAGAAAATAACGGGGTGGCAAAAATTGATTTAGCATCTAAAAAAATAACTAATATTTTTCCATTAGGCTTTAAAGATTTCAATCTATCTGGAAATGCTGTAGATATTAGCGATAAAGATGGTGGTTTCTTTGCAAATACTTGGAAAGTTAAAGGCATGTTTCAACCGGATGCTATTAGTAATTTTGAAATCAATAAAATCCCTTATTTTGTCACTGCAAATGAAGGAGATGCAAGAGAATATTCGGCTTTTGTAGATGTAAAAAGAATCAGCAGTTCTTCTGTTATTCTGGATCCAATACTATTTCCAAATGCTGCGGCATTAAAATTGGAGACAAGTATGGGAAGGTTGAATATCAATACCAAAATGGGTGATATCGATGAAGATGGTGATTTTGATGAATTAGTGTCTTTTGGGGCCCGATCTTTTTCTATTTGGAATGGAAATACAGGAGAAATAGTATTTGACAGTAAAAACGAATTAGATAAAAAAGCCCAAGAATTAGGGATTTACGATGACAATCGAAGTGATGATAAATCGGTAGAGCCAGAATCCGTTGTTGTGACTAAAATGGGCGATAAAATAATACTTTTTGTTGGATTAGAGCGCGTAGATGCTGTTATGGTGTATGATGTCACCAATCCTGCCGCGCCAAAATTTTTGCAAACTTTTAAAACCGGAGATGCTCCAGAAGGATTGCTTTTTATTCCAGCTTCGAAAAGCCCAACCAAAAGAAGTTTAGTGGTGGTGAGTAGTGAAGGGGACGGTGTAGTTAAAATATTTCAACCTGATTTGAATTAGATTTAAAAGTTTATTTTTAAATATGAATCCCTGCTAAAAATAATTTCTTAGCAGGGATTCTTTAATTATATAAAGACGATTTAGTCAATCGCTCTTTTTGTAATATCACCAAAAGCGTCTATTCTTCTGTCTCTAAAAAAGGGCCAGTTCTGACGCACGTTTTCTTGTAAGTCTAAATTTACTTCGGCAATAAGAATTTCTTCTTTATCGTGTGAGGCTTGCGCCAAAATTTCGCCTTGTGGTCCCGCAATAAACGAAGATCCCCAAAACTGAATTCCCGCCGTATCAGGCAAGTATTGTTCTAAACCAATCCTGTTTGCTGCTGCCACATAAACGCCATTTGCAACGGCGTGACCTTTCATTACACTCATCCAAGCACCATGTTGGTTTACTCCATATTCCTCTTTTTCACCTGGGTGCCAGCCAATTGCTGTAGGGTAAAATAACACTTCTGCCCCTTGTAAAGCAGTTAAGCGAGCGGCTTCCGGATACCATTGATCCCAACAAATCAGCGTTCCAACCTTTCCTTTTTTAGTTGGAATCGTTTTAAAGCCTAAATCACCTGGAGTGAAATAAAATTTCTCATAAAAATGAGGGTCATCTGGAATGTGCATTTTGCGATACAATCCTGCTTCTGTACCGTCTGTGTCAATGATGTACGCACTGTTGTGGTAAATTCCTGCCATTCTTTTTTCGAAGAAGGGAACAATAATAACCACGCCTAATTCTTTTGCCAAAGCGCTAAAAGCAATAAACGAAGTACTGTACAATGGTTCTGCCAAAGCAAAATTATCTACATCTTCGCTTTGACAAAAATAATGACTGCTGTATAATTCCGGTAATGAAATCACCTCGGCACCAAGGTTTGCGGCATCACGAACCCAACTTAAACATTTTATCAGGTTGTTTTCGGCAATATCATTAAGGTTTAATTGAATGACCGCTATTTTGTATTTCTTGTTTGACATGACTAAAATTTTATACTGCAAAAATAGTGAATTTTATAAAGAGTAAAAAATAGGGATTCTGTGTTTTTCAAAAAGTATGTGATTACACAGTTGCTCAGGTGCAAACTAAATTTTTATCGGTTATAATTTCCATTATTGAGTCTATTGCTGTTTATTATCTTACTTTAAAATATCTCCTACTTAATAGAAATAAGTAACTTTAAATCAATCATATAAATTTTTAAATTAATTACATTGGTGTCGATTGTAAGGCTTTACATTTATTTTTTAGAGAAAAAATTTAGGATGTCGCCGCAATCCCTTTATTAAGCTACCCGAAAAAACTTAGATATTTTCATCTCTTAATTAAAGATTTTTAAATTTGTATTTTCTGGAAATAACATTTTCAGTTGCTAAAGACAAGCGGTATTGCCTTGTACAAAGCCCATTTCAATCATGGTTGCAATTTCTTTTTATTTGAAAAAAAACATTTTGAATTCTACTGAAATACCCGATGCTGTGGCAGTAAAAACAATAATTCATTGTTAAACCGGCAACGAAGAATTAACGTTTCCTTCTTCATCACCAAAACTATCTTTAATTTTAAAACTCAAATGCGGCGAAATGGCTGTGTAGCTCATGCGTACCCAATTTTTTTATTTTCAAGTCCTGTAATAATGGATAACCACTGACCGCCAACAAAAAGTGCATCGTTTTTGTTTCAGTTTTCCAAGGTTTTGGTTCTTATCATTTTTCTAACAATTCGCCTTCGGTGCAAGCACGACAAACTTTTTTAAGCGGGGCGCTAAATGTCCTGGAAATTAGAATTGATTTTTCTTTTAAATCTTTTACAACGCGTTTTTTGGGAGTAGTTGCCATTTTATTTTGATTTAAGTCTAATACTTCTAATGGATTGATTCAGAATTTATTACTTTTCATTCGGATTGAAAAATGAACAATAGAGGTTAATTTATTTTACCCAAACAAACATTTGATTCATGTACCAAATGGATTAAGTATTGAAAGCCTTCTTTTTGCTGTAAAGCACTATATCTTAATAGAAAAAATGATGTAGAATGATTTTAGCGTACCGTGGAAACGCAACGAAAAGGTGAACGTTGCGTACCTGCGGCTCAGTAACAAATTTCATATCTAATTGCTGTCGATATTTGGTGCTTAACATCACATTCCAATCCTTCATTCAAATGAAAAATTAATCAGTAAAAATTATCCAATCCTTTTTTTCATAACAATAAATTCCAAAGGTTCTTCCGCAATTGGAATATGAACATCACTTGCCGGGAACGGTTCTCTTACGCCCGTATCCGCATAACCATTACGTTTGTACCAAGCAATCAGTTCCTCCCGAATGGAAATTACAGTCATTACAATTGTTGGCAATCCTAATTCCAAAGCATGAATTTCTGCCTGTTGCAGTAATTTTTTTCCAACACCACTATTTTGTAATTCGGGTGAAACTGTCAGCATTCCTAAATACAATTCCTGCTCTTTTTCGACCAATAAAACACAACCTATAATCTGGTCATTTTCCGTAAATTTTAGAATCGTATTTTTATAGTCTTGAATCATTTCAGTCAGTTCCTCTTCAGTAGTTCTGAGTCCTTCCAAAATATTTGCTTCAGTTGTCCATCCTTTTTTAGAGGATTCCCCGCGGTACGCTGAATTGATTAATTTATTTAATTGCGAAACGTTCTCTAGTGTTGCTTTTGTGATCATCCGTAGTAGTCTTGTGTTTTTGTATTTTTCAAAGGTAAAAAAAAGGTTTACACAATTGCATTAAGCTGTGGATTCTCTTTTTTGCACAAGTTTTTTTACGCTACAATTAATTTGCAAAATATCAACATTAAAATATTGATAATCAATATTTTGTATTTTTAAGTAAAGATTTTTTTTTATCTTTGAGTAAAGAAACGGAGCAAACAATTTAAAAGTTATAATTATGAAAAATCTAAATAGTATTTGGTTAATAATAATGGTTTGTGTTTTAAACACAGCACTATTATTTGGGCAAACGACCACGAAAAAGAATAAAATTATTGTTGACAGCGAGACTGCAAAAACAGAATTTATCAAAAGTGATCCGTTGATGAAAGCACTTTTTGAAAAAGCCTACGGCTATGTTATTTTTCCTAATGTGGGCAAAGGAGGATTTGGTATTGGAGGAGCAGCGGGCAACGGTGTCGTTTATGAACAGAACAAGCGAGTGGGTATGGCCAAGCTGTCGCAAGTGAGCATAGGATTTCAAGCGGGCGGACAAGCGTATCGGGAAGTGATATTTTTTGAGTCCAAAAACGAAATGGACCGTTTTAAAGAAAGCCGATTCGAGTTTTCGGCACAAGCCTCAGCGGTTGCGGCAACTGAAGGCGCTTCCGCAAATGTAAAATACACCAATGGCGTGATGGTCTTCACCATGCAAAAGGGAGGACTCATGTACGAGGCATCAGTTGGCGGACAAAAATTTAAGTTTAATAAAATGTGATAAAAACCAAAACGGCTGAAAAAATTTTCTCAGCCGTTTTAGTTTTTTAGTGAGTAAATCATTTCTTTTTCTTCTCTAATACAATGTACTTTTTGAATACATATTTCCAAGGCATGAAAAATATCGGTATAATAATTCCTGAGAACATATACGCCATTTCTTCGGCTGGTGAACCTTTTAGCGTGCCTACGGACCATAAAGGATATGCGACAACAATAAGCCAAAGTCCTTTGTAGAAAATCATAAAAAGCATAATGGGTAACATTCGCAACGTATGGAATACTCCTAAAAGTGCCAATGTTGAATAAGCAGCCCAAGTACACCAAGCAACAGCTTTTATGGGGTCCCATGCAACTTCATGGGTAAGAATAAACGTCCAGGAATCTGTGGCAACAAAAACAAACATTAACGCGAAAAACAGCCGCATCACATAAATATTGATTCTGCGAACCCCTTCGTAGTTTTCGTAGTCCGGAACAAAAATGTTTTTGATGCTGAACTTTGATGACTTTAGCTGCTGTGGTACTTGCTCTACTGTGTTCATAGTTTTTCTATTAGGTTTTTATTGTAGAACTAAGGTATAAAAAAAGCTACATCCTTTTGAGTCAGTAGCTTATTTTGTTTTTTGTCTTGTTATGTCTCAAAATTGTGCGCACGGAAAATATTTTCACGCAGTCCAAGTGAAAGATATTATGATATCCGAGTGATCGGGTTTAATTTGAGTTTTTTGGTTATTATTGTAATTGGCATAAAGTTAATATTTAAAATGTGAAAATTTATAAAAGGGATTAGTATATTTGTTCAAAAATAAAAACTAAGTGCAAAATATTATTGAAAATAAAATGACTCCAGTACAAATTAGATTACATACAGAGGATTTTAGGTCGATTAATTCGGCCGATATAATTATAAATGGAATTACTGTTGTAGCTGGTGAAAATGGATGTGGTAAAAGTACTTTGTCAAAATTATTATATTATTTATACAAAACTATTTCTAATTATGATGTATTAGTTTCAGGAAAATTGAGTAGCGATTTAAGTAATGTTGCAAGATTTCTAGAAATTGCTCAAATGGAATTGTTTAATAAAAGTTATGATAGACCACAACGTTTAGAGTTTCAAAAAGATTTTAACAATTTAAGAAGAGAAATAATTAGAGTTACACCAGATGAAAAACAATTGCAAGATTGGTTGAAGTTTGTTGACAAAATTGCATTTGCAATTTCGCTTAAAAATCCATTAATGACCGAAGGTAGACATCGATTACGATACATTGCCAAAGATATTATAAAGAATATAAAAATTGATGATGTTGGTGCTGATGATAACCCTTTTGAATTAGTAAAATTACACGTGGATTCTTTATTTAAGGAAACATTTGGATTGATTACTTCAAGGTCTACAAATCTTTTTAAAAACGAATTGCAAAATGTTTTTCATGATAGTAATATTCCTGGAATTTTCGATGTCTTTGAGTTTGGTCAACAAATCGTTGGCTTAAATAAAAATAATTTGTCAATACCATACACAATTCAAAATGTAATTTACATCGATACTCCAATGATGATTGGTGTAGAAACAGATGAGAATGAATATTGGAAAGATTTAAATAAAATTTTGACTAAAAAAAGCCTCAATTCATTTTCTCAATTTTCTGAATTGATTTCCAAAGAAATTATTGATGGTGACGTATCTTTTGACGATAGTATTTTAGCTCTCAATGATTTTTCCTACAAAAGATCTGATGGCTCCGTATTTAATTTATTAGATTGTGCAACTGGAATAAAATCATTTAGTATACTTCAATTATTGTTAAAAAATGGTTCGTTATCTGATAAAACATTACTTATAATTGATGAGCCAGAATCTCATCTTCATCCCCAGTGGATAATCGAATATGCAAGATTGATTGTGTTATTAAATAAAAATATTGGAATTAAATTTTTTATAGCTAGTCATAACCCAGATATGGTTAGTGCAATTAGAATAATTTCTGAGAAAGAAGACACGTTAAGTGATTTAAATTTTTATTTAGCTGAAAAAATTAACAAGTATTCCTATGATTACAGACATTTAGGAATTGAAATAGACCCAATATTTGAATCTTTTAATATTGCACTTGATAGAATGAATTTATATGGGGGTGAATAATATGGAGTATTGTAAAGATTTAACAAAAAACCACCCTACAATTTTTTTGTATCCAGAAAGTATTGAGTGTATAATTTATTTATTAAATAACGAAGGTTGTGATATTGATCCTTCACCATTTTTTGGAAGTGGAGTAGAGGTTATAAATGGTGATAAATTAGAAGGAAGTATTGCTGTTGCAACAGGTAGAGGTTTGCATAGAAAAGCAAAATCTATGGATGTTATTTTTGGTGTTAAAGATAAAAAAACTTCTGCTGAAACTTATCAATTTATTGAATTGAAATTGAATTCAAAAAGTTGTTATTTTTTAGATAAAGATAGTTTTTCAGAAAAAGTTATTGGGTCAACTAATGCATTAGGAAATTTAAGAACAATTAACACAAAATATTATATAGTTTTTAAGGTAAGTAATTTACAAGTAGGTCGACGTTATTTATTTCGTAAACATCCTAGATTAGATAGTAGTTACAACGCAGTCGATATAAATGGATTATTTAATACATTTTTTTTGTAAAAGATATTGTATTGGGTTAATTATCGCCAACTTATTATTTACCTAAATTTGGTTTGATTTGTGTTTCTCATTATTTTTTTTACTCAATTAATCTTAATGATTTTACTTAGAATTTTTTTTTAAGTATAACTAAATTTCATAAAAAAAACCGATAGAAAATCACTTCTCAGTCGGTTTGTGTTTTAGAATAAATCTTTAAATACAATGCGATTAAAGCTTTCAATTTCTTCTCAATCGTAACTTGTAAACTCCCTTTTTTTTAGGCTAAATAGTACTCCTTATTGCCGTTTGGTGCTGTTATTTTTTAGAATTAGTTTAGAATAAATCTAAAAAATAATGGTTTCTTGTGGTGCTTTCTTGGTTGTTTTTAGTATTTTGGCAGTAGAATCATTTATAATTAACTGATTAGTATGAAATATAGAGTCGCTACTCCGTCATTAAATCTAAGAGATTTTCCGGCAACGCAGGATAATTCCAAAATTTTAATACAAATACCATTTAGACATACCGTTAAATTAATTGAAAAAACAGCTTCAGATTGGTGGAAAGTAAAACTTTTAAACACTGAAAAAGAGGGTTTTGTGTTTTCAAAAGACATCGAGCTTGTCGATGAAACGAATCAAAAAAGTATGGATATCGAAGTGCCCAATTTTGAACCGGATGCTAAAGCAAGTCTGGACAGTAAAGAGGAAACATACAAACCTATTGGCGATCCTTCAATTCCGTTTAGAGATTTAACAAGTCTGGAGTCTAAACTGACATCAATTCGTAAGATAATTACTGCGCTAAATGTTTCAAAAAGTTTCCGGTATCAGAAAGACGCATCGGATACCTATTGTAATATTTATACTTTTGATTATTGTTTTTTTGCCAGGGTCTATATCCCCAGATTGAGATGGACTGATAAAGCAATCGAGCAACTGGAGAAAGGAAACGAAGTAGTATTGGTTTTTGATGAAACGGTAAGGCCTTTTTATTCCAATTATATCTACGATTGGTTTTTGCAATCGGGAAGTGGGTTTGGTTGGGAAAGAATCGATGATGTTGATGAACTTCAAAAGAAAGTAAATGCCAATGGAGGAGTAGGAATCATCTGTGCCAAAAGATTTATCCTGAATAAATCAGGACATATTGTAGTGGTCGTTCCGGAAACGGATACAGATAAAGCTTTTAGGAAAGACGGCAAAGTCATTTATCCGTTGCAATCGCAAGCAGGAGCGGATAATTACAATTATTTTTCAGAAATCAGAAAAGATTGGTGGGACAATAAAGATCCGGAAAAAGGATATGCGGCTGCTATCTTTTATTATCATGATTAGTTTTAAAAAAAATTGTATAAATAAATACCCTTCTTGCGGGCTTACTGTCAGCGAGAAGGGAAATTAAATAAAGCTTATTATAAAAAGACACCTTGCATTTGTGATGCATGCTTATTTTTTAATTAGTAAAGAACTACAAAAGCCTTTTTCGTAATAGGTAGCGTGTAAACTGCTGAATATTTGATCGTAAATTTCTAAAGGATCATTCGATTCTATCGTAATAGACAATATGTTTTCTAAAAGGCCGATGAATTTTGATGGTACATGCGTTTCTTTGCCGTGGATAATAGATTCGTAGACAAAGTTATTCCATTCCAAATCGCAAATAGGATTTTCGATTTCGTTTAACAAGGCATGATCCATAATAAAAACAAGAAAATTCAAAACCTCTTGTAAGTGCTTTTCATCGAAATAATCAAATATTCGAAATTCAATACCATGATTTTTGTGCTTGTGAAAATTGATGTCTAGCCCAATTTTATCAATTTTTTCATAATCCGATATTTCAGAATAACGATTTACCCACCATAGCGGATTATCATGCATCGGATGTTCGTCAAAATTCATCTGGACGATTTTCCCGGTTTTCATTACATTGGTGTCATAGGTTCCCACCCCAATGTATCTCGACATGGCACATCGTTGTGATGCTTTTGTTAAATTGACGCTGCTGTCATTGTGCGATAAATAATCAGAAGAACCGAATTTAATCATAAATAATGGACTCAACCATTGGAATAATCGAATTGCTCTCTGGTGTTTTTTTATAAAACCTATTTTGTCTTTAATTTCACCATCTGTATTTAACTCAGTAGGAATAGTTAAATTGAAGTGATAGGTCATATTATTAAAAACAGAATAATTAGTATTATTTGAAATAAATATCGCAAAAGGATGGTTTGTAGAGCATATTTTTATGGCGCCATATTCCGCAAATATTTTATCTTTATCAAAGGCGCTTTGTAAGTTGTTTATGAAACCTTGCTTTATTGTTGCCAGTTCAGCAATGGCCGAATCAATATCTGTTTTGTAAAATTTTTGCGTAACAAATTCAACTGTGTCACCGTCAAAAATGAATTCTTTTTGAAGCTCGTCTATAAAATAAGGATTGTTTTTTTGTAATATTTCAAAGATACTTTCCCCTAAATATTCAGGATTTGGTTCATTATCTATGGGATCAAAAGTCTTATGCTGGTTGTTGATGTCCGTTTTTGTAAACGAATGGGAGTTCATCAGTACAGGTAAATAATATTCTTTATCGGATAATATTTTTAGTAATGAATTCTGGTAAATGTTTTCTTTGTAATTCTTAAAATGATTAACACTATACTTTTCATGAAGTCCTTTAGTCAGTAAAAAATCTTTGTCCACCACACGGTGGTTTTCAAACTCTAAATAACATTCATTTTCGATTCCTACGCCCCAATACAAATCATTTGACTTATATTGATTCCTGTAATCTTTGTGCTTATCCAATAATTCAATTTCAAAACTAACAGCATTCATGCTATGATCCGTCATAAACTTTTTTCTCCTTCTTTTAATAAATTATGTTGATATGGGATGCTACTTTATCAGGTAGTTTTTTTGAAGTATTTTTAATCTGCTGATTTTAAGTTAAGATTCAAACAGCTTCTCAAACACTTAGTTGTTTTTTTGATGCGGTTCAGGTTTATTTTTTCGCTTGCAAAAGACCTGATAGAGACAACTCAATTTTTTTGCAAATTTACGTTTAATTTAAATCATATTCAAGCTATTTTTTCAAATCTGGAATTTTATTTTTTTGTGGTAGAAAGTATTGTTTTGCTTCACTGTAAAATACTCATAATTATACATTTAAAAGGGACGTGTAAAATGCGTAAAATTGTTTTTTTGTTCCAAAATAAAAGTTTACGACCACTTTATAACTAGACTTATTTAGACACAAAAAAAAACGATTAATATTGGATTTTTAGTCGTTTTCTATTTGTTAAAACAGGTATTTTTATCCCAAAAAAGCTTTCAATTCCTCATACGTTTTAATTTTTACGCTCACTTTTTCCTTTCCCAATACGCTTTCAATTTGTGTAGGAATCGGCAGTTTTACCTTTAATGTTGCTTCGACGGTGTCTAAAAACTTAATTGGGTGAGCAGTTTCTAAGAAAATACCAATCGCATTCGGGTGATTTTCTAATTCTTTTTTCAATCCCAAATAACCAACTGCTCCGTGCGGTTCTGCAATGTAACCGTCGGTATTGTAAATGGTTTTCATGGCTTCAATCGTTTCTGCATCAGAGAACGTAAACGAAGAAAAATCTTTTTTGAGTTGTTCCAAATCATTTTGGTACATTTCCTGAATTCGGATAAAATTACTTGGATTCCCCACATCCATCGCATTCGAAATTGTAGCTTTGGAAGGTTTTGGATCATAAATTTCGTTTTCTAGAAATCGGGGGACCGTATCATTTACGTTCGTAGCCGCTACAAAATGTTCAATTGGCAATCCCATCTTTTTTGCAATAATACCCGCGCAAATATTTCCGAAATTCCCACTTGGGCATGAGAAAACTATCGGTTTGTTTTGTTTCTTCAATTCTTTATACGCAAAAAAGAAGTAAAACATTTGTGGCAACCAACGCGCAATATTTATCGAATTTGCCGAAGTCAGGTTTTTATGCTTTAGACTTTCGTCCATGAACGCTTTTTTGACCATCTCCTGACAATCATCAAAAACACCATCCACTTCAAGCGCTTTTATATTCTGTCCTAAAGTGGTCAATTGTCGTTCCTGAATATCGCTCACTTTTCCAGATGGATAAAGTATAATCACTTCTACACCTTTTACGCCAAGAAAACCACTGGCCACAGCACCGCCAGTATCGCCCGAAGTCGCTACAAGAACCGTGTTTTTGCTGTCTTTGTTGTCTTTATTGAAATAACCCAAACAACGCGACATGAATCTAGCGCCTACATCTTTGAAAGCCATCGTCGGGCCGTGAAACAATTCAAGGGAATAAATACCTTTCTCCACTTCTATTACAGGAAAATCAAAACACAACGTTTCGGAAATGATTTGTTTTAAAGTGGCTCCTGGGATTTCGTCGCCCACAAATTGTTGAATCGCTTCAAAAGCAATTTCTTCATTGCTCATATTTTCTATAGTTTCAAAAAAAGCAGCAGGTAAAGGTATTAACGTTTCCGGAAAATACAACCCTTTATCGGTTGCCAATCCTTGTATTACGGCTTCTTTAAAAGAAACTTTAGGTGCGTTATGGTTTAAACTGTAATATTTCATTGTGAGTAATAATTGTAGAATCCGCATCCCAACCCTCTCCACAGGGAAGGGAAACGAAACTGGATTTAGAATGTATTTATTGTAATTTTAAAATCGCTGTGTTTTTTCTTTTATTCCCTTTTCGGGGGTTAGGGGGCTATTATTTTCATTCCTTCATCATTCACTCTAGAAACGTGAATTTCATACGGTAAATTCATTTCGTCGTATACGGCACTCATGGCTTTTGCGATTTTATCAGCGGTTTCCTTTCCTTTGCTTAAAGCAAAAATAGAGGGACCTGAACCCGAAATTCCAGAACCCAAAGCTCCGTTTTCTAAAGCAGTTTGCTTGATTAGATCAAATCCGGGAATCAAAACACTTCGCAGTGGTTCCACGATTTCGTCATGCAGAGAACGCCCGATTAAGTCATAATCTTTGGTGTACAATCCGGCAATCAGTCCGCCCACATTTCCCCACTGCATAATAGCACTTTTCAAGGAAACCGTTTGCTTCAATACCGAACGCGCATCCGAAGTTTTCAATTCAATTTGCGGATGAACCACGGTGGCATACAATTCAGATGGGCTTTCAATTTTTATGATATCTAATGGATTATAACTTCTTACTAACGTAAAGCCTCCCAACAGGGCAGGAGCGACGTTATCGGCGTGGGCGTTTCCACTGGCTAGCTTTTCGCCTTGCATGGCAAATTGCACCAACTCTTTTCTTGTAAATGGACGTCCCAATAATTCATTGATGCCAAAAACAGCTCCAGCTGAACTTGCGGCGCTACTCCCAATTCCACTTCCGGCTTTGATGTGTTTGTAGATTTCGATTTCAAAACCAAATTCTGTTTCAATGGCTTCCAACATCGCTAAAGCAGATACACCAGCTACATTTTTTTCAGTTTGCAAAGGCAAGTCGGCACCCACAATTTTAGTGATGCGAATCCCTTTTATATTTGATTTTCGAATAATCATTTCGTCACCCGCAGTTTCTAAACACAGTCCGAGGACATCAAATCCGCAGGAAAGATTGGCTATCGTAGCAGGACAAAATATTTTTATTTCATTCATAATAGTAGTCTTAAAGTCTAAAGTCATAAAGTGGTAAAGTCGTAGAAATGAAAATAAAATCAAGTTGCTATCTTTCAAACTTTACGACATTTGACCTTACGACATATTTATAGGTTTCCAATTCTGATTACATCAGCAAATATTCCTGAAGCCGTTACTGCAGCTCCCGCACCAGCGCCTTTTATTAATAAAGGTTGGTCCACATAACGGTCCGTAAAGAATAGTACAATATTGTCTTTTCCTTCCAGATTATAAAAAGGATGGTCTTTCGGAATAAATCTTAAACCAACATTTGCTTTTCCGTTTTCGAATTGCGCGACGTATTTTAGTCTGGATTCTTTGCTTAACGCTTCTTTATAGATAGTTTCAAAATGTGTTGCATGTTTTTTCAGTGATTCGAAGAAAGCTTCATTTGAAGTAGTATCTAGACATTCTGCCGGCATAAAAGATTCATTGACAATTTCATCGATTTCCATTTTGTATCCACTTTCTCTGATCAGGATCAATATCTTTCTGGCAACGTCAATTCCGCTTAAATCAATCTTAGGATCCGGTTCTGTAAATCCTTGTACTCCTGCTTCTTTTACGACATCATAAAAAGTATTGTTTTCGTCAAAATTATTAAAGATAAAATTCAAACTTCCTGATAAAACAGCTTGAATTTTATTCACTTTATCACCTGAGGCAATCAGATTTTTTACGGTATCAATAATTGGTAATCCAGCTCCAACGTTGGTTTCAAATAGAAAAGGAGCGTTAAATTGTCTGGATAATTTTTTTAATTTTTTATAATTTTCGTACTCCGAAGCACAAGCAATTTTGTTACAAGTTACTACGGCAATATTGCGTTTTAAATACTGTTCGTAGGTTTTGGATACACTTTCATTCGCCGTAATATCAACGAAAATGCTGTTGCGTAAATTGAGTTCTTTTACATTCGCAATGAACTTTTCTTTATCAGCTGGTTCTCCGGTTTCTAGTAAAAATTGCCATTCTTTTAAAGCGATTCCATCCTCATCAAAATACATTTTTCTGGAATTGGACAAAGCAATAACGCGTAGGTTTATTTTCAGATTGTGTTTAAGGAATTTTTTTTGTTGGTGAATTTGCTCGATGAATTTCTCCCCCACATTTCCAACGCCCATCACAAATAGGTTTAACTGTTTCGTATTTTCTTCAAAAAAGTTTTCGTGTAAAGTATTTAGTGCTTTCTTAACGTCTCTTTCATTGATAACCGCTGAAATATTTCTTTCGGATGCACCTTGAGCAATCGCTCTGATGTTGACGTTGTTTTTACCCAAAGTGCTAAACATTCTTCCACTTAAACCTTGATGATTTTTCATGTTTTCGCCAACCAAAGCAATGATACAAAGGTTTTTTTCAACAATGCATGGATCAATTTTGTTTTGTAAAATCTCTACTTCGAAAGCTTTGTTGATGGCATCTTCAGCCAAATCAGCATCAGAATTTAAAATTCCGATACAAATTGAATGCTCTGATGAAGCCTGAGTAATAAAAATCACATTGATATTTTCATGTGATAATACTTCAAAAAGCCTTTTGGATGAACCTGTAACGCCAATCATCCCGGGTCCTTCAAGTGTAATCAAAGTAATATTGTCAATATGGCTAATTCCTTTCACAGGATTGTTGTGACCCATTTCCTGATTTGAAATATAAGTTCCTTCGGCTTCCGGTTCGAAAGTATTTTTGATGAGAATTGGAATATTCCTTTTCAATACCGGTTGAATGGTTGGCGGGTACAAAACTTTGGCACCAAAATGCGACAACTCCATTGCTTCCTGATAAGAAATGAAAGCAATAGATTGTGCTTGTTTTACAATTTTTGGATTTGCAGTGTACATTCCGTTTACATCAGTCCAGATTTCTAAGTCTGATGCATTCAAAGCTCCGGCAAGAATAGCAGCCGTATAATCCGATCCTCCGCGACCTAAAGTAGTGTTTATGCCGTCAAGTGATGCGGCTATAAATCCCGGAATAACTACCACCTGATTTTCATTCGAAGCAAAGAAATCAGCAATTAATTGGTTCGAAACTTCAAAATTTACGGTTGCTTTTCCGAAATGATTATCGGTTTTTATCAATTCGCGACTGTCTTTATAACCGCTATTTTTTAGATTTTGTTTTAAAGCTTCTGCTACAATGTAAGAAGACAATAATTCGCCAAAACTCAAAATAGTATCTGAAGTTCTGGGAGATAATTCGCCTAAAAGGTAACATCCGTCCAGTAAGGTTTCCAGATGATTGATGATTCTTTTGATGTGGCTCAAAAGACTGCTTTGTTCGCTAACGGGAATAAGTTCTTTTAGAGCATCTAGATGTTTTTTCTCAATATCGGCAAGAATATTTTTGAAGCTTTCGTCACCGGCAGCCGCGTTTTGGGAAGCAAGTTGAAGCAAATCAGTAACTTTGCTAAAAGCAGAAACCACAACGATTAATTTTTCCTCTCTAGCTTTATTACTAACAAGGGTTAAAACCAGTTTTATATTTTGTGCATTGGCAACCGAAGTTCCGCCAAATTTTAATACTTTCATAACGAAGTTATTTATTTTTTATGCACCTGTGAATCGCCATTTTCGTGATTAATAGAATGTGGGCGATGTATTGGTGTGTGTTGTTTTTTATAAAAAATGTAATGCTTATTATACATCCAAAGACTGCCTTTCTTTCGAAAAAAAATATAATAACATAGGATTATATGTAAAATGTTTACCCCAAAGGGGTGATTGTAGTTGTTGTAGTAAACGTAACATTAGCGCCAACCCAGATTTGAGTTGTTATAGAAGAGTGATATGTAGCTTTGTTGTTTACCATTTTGATATTTCAAAAATACGAATTTTTATAAAAGACAAATCATTCAATCATGTTTTTGCGAATATTTGAAAATAATAGATGCTATTCGAGGATTGTTAAATATTGTATGATTTGCGAAGGCGGTAATGGAGTTATTCGTATAAATCTTCAGATTTTTCGAATAATGTTCACGGTTGCAGCTTAATTTTATTAGAGATCGAGATTGCAAATCGGCCTTTATTTTTTTTAAGTAATCAAATTTACTTTTCTCTAATACAAAAAAAGTTCACTTTTCATCATAAAGGGAGGATTATGTGACAATTATAAAATGCTGTATTGTAGGTTACATAAGAATATTTGCATAAAATCAAATTTTTGGTTTTGTTTAACTGTAAGTTTAAATTATTGGCAATAAATGTTGTGTAATTATAAAGATTTATTCAATTTTACTTTTCAAACACCTTCAAAATGGACAATACGCATTATATTAGCAATCAATTACTTAGCCTGGAAACATTGACTGAAATTGTTTCGCATCATAAATTACTGGCTTTGTCAGATGAGGCGAAAATAAATATTCAAAAATGTCGCGATTATTTAGACAAAAAAATGGCTTCGCATTCGGATCCTATTTATGGGATCAATACAGGTTTTGGATCGCTTTGTAATGTGAAAATATCCAAGGAGAATTTATCAAAACTACAGGAAAATTTAGTAAAATCACATTCTTGCGGAACGGGGGAGGAAGTGCCAACCGAAATTGTAAAATTGATGTTGTTGCTCAAAATCCAGTCGCTGAGTTATGGACATTCGGGAATTCAATTGCAAACGGTCGAGCGATTGATTGCATTTTATAATAATAATATTCTGCCGGTAATTTATACACAAGGTTCATTGGGAGCTTCGGGAGATTTAGCGCCTTTAGCACATTTATCATTACCTTTATTAGGAGAAGGCGATGTTTATTTTGAAGGAAAGAAAGTGCATTCCAGCGAAGTTTTGAAACATTTTAATTGGGAACCGATTGTTTTGCAGTCAAAAGAAGGATTGGCTTTGTTGAATGGAACGCAATTTATGACTGCTTATGGCGTGCATATTTTGATGAAAGTGAGCAAATTTTCTTATTTGGCTGATTTGATAGGAACAATTTCACTTGAAGGTTTTGATGGGAGAATCGAACCTTTTAACGAATTGATACATTTTATCAGACCTCACAAAGGGCAAATTGTAACAGCCAATCGCATAAAAGGATTTTTGGAAGGAAGTCAGATTATTGAACAGCGCAAAAATCATGTGCAGGATCCGTATTCCTTCCGATGCATGCCGCAAGTTCATGGCGCTTCTAAAGATGCGATTGATTATGTCAAAAAAGTATTCAAAACAGAAATCAATTCAGTGACAGATAATCCTAATATTTTTATAGAAAGCGACCAAATTATTTCCGGAGGAAATTTTCATGGGCAACCATTGGCTTTGGCTTTAGATTTTATGGCAATCGCTTTGGCCGAATTAGGAAGTATTTCTGAGCGAAGAACCTATCAATTGATTTCAGGAAATCGAAATCTTCCCGCATTTTTGGTGGATAATCCCGGTTTGAATTCTGGTTTGATGATTCCACAATACACTGCCGCCAGCATTGCCAGCCAAAACAAGCAACTGGCAACTCCCGCCAGTGTCGATAGCATTGTTTCCAGCAACGGACAGGAAGATCATGTCAGTATGGGCGCAAATGCCGCTACGAAAGCATTACGTGTTTTGGATAATCTGGAACGCATTTTAGCGATCGAGTTAATGAATGCTTCGCAAGCCATTGAATATCGAAGACCATTGCTATCAAGTGATTTTATTGAAATGTTTTTACAAGCGTATCGCGAAGAAGTACCTTTGATTAAAGAAGACCGAATTTTGCATTATGATATCGAAAAGACAGTTTCTTTTTTGAACACTTTTCAAATAGAAAATAATTTGTTAACAATAGCATAACATTAGCAGGTAATAATGAAGTAATTTTGCAAAACTAAATTTTAATGAAATGAACATAAATAATTTTTTCCAATTTTTGGTTCCTAAAGACAAAAAGTTCTTTCCACTTTTTGAAGAAGCGTCAAGTAATTTAATTGAAATTGCTACAAATTTGCATGAAGCTGTAAACCTTCCTTTAAAAGAGCGTGAAGTTCTTTTTCAGAAAATTGATGTTTTAGAGCAAAAAGGGGAGGATATAACGCGTCAAACCAACCTTGAGTTGAGTAGAAATTTTATTACTCCATTTGACAGAGAAGATATTTACTCATTAATAAGTTCGATCGACAACGTTGCCGGTAATCTTCATGGTGCAGCGAGTAGAATGCGATTGTACCAAGTGGATAAAATTACAAAATCTATCAGAAAACTGACCGAAATTAATCTTGAAGCTTGTCAGAACATTGATGTCGCGATAAGAGAATTGAGAGATTTGAAAAAAATGAAGAACATCACTGATGCTTGTCTTCGAATTAATAAGTTGGAAAATAAATCAGATAACGTTTATGATAAAGCAGTTCTTGATTTATTCGAAAATGAAACTGATGCTAAAAACATTATCAAATACAAAGAAGTATTGTCAGTTTTAGAAACTGCAACGGATAAATGTAAAAGTGTAGCGAGTGTTTTAGAATCAATTTCTGTAAAACATTCTTAATTCAATCACTTTTCTTCTGAAATTATAATTATGGAATTTACTCTACTTATAGTTATTATAGTTCTGGCATTGATCTTTGATTACATTAATGGTTTTCATGATGCTGCCAATGCTATAGCAACGGTCGTTGCCACAAAAGTATTAAGTCCTTTTCAGGCAGTTGTGTGGGCAGCTTTTTTTAATTTTTTGGCTTATTGGGTTTTCGGTTTTGGAGTAGCGGATACTGTTGCGAAAACAGCTAACACGATGGATATCAATTTAGTTGTGATTCTAGCAGGTGTTATTGCTGCAATTATTTGGAATTTATTTACCTGGTGGCAGGGAATTCCTTCAAGTTCGTCCCATACTTTAATAGGCGGATTTGCCGGAGCAGCAATTGCTCATGCAGGTTTTGGTGTTGTTTCTTGGTACAAAGAAGGAAAAGATGGTGGCATGCCTTCAGGAGTTTTAATCATTGTTGCTTTTATTATTTTAGCACCCTTGTTAGGAGCTTTAATTTCTTATTTAATCTCGATTTGGTTGCTTAATGCTTCTAAAAAGAGCATTTATCCAAAGATTTTTACAGCTTCTTTAATGCTTATGACAATCTGGTTTGTAGAAAGCCAGATGATATATTACGATCAAATCACAAAACCACGTTTCGACTCCCATTTTTGGAGTGTAGCGTTAGAAGCTCATAATATAAAATGGTTTTTAGTTGCATTCATTGTTCTTTCTATCAGCACATTCTGTTTGATATTTAGTAGTTTAAATTTAAATCAAGCAACGGCATGGCTAAAAAAAATGCAATTGCTATCTTCTGCAGCTTTTAGTTTAGGACACGGTGGGAATGACTCCCAAAAAGTGATGGGTATCATCGCCGCAGCGGTTGCTGTTTATATTAATACAAGTGGTGTTGCCCAAGAAGCATTGCCTAGTTGGTTAGATGTGGTGTTGCCAAATGATGAAGGTGCCTTCAAAATGCCGACTTGGATTCCGCTAGCGTGTTATTCTGCAATTGCAGCTGGAACATTAAGTGGTGGCTGGAAAATCGTAAAGACGATGGGTTCAAAAATCACAAAAGTAACTTCTTTTGAAGGTGTTGCCGCAGAAACTGCCGGAGCACTGACCTTATATTTTACGGAGCATTTTAAAGTGCCTGTAAGTACAACACATACGATTACCGGATCTATCATTGGAGTAGGACTTACTAAAAGAGTTTCTGCAGTACGCTGGGGAATGACGGTAAGCTTATTATGGGCGTGGGTATTAACCATTCCAATTTCAGCAATATTAGCTGCAATCATTTATTATACTTTCAGTATTTTTATTTAATATGTGAATACCATCCATAAAAAAACCATTCTTCAGGAATGGTTTTTTTATGCACTAAAATTAAGTTGGCTAAAACTGGAGATCTTGAATTTCTTTTGTTTTATCAAATATGCTTTTCGCAAATGAACATGTGGGCACAATTTTAAAATTGTTTTCTCGAGCGTATTGTGCGGCTTGTAATACCAGTTTTTTGCCCACATTTTGTCCCGAAAAATCAGGATTTACTTCGGTGTGGTCAATGATAAATTTATCGGTTCCCGACCAAGTATATGTCATTCTTCCGACTTCTACTTGATTGACAACCGCTTTAAAATGGCCATTTTTAGTTTCGTTTAAATGTTCAATTGTCATAAATTTATAATTTAATTTGTTACTATTTCAAAGGGAGGTATGATTAATTTATTCCACTTAAACTTTTGTGAATGTGTTTTCGTTTGTGATAGGTTTGTTTTAAATTTTGATTGCCGGAGATAATGCTGATGTTGCCATCTATTTCAAGCATTGCGAGTTTTACATCTTTAAAATATTCGATTCCATGTTCGCGCATGGCTTCTTTCAATTCATCAGAAGAAATGTTTAATTTGCTCAAGGTTTTAAAATCCAAATTTCCGTCATGGATTAAAATCTCTGGTTTTTCTTGCATGAAATCACTGAATTTGGGGTACTTAAACATCAATTTCTTTAAAATAAAATTAGTGATAAATAGGACTGAAGCTGCGGCCAAACCTCCCCATAAACTGGTGTTGTTTCCAACCATTGCATTTTGAACGGCGTTGCTGATGAGCAGAATCAATATTACATCAGCGGTGTTCAGCTGTGACAATTCTTTCTTGCCAAAAAGACGTAATGCAATAACCATAAAAAAATAAACGGCACTACTACGGAGAATTATCACTAAATACTCGTTCATTTTTTTAGGTTTAATATATTTTTAAAAAGTACTACAAGGACAATAATTCAATATACTGTATTTATAGTGATGCAGAATTATTGGTTATTTCAACTCAGTTTTTTGTTTGAAATTTTTTTCAATTGCTTTGATCATTTCTCCGGCTATGTCTTTATTTGTAGCTCCTTCAATTCCTTCTAATCCCGGTGATGAATTTACTTCCAGCAATAATGGTCCTTTAGCGGAACGAATAATATCAACGCCAGCTACTTTCAAGTCCATTGCTTTCGTTGCTTTGATCGCAATCCGTTTTTCCTCTGCAGTAACTTTTATGACAGATGCCGTTCCTCCAAGGTGGATGTTGGCTCTAAATTCGCCTGGCATCGCTTCGCGCTGAATGGCAGCCACTACTTTTCCGTCAATTACAAAACAACGAATATCTTTTCCGTTGGCTTCCTTGATGAATTCCTGAACTAATATATTGGCATTTAAACTTTTGAAAGCATTGATAACGCTTTCTGCGGCTTTTTTTGTTTCGGCTAAAACGACACCCTTTCCTTGAGTTCCTTCCAATAATTTTACGATTAAAGGAGAACCACCTACCATTTTTATCAAATCATCGGTATCCAAAGGCGAATTAGCAAAACCAGTAGTAGGAATTTCTACACCGTGATTTAGCAGTAATTGCAAAGAATATAATTTATCGCGTGATTGCGTAATGGCGTTCGATGAATTTAAACAATATACTTTTAAGGCTTCAAATTGTCTCGTCAAAGCGCAACCGTAAAAGGTAATACTTGGTCTGATTCTAGGAATGATGGCGTCAAATTGATTTAATATCTTACCTCCACGATAATGGATTTCAGGTGTTTTTGCATCAAGTTTCATGTAACATTCCTTGATGTTTAAGAAATGCATTTCATGACCTCGCATTTCTCCGGCTTCCATAATTCGCTTGTTGCTGTACAATTCAGGATTACTGGCCAGAAGCCCGATGCGTAAACCGGATGTCGCTTTTTCAGAATTTTTATATAATTCTTTTAAAGTATCGGTTGTAGGTTGTCCTAAAAGATATTTTTGTTCAGGATCTACTAAAACTCTTCCACTCATTGCTTCACGTCCCAAAAGCATTCTGAAACCCATGGAATCTCGATTAGTCAGTGTCATTTCTATTGGCCACTGTGAATTTCCAATTTGTAGATTTGTTTGAATAACATAGCGTTGCTCTCTAAAACCACTGGAACTTTTCACAATACGTTTATCAATTAAAGCTGCTTCACAATGAATTACCGTTTTTTGATTATTTTGTATCGGATTAATGTCAAATTTTACCCAGTTGCTCTCATTTTTTATAAATGGAGCGATGTTGATAGCGTGTAAAGCTGATGTTTTTGCACCTGAATCCACTCGGGCTTTTATCGTGGGAATTCCTAATTCAGGAAAAGAACACCATTCTTCACTACCTAGAATAACTTTATTATCTGACATAAAACAATTTTAATTAACCTTTTTTATAAAGACCAAATGTAAATATTTGTTTTCAAAAAAAGTGTGTTAATCGTAAAGAATAAACCCGCTATGTTATAAAAACGTAACGGGTTTACATTATATATTCCTACCAGAATTTAAAGGTTGGTAGGCTCTCCGGCTTTGTGAACCTTAACTGTTAATTCTTGTGCACCATCTTCTATATCCATGAAAATCTCATCTCCAATTGTAATTTTTGAAGTAATAATTTCCTCAGCCAGCGTGTCTTCAACATATTTCTGAATGGCTCTTTTTAATGGTCTTGCGCCAAATTGCCTGTCGAATCCTTTATCCGCAATAAAAGCTTTGGCTTTATCAGAAAGATTCAATTGATAGCCTAATTCTGCTACTCGAGCATATAGTTTTTTCAATTCAATTTCAATAATCAAATCAATATCATGTTTTTCTAAAGCATTGAACACAATTACATCGTCAATTCTATTTAAGAATTCTGGCGCAAAAGTTTTTTTCAATGCATTTTCAATGATACTTTTTGAATTATCATCTGCCTGAGCCACTTTGGCAGCAGTGCCAAAACCAACACCTTGTCCAAAATCTTTTAATTGTCTGGCTCCAACATTTGAAGTCATGATAATTATAGTGTTTTTGAAATCAATTTTTCTACCTAAACTGTCTGTTAAATAACCATCATCCAAAACTTGCAACAACATGTTGAAAACATCAGGATGCGCTTTTTCTATCTCATCTAACAATACAACGCAATATGGTTTTCTGCGAACTTTTTCCGTTAGCTGCCCACCTTCTTCATATCCTACATATCCTGGAGGCGCTCCAACTAAACGAGAAATTGCAAATTTTTCCATGTATTCACTCATGTCAATACGAATTAAGGCGTCTTCAGAATCAAATAATTCCTTCGCCAGAACTTTTGCTAATTGGGTTTTACCAACACCGGTTTGTCCCAAGAAGATGAAAGAACCAATTGGACGATTCGGATCTTTTAATCCCGCACGATTTCTTTGTATCGAACGAGCAATTTTCATTACTGCTTCTTTTTGTCCAATAACCTTCCCTTCAATTAGTTCTGGAAGTTTAGCTAGTTTGTTACTTTCTGTTTGAGCAATACGATTTACGGGAATCCCGCTCATCATAGAAACTACATCGGCTACATTATCTTCTGTAACTTCTATTCGGTTATTTTTAGCATCTTCTTCCCATTGTTCCTGAGCAACAGCTAAATCTTTTTCAATGCGTTTTTCATCGTCACGAAGTTTTGCGGCTTCTTCGTATTTTTGTTTTTTCACCACAACATTCTTCAATTCACGTACATCTTCTAATTGACGTTCGAGATCTAAAATTTGTTTTGGAACTTCAATATTGGTAATGTGAACTCTAGAACCTGCTTCGTCTAATGCATCAATCGCTTTGTCCGGCAAGAAACGTTCAGACATATATCTGTCCGTTAATTTAACACAAGCTTCTATTGCTTCTTGTGAGTAGGTAACATTGTGATGGTCTTCATATTTGTTTTTGATGTTATTCAAAATAGTTATCGTTTCGGAAACTGATGTAGGTTCCACAATTATCTTTTGAAAACGTCTTTCTAATGCACCATCTTTTTCTATGTATTGTCTGTATTCATCTAATGTTGTGGCACCAATACATTGAATCTCTCCGCGAGCTAACGCAGGTTTAAACATATTAGAAGCATCAAGTGAGCCTGTTGCGCCACCGGCACCCACAATCGTGTGAATTTCATCTATGAAAAGAATGATATCGTCATTTTTTTCCAATTCGTTCATCACCGCTTTCATGCGCTCTTCAAACTGTCCACGGTATTTAGTACCTGCAACAAGACTGGCTAAATCTAAAGTGACCACACGTTTATTAAATAAAGTACGTGATACCTTTTTCTGGATTATACGTAAGGCTAAACCTTCGGCAATAGCTGATTTCCCCACTCCTGGTTCCCCAATAAGTAATGGATTGTTCTTTTTTCGACGGCTCAAAATTTGAGAAACACGTTCAATTTCTTTCTCGCGTCCTACTACAGGGTCAAGTTTTCCTTCTTCGGCCATTTCTGTTAAATCTCTTCCAAAATTATCTAAAACAGGAGTCTTCGATTTTTTATTGGATTTATTGGCTGGATTATTGAAAGTTCCTTCTTTTAGACTGTCATCTTGTCCTGAATCGTCATTATATGATTCGTTTCGGGGCAAATTTTCTATAAAATTTTCTTCGTTTGGAGTCATGTTTAAATATTGTTCTTTAGCAACGTCATAATCAATTTTGAGTTTATTCAGTAGCTTGGTTGTTGGATCGTTTTCGTTTCTTAATATGCACAATAATAAATGCGCGGTGCTGATGGACGAACTTTGAAATACTTTAGCTTCTAGGAAAGTGGTTTTCAATGCTCGTTCTGCTTGTCGTGTTAAGTGTAAGTTTTTCTTTTCAACATTTACTTCCAAGCTTGGACTCGCTGGGCTCAGGATTTCCACTTTTCGACGTAAGTAATCTAAATCAACATCCAGGTTGTTCAATATTTGAATTGCTTTTCCGTTTCCGTCTCTTAAAATGCCTAACATTAAGTGTTCCGTGCCTATAAAGTCATGCCCTAATCGCAAGGCTTCTTCTTTGCTGTAAGTAATAACGTCTTTTACTCTTGGTGAAAAATTATCATCCATAATATATATTTGATATCGTAAATTTAGTGAATTAATGATAGAGAAACAAAAACCATTCCCATAAGAAGTCATGTCAGCTAAGAGACAAAAATAATCATAATATAATAGTTAATTTTCCCTTAAATTATTAACTAAAAACGAAGTTTAATTTGTTAATAAATCATTGAAATAAGTATTTTAAAATTAGTTTAAAAATTTCAAAAAAGCGTATATTGGCACGTTTTGAAACTAATATAATTATTTAATATAACAACCTATGTCTGAAGGAGAAAAGTTAATTCCTATTAACATTGAAGATGAAATGAAAACAGCTTACATCGATTATTCGATGTCAGTAATTGTATCAAGAGCACTTCCAGATGTCAGAGATGGCTTGAAACCAGTACATCGAAGAGTACTTTATGGAATGCATGATTTAGGAGTAAACTCCAGATCTGCCCATAAAAAGTCCGCAAGAATTGTCGGGGAAGTTCTTGGAAAATATCACCCACACGGTGATACCTCTGTTTATGATGCCATGGTTCGTATGGCACAAGAATGGAGTATGCGTTATTTATTGATTGACGGTCAAGGTAATTTTGGTTCCGTGGATGGGGATAGTCCTGCGGCAATGCGTTATACGGAGGCTAGAATGCGTAAAATTTCGGAAGAAATCTTGGCGGATATAGATAAAGAAACTGTTGATTTTAAATTAAATTTTGATGATACTTTAGAAGAGCCAACAGTTATGCCAACGCGTGTTCCTACCTTATTAATAAATGGGGCAACAGGAATTGCAGTGGGTATGGCTACAAATATGCCTCCTCACAACTTAACCGAGGTAATCAACGGTACGTTAGCCTTCATGGATAATAATGATATAGAGATTGATGAGTTGATGACGCATATCAAAGCCCCCGATTTTCCTACAGGTGGTATTATATATGGATATGAAGGCGTTCGTGAAGCATTCAAAACAGGTAGAGGACGTATTGTAATGCGTGCCAAAGTAGGTTTTGAAGAAGTGGACGGAAGAGAATGTATTATTGTTACCGAAATTCCTTATCAAGTTAATAAGGCCGATATGATTAAGCGTACGGCTGATTTGGTTAATGATAAAAAAATTGATGGAATTGCGAATATCCGAGATGAATCGGATAGAAACGGGATGCGTATCGTTTATATTTTAAAACGTGATGCTACGCCAAACGTAGTTTTAAATACACTTTATAAATTTACACAATTACAGTCTTCTTTCAGTGTAAACAATATTGCAATTGTAAAAGGGCGTCCGCAAATGTTGAATCTGAAAGATCTGATTCATTATTTTATAGAGCACCGTCATGATGTGGTGACTCGCAGAACGCAATTTGAATTGAAAAAAGCGGAAGCTAGAGCACATATATTAGAAGGTTTGATTATCGCTTCGGATAATATTGACGAAGTAATTGCTTTAATCAAAGCTTCAAAAAGTACCGAAGAAGCAAGAGAAAAATTAATCGAAAGGTTCAATTTATCCGATATTCAATCTCGTGCAATTGTTGAAATGCGTTTGCGTCAATTAACAGGTCTTGAACAAGATAAGTTAAGAACAGAATACGAGGAAATCATGAAGTTAATCGAGCATTTAAAAGCTTTATTAGCAGATGTAAACTTAAGAATAGCCTTGATTAAAGAAGAACTAACGGAAATTCGTGATAAATATGGCGATGAACGTCGTTCTGTTATTGAATATTCAGGAGGAGATGTAAGTATTGAAGATTTAATTGCCGATGAAAATGTAGTTATCACGATTTCTCATGCAGGATATATTAAGCGTACGAACCTTACAGAGTACAAAACTCAGAATAGAGGAGGAGTTGGACAAAAAAGCGCTGGTACAAGAGATCAGGATTTCTTGGAGCACATGTTTGTGGCAACGAATCACCAATACATGATGTTCTTTACCCAAAAAGGAAAATGTTTCTGGATGCGCGTTTATGAAATACCGGAAGGAAGTAAAACGGCTAAAGGCAGAGCGATTCAGAACTTGGTAAATATTGAAAGTGACGATAAAGTAAAAGCATTTATTTGTACCCAAGATTTAAAAGATCAAGATTACATTAAAAGCCACAACCTTATTATGGTAACTAAAAAAGGTCAGGTTAAGAAAACTTCTTTAGAGAAATATTCTAAACCGAGAGTTAATGGTGTTGCTGCAATTACTATAAAAGAAGGCGATGAATTATTGGAAGCGAAATTAACTAATGGTGAAAGTCAAATTATCTTGGCACTTAAATCTGGGAAATTAGTTCGTTTTGAAGAAACAAAAACCCGTCCTATGGGAAGAACAGCTTCTGGAGTACGTGGAATTACTCTTAAAGATGAAACAGACGAAGTTATTGGCATGGTTACTGTTGACAAGGAAAATATTAACGATTCACAAATTTTAGTTGTAACTGAAAATGGATATGGTAAACGTACCAAATTAGTCGATGAAGATGGTGAAGATGTTTATAGAATTACTAATCGAGGAGGAAAGGGTGTCAAAACACTTAACATTACAGAAAAAACCGGAAAACTTATTTCGATTAATGCAGTTACTGATGCTGATGATTTGATGATTATCAATAAATCTGGATTAACAATCAGAATGGCTATTGAAGATTTGCGTGTAATGGGACGCGCAACCCAGGGAGTTAAATTGATAAATCTAAAAGGTAAAGATTCGATTGCTGCAGTAACTAAAGTAATGAAAGACGATGTTGCAGAAGTGGTCGTTGACGAAGAAGGTAATGTCATAGAAACAGAAGCTATCGAAAGAGTGAAGCCTATTTTAGAAGTTCTTGAAGATGAAGGTGCAGATGAAGATGATGAAGAAGATGATTCTGAACAAGAGGAAGTTGATGACGAGGCTGAAGGTGACGACTAAGACGATCAAGCATAAATAAAAATAGATAACAAGAATAATTATAAAACAAACTTAGAATATTATGAAAAGTAAATATGTATTACTAGCATCAGCGTTATTGATATCAGTAGCTACTTTTGCTCAAAAAGATCAAATAAAAGCTGCTGAAAAATTATTAAAAGGAGGTAAATCGCAGGAAGCAGCAACGATCTTGATGGAAGCAGAGTCGTTACTATCTAATGCGACAGATGCTGAGAAAGCGCAGTTTTTCTTTTTAAAAGGAAATGCCTTATTGGATTTGGCAAACAAAAATGTTGATGCAAACACGAATCTTTCGCTTGCAGCAAAAGCTTATCAAGATTTAATTGCTGCTGAAAAAACTTCTGGAAAAGCTAAATTTTCAACACAGGCAGCTGCTTCAATTACTGATATTAAATTTAAATTGATTAACGGTGCAATTGCTGATTCAAAAGTGGATAAGCATTCAGATAGTGCTAAAAAATTATCTGACGCTTATTTGTTAGATAAGAAAGACACAATCAATTTGTATTACGCAGCTTCTACTTATGTTAATGCAAAAGAATATGACAAAGCGCTTGAATTGTATGATAATTTAAAAACGCTGAACTATTCCGGCAAAGGAACGAGTTATTTTGCTGTTAATAAATTAACTACTCAAGAAGATTTTTTTACTACTGCTCAAGAAAGAGACAGAATGGTGAAACTTGGAACGCATGAAAAGCCAAGAACTGAAGTTGTGCCTTCTAAAAGAGGAGAAATTTATAAAAATATGGCGTTAATTTTAGTTGAAAAAGGTAAAACTGAGGAAGCTAAAAAAGCAATCTCTGAAGCGAGATTGGCAAATCCTGAAGACACATCTTTGACTTTGACAGAAGCTAATCTTTATTTAGAAACAAAAGATTATGAAATGTACAAAAAATTAATCGCTGAAGTTTTGCAAAAAAATCCGAATGATGCGGATTTGATTTTTAACTTGGGAGTAATAAGTGCAAATGCAAAAAATGTTGCAGATGCTGAAAAATATTACAAAAGGGTTATAGAAATTAATCCAAAATATATCAACGGTTACATCAATCTTGCTGCAATGAAGTTAGAGAATGAAAAAGCAATTATTGACGAAATGAACAAATTGGGGACTTCTGCAAAGGATATGAAACGTTATGATGAATTGAAAAAGAAAAGAGAAGAGCTTTTTAAAGCAACAATTCCTTATCTTGAAAAAGCGGTTGAATTAGATCCTAAAAACGTAGATGTTTCTAAAACTCTTTTAGGCGTTTACAGCGCGTTAGAAATGACTGCGCAATACAAAGCATTAAAAGCAAAAATGTAAAATTTGCTTTTGAAATGTACAAAAAAACCTGTCTATATTTAGACAGGTTTTTTTATACTATTTTTTTAATTACTCTCAATTTGTGTGTATGCTTGTTTGTTTCAGCATTAAATATTCCTAAATGATCCAAGCGGTCTATCCGAACTTTTCCACTGGCGTGAATGATATAATTGTCGGCCATTATAATTCCAACATGAATGATGTTGCCTTCTTCATTATCAAAAAAAGCTAAATCTCCAGGTTCGCTCTCTTCAATAAAACTTAAGGCTTCTCCTTGCGTTGATTGTTGCGAAGCATCTCTCAGCAATTTGTAGCCATTGAGTTTGTATACCATTTGAGTAAATCCGGAACAATCTATACCAAAAGGAGTTTTTCCTCCCCAAAGATAAGGAGCATTCAAATACATAAAGGCTGTATTTAGTAGGCTTTCTTTAGTTTTCTCGCCGCTGGTTTTAGTTCCTTCAAAGTCAAAATTTGAAATATTTATCTCATTGTGATTTATAAACGATATCGAAGAACCAAGCGGAATCGGTATCAACAGACTATTTGGTGTCGTGATATATTCTATTAAATCGGCATTTAAAATTATGGCCTCGTTCGATAATTGATTAAAATTGGCTTCGGAAATCAGTTGTAATTGTTTTGAATCTATCCATCCTTCGTAACCGTCATATTGCATTCTGATTTTGGACCACTGTTTTAGTTGTTCTAAAATTTCAAAATGTTCACCAAATAAAACTTGAGAAACGGTTTCGCTTCTGTCATTAGGTTCAATTCTAAGTGGGATTATGGCTAGATTACAAATTCCGAACATTTAGATTCTTTTATGAGTTAAGAATTAAGAGTTATAAGTTTTTTATGCCGATAACTCTTAAAATATAATTATTTAAGCTCTTTCAATTACAATAGCTGATGCACCTCCGCCACCATTGCAAATTGCGGCAGCACCGATTTTAGCATTGTTTTGTTCTAAAACATTTAATAATGTAACGATGATTCTGACTCCGGAACAACCTAGAGGATGACCTAAAGATACGGCACCACCATTTACATTTACGTTGCTGTCACTTAAACCCAAAATTTTTGAATTAGCTAAACCTACAACAGCAAATGCTTCATTGAATTCAAAATAATCCACATCATTGATTGTTATTCCGGCTTTTTCCAATGCTTTTGGAATCGCTTTTGCAGGGCTTGTAGTAAACCATTTTGGCTCTTGCGCCGCATCAGCATATCCGTTAATATACGCCAATGGTTTTAGTCCTAAAGCGATTGCTTTTTCTTCACTCATCAAGATTACTGCTGCTGCACCATCATTTATTGTTGATGCATTGGCTGCGGTTACAGTTCCATCTTTTGTAAAAACGGCGTTTAGTGATGGTATTTTATCTAATTTTACATTAGTAAATTCTTCATCTTTGGAAACTATGATAGGATCTCCTTTTCTTTGTGGAACAGGAACAGGAACTATTTCATTGTCAAATTTTCCGGAATCCCATGCTTTTGCGCTACGCTCATACGATTGAATTGCGAAGTTGTCTTGGTCTTCACGCGTAAAGTTATATTCTGATGCACATAAGTCCGCACACACTCCCATAGCGCTGTTATCGTAAGCATCGGTAAGTCCGTCTTTCTGCATTCCATCAATCATGGTTGCAGGACCAAATTTAGTTCCGTTTCTCAAATGCATGTAATGTGGAATCAAACTCATGTTTTCCATTCCACCGGCAACCACAATTTCGGCATCGCCACATTGAATAGCTTGCGCACCCAACATAACTGCTTTCATTCCTGAAGCGCAAACTTTATTTATTGTGGTGCAGGCAACCGTATTCGGTAAACCGGCAAATATAGCAGCTTGTCTGGCAGGAGCCTGTCCTACGCCAGCTTGAACTACGTTACCCATAAATACTTCATCAATCAAATTTGGATCTAAATTTATTCTATCCAAAGCGCCTTTAATAGCTATTGCGCCTAATCTTGGAGCGGTAACTGTAGACAGTCCCCCCATAAAACTTCCGATAGGTGTTCTAACGGCAGAAACGATAACAACTCTTTTGTTCATGACTTTCATAATGTTAGTTTATGTAGCAAATTTAATCTTTTTTAAACAATTTCATATTTTGATGTTCAGATTATCTTTTTTAAATTTATTTTTATTCTATATGTTTGATTGTGAAGCTTTTTTATAAAAATGATGAAAAAGATTAAAAAAAAGAAGTAAAATAGTTGTGAGAAGTGTAAAGATGTCTTATTTTTGCAACCGCAAAACAGGTCACGTTTCCTTGAGCTTGGAGGGGTGCCAGAGTGGTAATGGAGCAGTTTGCTAAACTGTCATCGAGTAATCGGTGCCAGGGTTCGAGTCCCTGTCCCTCCGCTGTTATAATTTTGTTTTTCGGGGTGTAGCGTAGCTCGGTTATCGCGCCTGCTTTGGGAGCAGGAGGCCGCAGGTTCGAATCCTGCCACCCCGACTGAATTTTTTACATGAACAATGGAGGCATAGCTCAGCTGGATAGAGCACCTGCCTTCTAAGCAGGCGGTCGAAGGTTCGAATCCTTCTGCCTTCACAACAAAACTCACTGAATTCAGTGGGTTTTTTGCGTTTACTGATTTTTTGTATTTCTTGTTTTCGTACATTTACAGCAACAAAACGCAACTTTTTGCGACATTTTCACGGACAAATCATAAACATGAAAATTGAAATTAAACTGATCACTTCCCGAAAATAATTTTTTGAAGGGTTTTCTTTGGTGGTGTAAATTTCGCAACAAAACAAATGTAAATCCAAAACGTTTGCTTTTTGTGCAGCTAATCATTTTATGCAGGACAGAAAAACGATATTTAATTAGCATCCGGATTATGATGTTTTGGTACCTAATTAATATTGAATTGAAAATTTGAGCACGCAAATTGATTTTGAGTGGTGTTACGGATATTAAAAAAACGTTTCAGGTTATGTTTGCACTGGATTTTTTGCAAATTGTACTTTTGGATTATGCTAATTATCGAAGTCCCTTAGAATTGATAATTAATAAAAATATATTTTTTTTCATTTTAAATCTTTATTTGAATTCATCTTTTTTTTAAAGATATAATATTTTAATATTGGATTGTATTCTCTGCTAAAATTCTTTATAGTCGTGCTATTTCTTGTCTTAATACAAATGCTTCTTTAAACGTACTTGTGATCTGCTGTTGCAATTCTGTTGCATCTGGAATTGTTATATTTTTTTAAGCTCTTCAACTTTATCCTTATCTTTTCAATTTACGGAAGCAAACAACCGTAAAACAGATACAACTGACAACAATTATGGCATTTTTGGACAAATCTCAGCCTGTTACGTTGATGATTTTTCAACTTCCTACAAATGGAAAAATCGGAAATGGAAAGTTGTAATTACTAATTTCAAAAACAACAGTTATTTTACAAGTAGCGCTGTAGGTTATCCAAGTCCAGATATAATACCTTCTGATATTAAAACTTTTTACACAAATTAAGAATTTGTTTTTTAATGTTTTAGAGTAAAAAAAGGCTACCTGGCTTTTCTCCTAAAGTTAATGGTAAACATTAAAATTAGTGATTACTGGAAGTTGCCTAATAGTATTTTACCGTTCTTTTTCATCTCGCCATTTCTGGCATTTATATTTTATTAAAAACGAGCAACGGTATTTTGGCTTTGAAGGAATAATTGACTGAGTTACTGGAGAAAAATATTTTATCGAAAAAACTTCTGTTTTGTTGCGTGAACATGATTATCATTGCAGGTTTTGACCGCTTGATTACCGCTTCTATATTTGAAATTAAACTTTCGGCGAGATTGATCTTTTCGACATGCAGTTTGATATTATGCTTTGAATTTTTTTTTACCAGTTCATTTATGACGTTTTTACTGGTTTTTATTTCGGTTGGGTAATTGAAATGGAGTATTTCAACTTTTGCCTTTAATGGCTTTGTGAATTCAATTACTTTTATCAGTTCATTCTCAAGATTTACAAGGTCTGAGGCGTAGAGGATATTTTTTATTTCACTTCTGTGATAATTGTGTGGCACGGCTATAACAGGAACCGTGGAGTGAGTGATTAGACTGGAAGTGTTTGTCCCAAATATTTTTTTTAGTTTTCCTAGGCCTCTGGTGCTGATACAGATAAAATCGAATTTATTTTCCTGAGCATATTCCCTAATATTACTGTCTGCAAAAACAGCACTATTTATTACACAATCTTTTTTTTTGGAAACAACATCCATGTCTCTGTAAACCGATTCTACAAATTGGTTTAGTTTTTTTTGAATTTTATCAGCTTCTTTCCTTTCACAATCAGCAAAGGCGGAATCGCTCATTGACGTAAGATTTGCAATGTAATAGGAATGAAAAAAAGTCAGCTCAAATTTATTTTGTGATGCCAATTGAATGGCAAAACGCAAACCTGCTTTTGAGTTAGAAGAAAAATCGGTGGTAACAAGAATTTTATCCATAATCGTTTATGTTAATTATTATTTTGACTAAATACAATTCAATTGACTGATTAAACCTATTACGTTCTCCTACTTGATATTGATGATGTTGCAATGCTCAAGATTAAATTAATAACTATTACCAACAACACAATTTGTATTGGCAACTTGCAGAAATCAATCACCAACATTTTTAATCCCACAAAAATTAATTTAAAAGCAAGCCCCTTTTATAAATACCAGAATTTATCCATCAAACCCGTGAGTGGAAAATACGGAGAACGCAAGCGATGTATGGCGTACACATTTCAAGTGTGAACAATAAAATGCTCTTGCGTAGAGGCCAGTATTACACGAATGCTATCTGCCGAAAAAATCAAATCGGTGGTTTCAATCAACACCAAAACTAAAAATAAAGACGTTGCAAAAGGTTTTCCGTCTTGTTTTATACAAATTTTTCACTCATGCATATCACTGGTAACAGTCATTGCTCTTCTGAATAATTTTTACAGGGAATTTTTTTTGACTCAATTATTACCTCTTTTTGTGTAATCATCTTATATAATCTAAAAATCAATATCGCTTTAAAAACATAAATCGTCCTATAGAATTTCTCGCTTACGGCCACTCCCGCAAAAATAAAAGCAGCTCGCATTATCAAATCCCCGATCATTCTCCAAAACAGAATTTTATGCTAATGAATAGCAGGAGTGTTAAAATAAAAGTGAATACAAAAATATTATATATGCTCCATGCTTTTTCGATCACATAAACCGTAAAAAACTCCAATGCTTTTGTCTCACCTTCACAATAATAGAAAAGCATATCGAAGCACAAAGCAAGCGTCATCCGAACCCCTATCTAAATCAAAGATTATAAAACGCTTACTTCATGAGATTTACGATTAAATATCCCTAAATTTAATGCCAGAATCAGCAGTACAAATTCATTAAAACCAATCCAAAAACTCAAATCCGTTTGCATATTCACAAAATGTATAATTGATACTCTATGCTTATTTTGTCAAATTCAATTGGTCAATTTCATTGTTTACCAAAATTTTTGTCTGTTACCAAAATACGCACCTTTAGTTACGGTCAGACGATTTGCGTTTAAAAGCTGTTCGGGATTTACAGGCACAAATCGTTTTAAACGAAAATGCTTATGAAAGATAATAAGTTTTTTATCAAATGCCCAACAAAATTTTATACAATTAAAAAAACTTTACGCTTGTATAAATCCGTCACTGTTTATGATGGTTATATTTCTGACTTGTAATCCTATTTACTATTTTTTTGTTCGTATGCGGTTCGTTTTGTTGATATATAATACTTTGTAATTTTGATGCAGATGTTGTGTTAAAAAAATCTTGTTAAACACTCCAAACCTCGTGATCATTAACTAGTTTTAATGGTTCTTATGTTGTTTTGCACTAATTGTCCAAATAGTTTGATGAGTTTAGTCTGTTTGTTTTTTTATTTCATCTCGATAAGGATTGCATTTATTTTGTTTTGGATTTTCTTTGATTGGTTCGCAAGATATTTCATTTACTATGCTACAACCCACATTTCATATTTGTCAAACACTTCTTGATTACGAGTTTTACTTTTTCACTGTAATATTACATCTCAATATTTTTAAAATATTTTCTTTGAATCCATTTTTCAATACTGATGATTATTAGAATTGAAAAAGCGACCATGGCTGACACCCCCCATGCCTCCGCTTTTAATGGAGATGAATGAAACCAACGATTCATAAATGGAAAATAAACAAAAGCGGTCTGAACAAACAGTACTGTTGCAATTCCGATATAAATAAAAGGATTAGAGAAAAGCCCGATTTTATTGACTGAAAAATGAAGAGATCGGCAATCAATAAGATAAAACACCTGAAATAAAACCATTGCTGTTACAGCCATTGTTTGAGCTTCCGAAATGGCCAGTGAATGTGCTATGCCCCTGGACAGCTCATTATTATATTCCCAGAGAAATAATCCAATTGTTCCACCTGCCATTACCAAAGAAACTAGGATCATCCTGAAAATTATAAAGGAACTTAATAAAGGCTTCTTGGGCTTACGTGGAGGACGATTCATTACATCGGGTTCCATTGCTTCAAGCGCAAGCGGCAATGACAAGGCAACGGCAGTTATAAGATTGATCCACAATACCTGAACAGGTTGTATTGGGATGAGTAAAATTCCGTCTTTTGAGGGAAAAAACAACACAGCAATAAAAATAACCAATCCCAATCCTATACTTGTAGGCAGAAGAAATACAATAGATTTTAATAGGTTGTCAAATACTCTGCGTCCTTCTTCAACAGCCGCCTTTATACTTTCAAAATTATCATTGGTCAGGATCATGTCTGCCGCCTCTTTGGCAACAGCCGTACCACTGATACCCATAGCTACACCAATATCTGCACGTTTTAGTGCTGGGGCGTCATTTACACCATCTCCTGTCATGGCTACCACTTCCTCGCTGGCCTGAAGGGCTTTTACTAGATTTAATTTATCTTCAGGGGATACCCGTGCAAAAATATTGGTGTTTTTTACTACTTCTTGAATCTCTAGAGCATTCAAATTCTGAAGCTCCTTTCCGGTGATAACCCGATCTGCATTTATAAATCCAAGTTCCATGCCTATTGCTGCGGCTGTTGCAGGATGGTCGCCGGTAATCATTTTCACTGTAATACCTGCATTATGACACGATTTTATCGCTTCTTTTACTTCCATTCTTGGAGGGTCACTTATGGCCTGTATTCCTAAAAAAGTAAAATCGTAAAGATCCTCTTCCGTAATGAGTGATGAATGTTCGCTATCTAAGTTTCTGAAAGCGAAAGCCAATACTCTCATTCCTGTTCCTGCTAACTGTAAAGCCTCCGCTCGCACCATTTCTGTGTCAAAGACAATGGATGAATTTTCACTTTTTAATAAAAGTGGAATAACTGATTCAGGGGCGCCTTTTAGGTAAATTATTTTTTCTCCCAAAGGGGAGAGATGTAGCGTAGTCATTATTTTTTTTTCAGAATCAAAGGGTAATTCATCCAGCCTCGGCCATTTGCCTCTTAATTCATCTTCGTTTATTCCAAACTTCCCGGCTACTGCTATGAGGGCAACCTCTGTGGGATCTCCTACTGCTTTCCAAAGACCCTCATTATTATGAAGTGTTGCGTCATTGCACAATGCAGCAGCCCTTATCAGTTCTCCAATTTCATCATCTGTTCCTTTTTCATCTGAATTATTTTTTAAAATTTCACCATCAGTGTTAATGCCTACTCCTGTGACATTGAATTTTTGCTTTCCATTCCAAAGAACCTGAACGGTCATTTCGTTAAGGGTAAGCGTTCCCGTTTTGTCTGAGCAGATTACAGTGGTGCTACCCAAAGTCTCTACAGCGGATAAATGCCGGATAATAGCTTGTCTTTTTGCCATTCGCATAACACCGATAGCTGATGCGATAGTAATTACGGCAGGCAGCCCTTCGGGGATAGCTGCGACCGCAAGAGTAATGGCAAAAAATATTGCATCAATAAGTGTGTAATTACGAAATATTCCAATTAGAAAAACTAAGACACCAACAAATATGATGGAATATGTAATTCCCCGTGCAATTTTTTCAAGAGATTTTGTCAGTGGAGATTTGACTGACGTGGTGGTTTGAAGAAGTATGGAAATTTTACCGATTTCTGTTTTAACCCCTGTTAAAACAGCTACGCCTTCCGCAGTACCAGAAGTAATCATTGTACCGCTAAAAACCATATTCTTACGGTCAGCAACTCCTGCATCTGAGTCAATATTATCCGTGTGTTTTTCTACCGGGAAGGATTCGCCGGTAAGGATAGATTCATTACACTGCATGTTTTTTACGAATGTAAGCCGTAAATCTGCGGATACCTTGTCTCCAGCCTGAAGCAATACATAATCACCAGGTACAAGGTCAGCAGCCTGGATATTTTTTTGCTTTCCGTCTCTCATTACCGTAACATTCTCCGGTATCAATTGCAGAAGCCCCTGAATGGTTTTACCGGCTTGGTATTCTTGAACAAATCCGATAATAGCATTAATAATTATAACGCAAAATACCACTATTCCATCAGTGATTTTACCCATAGCTATGGCAAGGGTGGTAGCAGCAAGGAGAACATATATAAGCGGGTTAAGAAATTGCCTCAGCAAAATTTTAAAGGCACTTTCTCTATTTTGCCTGTGCAAAATATTGGGTCCTACTATTTTTAGACGTTTCTCTGCTTCTTTCGTATCAAGACCTTGCGAGGAAGCATTGAAGTTCTCTAATACATCATTATAAGAAACTGAATGCCATTTTTTATTTTGCAGTAATTGATCCATAATAACTTCATTTTATAGTTGTTATATTTTTAAATACAATTAAATAATTAAAAAACAGCGCGCTACTGGATTTGTTCAGGGTTTGTTTTGTGGTTTCTTATAATATTTTAACAAAAAATAAGCAAGACCGAGTGCAGCAATCATTAAAGCTAAACTCATAATAATATTACTACTTGTTTGCTGTATATCCAGTGTGATTATTTTAGTTGAAATAGCAATAATTGAGATTTCTATAATTTGAATAGTGGGAATTGTATCGGACGAAATAATTAATAGCAATGCTTTTATGAGCTCATATCCTACTGCTATGATCAGTATTAAATTAAATACTTCGAATAAGGTGGAAACTTCAATCAATAGATAAGGAGGAGCGATAATTTTTTTTAATTCTAAATAGATAAGATGTACTGTTCCCAAAATTAAAATTAAAGTCATAATGCTAATTAAAACACGAATTATATTTTTATTAGTGGCTGTAATTATTCTTAAAAATTTATCATCGCTCTTCATAGTATTTATTTTAACGGATTGAAGTTGCAGATTAATTATTTCAACTTTTAAGCGAGAACTTGTCAAATTGACAGAAAGCCCGCCGAAAATTGATTTTTTGTTTTTGATATTTTATGTTTTTCCTCTGTGTCAATTTTATCAGGGTTGTCTTTTACACTATAATGGTCCTATTATTACCAGTAAATTTAGTTATAAAAAAGTGTCTCTTTAGCAATATAATTATTTTTATTTTTTATTTTTGTTGATTGTTAGCAAAAAATAGAAAAAAAGTATATTGTTGTTTATCAGAGTTTTAATCTTAATTTGTCATTGTTTTATGTTCAATAATTACAATACATTTGTAGGATCTCTATTTTTTTGCGTAAAATTTACTTTGCCACTTTCCACATTTTAATTGTCAGGTCAAATTCGAGGGTTTAGTTTTTTTACCTTCTATTTATCACTTTCCAAATTTCTTTTTTTGCGTTATTGCTTGCTGATAAATCTGATTTGCTGAAAGAGAAAATGCCCAACTATTTTTCAATCGGGAATACTTGTTCGTTGTTTTTGATTAAACTTTTAATCATTGACCGCTCTTTGGAAAAATGCTGATTAGTTTTTACGTATATCACGCTCTGAATCAGATTCTTGGAATTTTTTCTCCAGTTCATGGATTTTTTATTGCTTAAGACTTATTTAAAATTCCATTTTTCAGGAAACCTTCCTTCTATAAACTCCTCGAACTCTTACCGCCATTTACACAACTATGGCGCTGTTATTCCCAAATCTCTTCCAAACTCTGATTCATTGTGTTTTCATAATTTAATTATAAAGCTTTTTCTATAAAGGCTTTATCATAAATTTTGCACACTTTTTTTATAGGTTAAAATTGAGGTTATTTCTTAATTATCTGTGATTACTACGTTAGCATGTACACTATTATGTTGCTGATCTTTCATCCTCCAACAAATGAAAACTGCTAGTCGGAATTCCCAATTTTACAAATAAAAGTTATTTCAACTCCGGACCAACCAGTTATCTGCGATCAAGAATAATACATTCCGATGCAAGAACTTATTACATTACCCTTAAGTTTGTTTTTTAACCTATTTTAAATCTGATTTTTTGGTTTTTTTGTACAAACTAGGCAAGTAGCGCTTCGATGACAATGCGATTTTTTATAGTTCTTACTACGGTAAATAGGGGAGTACTCAGATACATGGTTTTTTAAACAATTAATACATTTGAGTAACTTAATAAATTTATTCAATGTTATGGAAATCGTTTAATAAGCTATTCTAAAACTTAAATTTGGAGTGCGTCGAAGTGAAAAAGTTTTTATATTTTCTATAGAATTTGTGACCGTATTTATTTTATAATATTCGTTGATTTCATTTTTTCGATTCAATACATTCAGTAAAGAGAACCCCAATTTATATTGAATTTGATTTAAGCTTTCCCATTTGTATGTTGTTGAAAAATTAACTTGAAAAAAGTCATCTAGTATTTTATTGTTTGGAGTATTGTAATCAATCTTTGGATTAGAGAAATTACTGTAATTTATTGTCGAACTTATAGGAGTGGTCTCTGGTTTTCCAGAATACCACTTTGATCCCAATGCTATTTTTAGATTTTTTCTTTCATAGATTCCAGCCCAAGAGATAATATGGTCTAATTTAAAGTTATTTGGAAATACAGGCTGTTCTAAATCTGGAAAGTGATAATTATTAGTATTGTAAGTGTAACTAAACCAGGTAATAAAATGATTTATCTTTTTTTGAACCAGCATTTCCATTCCTAAAACTTCATAATCGCCATTCGTTTTTACAAATTCTAATTGGTTTTGAAATTCTTGACTCGAACTATTAATTCCAGTTACTTTTTTATAAAAATTATCTAAAGTAAATAACCAATTATTTTTGTTGTAAAACAAACTAATTGATGCTTGCTTACTTCTTTGAATAGGTATCGTTGTGTTGTTTGCCAATATCCATCTTCTTTTTTCAATACCAAAATAATCGTTTTGCAAATCAATAACCTGATAAGAATTTTGACTTTTAAATTCTCCTAATACTTCTAAATTAAAATATTTTGTAATGGCATAATTAAACTGTAATCGTGGTTCTAAAAGGCTTTTTTTGAATTGTTCAATGTAGTTTAATCGCAATCCTGCATTAAAATATATTTTGGATAAAGTATCATTATATTTTGCTTCAGCTATAAGTGCATGAATTCGTAAAACTTCTTTAATTCTTCTGTAAAATATAGGACTATTTACTTCATCTGAATTTATGGTGCCAATTTCGTTAAATTGATATCCATTTTTAAGAGTAAATTTCGAATTGATTGTATGACTATTTTCAAGCTTAAAGCCATTGTCTAGCACTTCATTTTTTTGTTTTACAATTTGATTGTCTTGTATTTTGTTTTTTTCGGCATTGAGTACATAAGACGATGTGTAAACATTCAAATGAGCGCTATTTTTAGTATTCCAGTTTCGTATCCATGAAAGATTACTTCCGTAATTTTTTTGGTATAAAATATTATTTTCAGACTGAATTTGAGAACTGGCGTTGGTTGTTTGAAAAATTTTAAGTTGATCGTTAATTGTAATAAAATCGAAAACAAAATGGTTTTTTTGTCCGATTTGTTGAGAATATTTAGCCGTAATATCGTAAAAATTAAATTTTTCGTCACCTAAATAATCTATATTTTGATTATTGGAAAAATTAGTAATACTTGTATTTTGAAAGGCTTTATTATAATATTCTTTGTAAGTCGGTGTTTTTACAAAATCGGTTATGGATTTTCTTCCTGAAATTTCTACAAAACTGTTTTCGGAGATTTTGAACTTTGAATATACATCGGCATTTATCATGTTTATTCCTGCACTAAAACTGTTTTTTTTAAATGCATTGGAGTTTGAGGAAATATCCACAACGCTTGAGACGCCTTCTCCAAAAAAAGCAGAAGTCCCATTTTTAATTATAGAAATGGTATGGGCTAAATTAGGGTTGAAAGCCGAAATTAATCCAAAAAAATGTCCCGTCTGATACATTTTTATTCCATTCCATAAAAACAAATTTTGATCATGCGTACCTCCTCTTACATTAATACTTGAAATACTTTCATCAGCACTATAAATACCGGGAATTTGCAACATGGTTTGTAAAACATCGGGTTCAATTAAGCCAGGTAATATTCCAAGTTTTTTAGGTTTAATTTCAAATGTTCCATTAATTTTTTTTGAGATTCCAGATGTTAAAAGTTGATTCGCAATTATATTATTTAATTCAGAAACTTCCACTTCAATAAAAATCTTTAAACAATTTTTATTTTGTAAAGCAGAGACAGAAATTTTTTCAGTGGTATACCCAATGTTACTAATTAATAAATCAGTTGACTTTTCTTTTTTTAGTTCAAAATATCCTTTTTTATTGGTTGAAGTACTGGAACCATCTTCAAACTTAATATTCACATTTTCCAGTGGAGAATTATCTTCTTTAGAATATACATATCCACAAATATTCTTTGTGTCAACCCTATTATCACTAAAGATAGTAATGAATTTATTATCGATATTTTTAAAGAAGAGGTTCGTTTTTTTTTCAAGATAACTGATCTTCTTGTTCAAAGGCAACGATTTTTTTGGAGGTACAATTTTAAGAGTAACTATTTCATTGTCAATATAATTAAAATAAATAAGATGTTGTTTTTCAATAGACTGCAGAATATCTTTTAATGCAATTGCTTTACTTCTGTTTTGAGCCGTCATACTCAAGACAAAAACAAGGCAAAAGAATAAAACAGAAGTGTATTTCATTTAAAAAATTTATTTTCCTTCAAAAATTATTTTGTTTGCAGTAATTTTTTTGGCTTCTAAATGATAGGTTGTGGCAATAATTTGAAGGGCAACATCAAGATTGTTAATTGGGATTTTTCCAGTAAATAATTCACTCGAATATTTTGTTTTTACTTCAATAGAAACATTGTATTGTCTTTGAATTTCATCTAGGATGTTGCGTAAATTTTCTTTATTAAAAGCAATTGTGTTTTCCATCCATTCTGGTTGAGCTGTAGCAATGGTTGTGTTTATTTGTTTTCCATCTTCAAAATAAACACTTTGTCCCGGAGTTAAAATCAATTCTTTTTCTTGGTACTTTACAAGTACCCTTCCTTCAAAACAAGTTACATCAAAACGATTTTTTCGTACTTTTACATTAAATTGGGTTCCAAGAACAGCAACTTTTCCAAGAACAGTTGTAACCTCAAATTTTTTACCTTTTGCTACTTTAAAATAGGCTTCGCCCTTCAACTCAAGGTTTCTATTATTGTCCCAATTCCATTTTTTATATTTAATTTCAGAACCGGCATTCAACACTACTTTAGAATTATCCGGTAATAAGAAAGTGGTTTTTTTACCATTGAAAGCATATTGTGTTTGCAACGAAAAATTCTGCATCAAAAATAAAATTCCTAATCCAATAACAAAGACGGCAGCCACTTTGAATAACCATTTTTTGTATGAAGGAATAATTTTAGGTGTTGTTTTTTTGTGATTAATAACATGCTCTAAAACTTTCTCTTCATTGAAAGGAGGTACTTCTAAATGTGCAGTATAATTTTTAATTTGCTCGTATTTTTCGTTATCAGGATTAGCTTTGAATTCAGCTAATTGATCTTCTGTTAATTCGTTGTTTAGCCATTTTGCCAAAATGTGATTCTTTTCCATAGCATTATTCGTATTATATTTAAAACAAGTAAAAACAAATTTACCCTACTTTATTGTATCAATTTCTTTTCGTAATTCTAATAAAGCCAAGTGTATGCGCTTTTCAACTGCTTTTACACTTATATTTAACTCAGCTGCTATTTCGCTATATTTCTTGCCGTCTATTCGATGCATCAAAAAAGCAACTCGCTGTGTTTCTTTCAAATTCTCAATTGATTTTAAGAGCTTACTTTTGAATTGCTTTTCTTCAAGTATAAATTCCGGAGTTTCATTTGTATTATTATGACCAACAAAATTTTTTTCATATTGCAAAACTACTTTTTGATGTGCAATTTCGTTAAGAGAGCTATTATTTGCAATGGTATAGATATAAGATTTAGCTTTTTCAATGGGGACTGCAGCACAGTTTTGCCAGAGTTTAATGAAAGCTTCTTGAGTTATATCATCGGCTTGGTCTTTATTTCCGTATTTGTAAAAAAGAAAATTGCGAAGCGCTTTCGCATGACTTTTAAAAAATATTGAAAAAATAATTTTATCACAAGTACTTGATAATGAATGTATGGTCATTTAATTCGTAATTTTTTGCTTTACAAAGATATATTTATTTTTAAATTTTGGTAGGGTAATATGGATGTAAACTGTTTTACTAAAGAACCATTACTATTTTAATGTGAAATATATGAAATGAAATCGGTTTGTAAAGATTGAAACGGACGCTCAAAACAGAGTTTAATGTCACGCAAAACAATATAAAAAATATCATTTCAATAATCTAGATATTAAATAGTAGCTACATATGAAAACAATTAAATATTTATTGATGTGCGTTGCTGTAGTAGTATTTATTTCGTGTCAAGATGAGGAAACATTGGTTATTCAAGACATTACACAAAACTTAACAGCTAAATCTCCTCTCGCGAGTTTGATATCCAGGGTATCACAAAATCCTACGTCTAAGGATAATATTTTGGACAAATCAAGTTGTTTTAATGTTCAGTTGCCAGTTAGTGTTATTGTAAATAAAAAGCAAATTACAGTATCTAGCCAAAATGATTATAAAGTAGTTCAAAACGCACTAGATGCTTTTTCTAATGATGATGATGTAGTAAATTTTGTATATCCAATAACAATCCAGTTTCAAAATTTCAAAACGGAACTGATTGCAAATCCAGATCAATTAGAGGATGTTATTGATAACTGTGATGATGATGACGGGTTTGATGAGATTGACTGCTTACACATAAATTATCCTATAAAGATTAATATTTATAATGCAGATAATCAAATAGCAAATACCATTACTATTCAAAAAGATAAAGATTTATTTAACTTTTTGAAAGATTTAAAAAGCAATGTGTTCATATCCATCAATTATCCAGTTTCTATTATAAATTTTAAGGGTCAAAATGTTATAATTACAAACAATTCTAATTTTGAAAGCAATATTGAAGATGGGATTAAAGATTGTAATACGAATTCAGGCTCTGCAGGAAACCAGAATTTCGCTGCGATTTTGACTAATGGAACGTGGCATGTATCCTATTATTTTGATGACAAAGATGAAACTTTAAATTATAAGGGATATAATTTTACTTTCAATTCTAATGGAACTATTATGGTTGTAAAAGAAAAAAATACTATCGCCGGAAATTGGTCCACTTTTGTAAATAGTGGTCAAAATATATTTCTGTTAAAATTTGATGACAGTAGATTAGATGAATTGAAGGACGAATGGAAAATTACAGAATTTACAAGCACAAATGTTAGACTAAAAAATAAAAATGCCAGCGATGGAGCAACTGATTATCTTTATTTCACGAAGAATTAATTAAGACGGAATATAATACTTACAGTAAATTTTAAAGAACTTTTTTATAAATACAATTATTAAAATTGTATTTCAAACGATTAATTATAAACCCCTTATTATATATTACTAAACTTTTAAAAAAATGAAAAAAATGAAAAAAATGAAAAAAACATCAATTTTAGCATTACTTGTTATCATGATGAGTTCTTGCACAAATGATCCAACTACAAGCGGTAATGTTACCTTAAAAGCTTCATCCGTTTCTGCAACAGGAAAAACTTCTACAACTGCACGTATTGCTGCATCAACAGTAGTGTTTACGGAGTTTAAAATAAACATTGGAAAGATAAAATTTGAATTAGATGAAGAAGATGATAAATATAATCTTGTAGATCCTTTTTATGATGATGATGTAAAACTGGTAGGTCCTTTTTTAATAGATATTTTAGATCCTAACAAAACTTTGACTCAATTTATAACTTCAGTTAATATTCCGAATGCCAAGTATGAGGAAATTAAATTTAAATTTGAAAAAAGTATCGTGCCGGGCGAAATGTTAGGTAAAACTTTTTTAATTAAAGGGACAATAAACGGTAAAAACTTTGTTATCTATAGTGGAAAAGATGCTGAACTTGAAATGGACTTTAAAGATCAAACTAAAGATTTTATAGTTAATGGTAACGATATGTCACTTAACATAAAAATACATCTTGATGCCATAATGGCAAGACTTGTTACTTTAGCCAATCAAAATTTATTGATGGATACAGATGGGGATGGAGTAATTGAAATTAGTACTGATAACGATGATGGACATCATGATATTGGAGAGCAAATAAAAAACTTGCTTGAAAATGAAACAGACTTAGATGACAAGGACTAATTAAATTAAAATGAATGAATTAAAAAAAGGCTATTTTTAAACGGTAGTCTTTTTTTACTTATTTTGGATACTATTGTATAAGTCTTATAAATAAGCTACTGTACGGAAGCCTCTTTCAGCATAAGTTTTGGTAAAGAAGTTTCGATTCATTAAAATGCTATCTAAAGCAGTAATGAGAGTATTTATTTACTCTGTGTGATACTTACTTTTTTTCCAATTTCATTATCTTTCTTCTGGGCGAGTCCGAGGCAATTAGAAGTAAATTCGTTTGTATATTTCTAAAACATTTTAGTTTTGTACAACCGTCTTAATAACATTAACAAATTTTTTAAGAAAGCAAATTTTTTTAAACGCCTAATTTACAACAATTTAAATACAAACAATTATGAGAATGAAATATTTTTTTATTACTGCAATATTCGTTTTAGCGAGCGGATTATTTTTGAATTCATGCTCAAAGGATGATGCTGCAGTTCCAACAATAACTTTTAATCAAACCGAGGGCAAAGCTAATTCACAAGGCGAATATACAGTGAGCGGTCGAATCCAATCTGAGATTGCGCTTTCTAAGGTTATAATTACAAAAGAGGGATCAAATGTTCCCTTTTTAACTGATGATACGACAGCGAAAAATAAAACCGACTATAATTTTGCGTATTTAATTACAGGTGTTACTACTAATACCTATCTAATAGTTGATATTTATAATCAAGCGAACGATAAAACAACAGTACGATTTTTAATTCGTCCTTAATTAAAGGAATTAACTTTTACAATTACATTTGATGGAGATTTTAACCCGCGCTTTGCACAGGTGTACTTTCCAAAAAATATATTTTACTGGAAAATGCGCAAGGTAATAAACTTTGCGCTTTTTTTATGGGAGCTAGTATGCTGTACCCATTTTCCAGACAGAAATCTCAAAGATCTAAGATAGGTTTTTTGTTTGAAATTCTATTATCTTGGTTAAAATCGGAGCTTACTTTTTTGGCTATTTTAAAAAGCCAAAAGAAGTTATTCTGATTTTCTGCCACTTCTTTTTTATAATAATTCTGATGAGGCGTTCCATAATCAAGTGACTGATGAAGTCGCCGTATATTATAAAATTCAAGATAATCTTTCAGTCCTCTATAAAGGCTGATTCCGTCAGTGTATACTTGTAAACATAAATTCCCGTATTTGATTGTTCTCCATAATCTTTCTATAAAAATGATGTCTATACCTAGTCCTTTACAGTCGATAGAAATTTTCATTCCATTGTTTAACACTCTTTTGGTGTGAACTTCACTAATGTATTGATTTCCTTGATCTGTATTGAAAGTTTCAGTCGCACCATACTTTTGTATGGTTTTTTACAAAATATCGGAACATCAATAAGCACTCATCGTGTTGCTTAAAATGCAGTTCAAAACAAATCTTGTATGCAAATCTATAATCACAGTTAAATACATAAATCCTTTTGTAGGAATACAGGTCATATCAACTGCTAACACTTGATTTTTATGGGTGATTTTTAAACCATTGAGTATATAAGGGTATTTCTTATGTTCATTATTACTTATTGTTGTTTGAGGTTCTCGATAAATGGTTTGCCAACTAATAATTTGTATCAATCGTTTTACCAGTTTGCGATTCACTTTAATTCCTAGATCCGTGAACTTCAACGTCAATTTTCTGCAGCCATACAATGGAGTGTTAAAATACTGTAGATACTATAATTGCATTCTTCTCAAGTTCTATAAACTTTCATTTTGTGTATTATAATAAAGATCGCCACGACGAATTTCTAATAATCGACATTGTTTGACAACACTCAATTTATTTTGGGTACCGACCATTTTCACTCGCTCACTGATCGATATTAACCCAGACTTTTTTTTAAAAAGTCATTCTTCAAGGTCAGCTGACCTATTTGCGCATTGCGTTTTTCTGATGGAATTTCATTTTTGGCAACGACCGTTTTTTCTGCAGAAAAAACCGCAAAAAGATTCCGGATGGCGTCCGTCTTCCACATTGAAATTTGGTTGGGCCGCAACTCGTATTTTTTTGCTAATACCTCGATGGTATCTTTCTCTTTTAAGGCTTTCAAAACAACTCTGGCTTTGAAGTCTTTCCCGAATGTTCTTCTTGTTCTTAACATATCACTGCTAATTTAAGGTTTTTAGTTCTATCTAAATTAGTCGGGATATATTGTCCGAATTTTAAGGGTCAGCACAATAACTAATTTTATTTTTAATATCAATAATTACGTTTTCTTTCTACTTGCGCCAGTAATTTTTTGCATGCATTTTTCTTTTTAAATCAGTCTATGTAGAATTTATAATTTCATTAAATCCAATTTTATTTGATGCAATTGCTTGATCTTTTCTGAACTGGGAGCGAGTGCGGATTGCACCATTATTTTTAGTTCCCTATCAATAATGCGCACTTTTGTCCAGTTATTGAAAATGGCTCCCATTTGCACCGATAAGATACCGGATATCTCCATGACCTTGTGCGCCTGCTCCAAACATTGTTTGGCGTTATAGGTATGCAGAATGCGAACGGTATTAATTTGTTTGCGCAGGGCGGCATTTAGGGTATTGGCGCACAGGATAAGACTAGGAGTAAAGGCTGCAGTTATGCTTCCTCTCCCATCGTGAGAAGTCGTTAAGAACAAGTACTTTTGGACTAGGTCATCTTTTCCTACCTCAACATAGTCGGCCAGGTTGGCGATTATAAATATACGTTCTCCTTTGCCTAATGCCCCTGCGGTTTCGTAGAAAATATTGTCACCACCAACGATCCTGTCGAAAAAAGAAAAGGCATCTCTGTTTTGTATGATTTGGTAGTCTTTACCAACAACACCCAATACAGCATCGTTGTCCTTGTGTACGGTACTAAAGTAATTAGGGACTTCAATTTCATTGTAAATGATTTCTCCATCAAAGCTTATTTCCTCGGAGCATGAAGTAAACAATTTTCTTTTTTCTACTTCATCACCGAATCCCGCTTGTTTGATAGCCTCGGCGCTAGTCGGGTAATCCTGAATAAGTTTATCCCAAATTGTGCCATGCTTTTTCTTTTACGCTAAAAAAACGGTGTTTCTCTGTCTGCATGTTGTAATTTATATCGTGTGCCATCATGTTGTGATTTAAAGGATTGTTATATTTTACTGCTTAAAAGGGCAGGTCGTCTGTCGTTTCTGGTTGTTCTCACTGTTTTACTGACGGTAATGCTCCACTATTTTCTGTCTGTTCTGTCCTTTTAACAAAAGCTAAAAATTTAAGGTTGTTGATGTGAAACGTAAGACTACCCATTGCTTTGCCTTCAGCGTTGCTGTACACATTTAAGCCGATGTGTCCAAACAATTTTACGATTGCACCGTTCTTAAGCCACTCCCCGTTTTTGAATTGAGCCAATACGAACAATTGATGTAGGTTGTAATTTCCATTACTTCGGTACTTCCTTTAGACTTGTAGTTGTCATTAATAGCGATGTTAAAGTTGACTACCTCTTTGTTGCCGTTCACTATGTGAACCATTGCATCTGCTGTTACTTTTCCTGTGATTTCTATAACTTGATTTTTTTATAATTACTATTATTTACGTTGCTTCCTCTGTAACCGTCAACCTCATAAAATATTTTCAAAAGGAAAAACGGAGAAAAAGCAAACAAGGAACAATTGGCTCAAGAATGTGGGGACGTACAAGTCCCGAAGGGCGACAAGTGCAAGGCAATCATAATGCGCTTCCAACATTCTTAAGTCACTATCTTAGCTGCTTTTTCGTCCGTTTCGAATGAAAACTTTACTTAAACTTTATACAAAAAATCTAACATAAATACTTTTTAGATAGCTACCAAACCCCACCTAGATGGTGTAATTAATCTTAAGATTAGATGCTAAAGGTAAATAGTGCTATTGATCAATTTTTGGAACAAACAAATCTGATACTTTGGTATCAGATGACTAGGTAATTTATTATTTATAATAGCAGCAGTAGATATCAAAGAAGAAATAAAAACATTTTAGAAATTACTTTTATGTTTTCTTCTCGTGTGGAACGGAAATCCTTTTTTTTTTTGAAATATCAAATATTATTAAAAGTGGATATTGTTAATTAACAATAATTATTAGACTTTTTAATTTTTTTTTATGAGTAATGTTTTAAAGTAAGAAAAACTACTATATTTACGTAAATTTTAACAATACATTTTGTGATAAAAAATAAATTAAATTTTTTAGTTGTAATTAATATCGTGTTAATAGGTATAGTGATTATTTTTTTTGTTTTTAATGTTCTTGCATCAAGCAAAAAAATTGTTTATGCTGACAATAGCAAACTCTTTGATAGTTTTAACATGACAAAAGAAATGAAGCGAATTGGGGAGAAAGAATTTAATATTCGGAAATTGAGTTTAGACTCTCTGTATTCTGAGTTGCAATCTAAAACAATTTCTGAAGGAGATAAGAAAATAGTGATGCAAAATTTCATTAAGGGAAAAGAAGAATTGGAGCAATTCAACCAAAATTTTGCTTCGGAAGAGTATTTAAAAATTTGGGCAAGAATTAATGGTTATGTAAATGAATTCGCTAAAGAAAAAAAATATCAATTAGTTATTGGTTCGGAAAATAAAAGGAGCGTTTTGTTTGCTGATGAAAATATAGATGTGACAAACGAGCTGCTTATTTATATAAACAAAAAGTATGAGGGATATAAATAAGATATTTTGGTTGCTTTTTATTTTTGCATTTTTTTCTTGTAAGAAGGGGGGAGATGATAATAAAGGTGACTCTGAAATCAGGGATCGCTATTTCAACTTAGAAAAGATAGGTTGGAAATCTCGTCAATATATCCAAAAAGTAGATGACATAGGTTTTATCGCTACCGAAGTTCCTATTCAATATTATTTATTAAAAGACAAAGGGAACGAAAATCTGCTCCTTGTAGATTCTCTTTATGAGGAAAACAAAAAAGAACGCGTCATTGAATTTACATTTCAACAGGACGAAGAAAAGGACCTGCTTGCAAAAGATTTTACAGGAATGGATTATACAAGTGCCGTAAAATATATGTCTTTCGGTTTGGATAAAGATTTCTATGTTGTTACTTCAAAAAAAGACACTATTTCTTGTTCGGGTGTGACTTTTGAGAGAAGTTACAAAATAGCCCCATATCAGAAGGTATTATTATTTTTTTCAGGAATAGATCCTAACGATCGAATACAATTGGTTTATAACGATTACCTTTTTAGAAAAGGAACCTTAAAGTTTAAATTTAAAGATACCTATACCAAAATAGCCTTATGATTAAACAAGTAAAAAAAAGTAAATTTAAAAAAACAGTTGCCATTTATTTAGCGATGATGATTCTTTTAGAAACACTGCAGCCAATGCAAATGTACGCCTTAACCAGTGGCCCAACCCAACCGGAGTTCAATGCCTTTACTCCAATTGGAACATCCGATATGGTAAACCTAACCAGTGGAGATTTTAATTATAACATTCCTATTATGGACGTGGGTGGATACCCTTTAAATCTCGCCTATAATTCTGGAGTGACTATGGATCAGGAAGCTTCATGGGTAGGACTAGGATGGAACCTTAATGTTGGGGAAATTTCGCGACAGGTTAGAGGTTTGCCAGATGATTTTAGGGGAGACAAAATGAAATATGAAAATAATATGAGAGAAAATGTTACGGTAGGTACAAATTTTAATGTTTCTCCAGCAATTTTTGGATATGATTTACCTTATAGTTTAGGATTAGGTGTGCAATACAATAACTATGAAGGAATAACTTTTAAACCATCTATTGGGGTTTCGTTTCCTATTGCAGAAAGTGTTAGTGTCGGATTTAATTTATCTGGTTCAACAGGGGAAGGTGCATCAGTTAGTCCATCGGTAAGTATTTCTGCCAAAATTGATGATGAAGTAAAATCATCTACAATGACAGGTAGTATAGGGGCAGCTTTTGACAGCAGAAAAGGTTTAGAAAATGTGAGCGTATCGGCAACTGCAAGAAATACACATTATATTACGAATGATAAAACACAACAAAGTTCCATAAAGCATTCTATGGGAAATTTTGGCGGAAGCATCTCTTTGAATAACACTAATAACTATACACCTGCAAAACGAGTGGCCTATGACAATGTCAACAGTACATTTAATGCAACTTTAGGGGCTGAATTTTACGGTGCCGAACCCCAAGTGCGTGTTACTGGATATGGCTCAGTGCAAAAAATTAATGCGAAATACAAAAATAGATCAGTCGGCGCTTATGGTTATGATAATTCCCAATATAAAAATAATTTAGAAGGCGTTCTTGATTTTAACAGAGAAAAGGAACAAACGATTTCTAAAAACACAAATGCTTTAGCAGTAACGAACTATACTTATGATGTCTATAATATCGAGGGGCAGGGGGTGGCTGGTATGTTCAGGCCATTTAGATCACAGACTAGTTATTTATATAATGATAAGGTTTCTGATTTTAGTATAAGTGGCACATTTGGTGCAGAGTTTGGTGTGGGAGGATTGTACCATGGAGGAGCAAATTTTGCGGTTTCACCTTCCACAAGCACAACAGGTTTATGGTCCAATAAAAACAATACACTGCCTGTGTTTGGAGAGAGTAATGCGGATAAGAATAATCCATTATATGAACAATCCACTTTTAAATTAATAGGAGAACTAGACGTAGATAATGATAATGCACTTTACGCCAATAGGATGCTTGCCAATAAAGCTCTTAGATTAGAGCTTCGTGGATCAAAGTTTAACAGAAGACTAGTTCCTACTTACATAGCTAAGCCGTCGTTAATCTCAAGTAAAATCTATGATTCTACTGCTATAAACTCTAAAATTAAAAGAAAAGGAAGACTATTAAGAAATCAAACCGTACAAAAAATAACAAATCAAGAGGCTGATGATAAATTTGTTTTTAAAAATAATAATGCTAAACCATACCATACGGCCGGCATGAAAGTTTTGCAAGCGGATGGAACTACGTATGTATATGGGAAAACCGTTTATAATACGACAAAGGTAGAAGCCACTTTTGACGTTTCAGGGCAAACGGCAAATATCATTAAAGGAACTGTTCCGTATAAAACTAAAAAGGACTTACTTACGAATGAGGACAAACTTGATATGGACAGAAATAGTAATGCTAATAGTGACGAATATATTAATAAAATTACGACTCCAGGCTATGCTCATTCTTATTTAGTTACCAGTGTACTATCATCCGATTATGAAGATATTGACGACGATGGTCCTTCGGATAAAGATTTAGGAAATTATACAAAATTTGATTATACAAAATCGGGGGATATTGGTTATGCAAGCAATTATAAATGGAGGGTTCCTTATGGCGCAAATGAAGCTTCTTATAGTGAAGGATTAAAAACCAGCAAGAAAGACCAAAAAGGAAATTATATTTATGGTGAAAAGGAACTTAGCTATTTAAAAAAGATTGAAACAAAAACCCATGTTGCTTTTATTGATTTGGAAAAAAGGAAAGATGCAAGAGAAGTTTTGAGTGAAAGCGGAGGAAATGGATCTGGATATATGTATAACATAAAATCAATCAGGTTATATTCCAAACCAGAATTGGCCGCGGCAGAAATTTCTCTAACAAAAGCAGCAGATATAAACAACACTATTTCAGTCAAGCCAATAAAAACAGCTCATTTTGAATATAGTTATGAGTTATGCAGTGGCACTCCCAATAACTTTGATGAAACTAAAGGAAAATTAACTTTAAAGAAAGTATACTTTACCTACCGTGCATCGAATATGGGAAAATATACCCCTTATAAATTTAATTATTCAGAAACAGATCCTAAATTAAATCCGGCGTATGACATGAAAGGATTTGATGTCTGGGGAAATTATAAAGAAAATTTAATGACAAATCCTTTAACAACATCAGAATTTCCATTTGTAGAACAACATAAAGTAGATGCAGATAAAAAAACGAGTGCTTGGGTACTAAAAAGTGTCACACTGCCATCAGGAGGAACCTTGACTATTCAAACGGAAAGCGATGATTATAAATATGTACAAAATAAAAAAGCGATGCAAATGTTTAAAGTGGTCGGTGCCGGAAAGTACTCAACTCCAACAACAAACAACAGTCTGTATTATGGTAGCACTCCTAACAAATATATTTATGTAAAAATTAATGATGAAGATTCAGGCTTAAAGGCAGATCAATTTGAAAGCAAGTATTTATCTATGAACATTGACAAACCTATTTACTTTAAGTTTCTATTGAATATGAATGAAAAAAATAGTGATTTTGTTTCTGGCTATTTTGAAATAGATAAAGATCTTAAATCACAGATGAATGTAAATAATGGAATTGTTGCTATTCCTTTGAAGTTTCTCAAAATTGATGGCTTAATCAATAGTAGTAGACCAGTCAATCCAATTGCTAAATCTGGATGGGGCTTCGGAAGAACTTATCTGAATAGAGCGGTTTATAGCCTTGGTGGAGACGAAACTAATAAAAGCTTTATCGCAATAGTTAAGGATTTAGTTGGAAGTATTAAATCAATGACAGAAATTTTTAAAGGACCAAATGCCGTATTGGAGAGAAAAAGGTGTGCTAGATATTTTGATACGCAACGTTCTTGGATACGATTAGAAAATCCTAATGGAAAAAAATTAGGGGGAGGGTTACGGGTTAAAAAAATTGAACTAAGTGATAATTGGGATGTAATGAATATTGTTGAAGGGAATGCTATTTATAAAGAAAAATATGGACAGGATTATTCGTATGCTTTAGAAGATGGAACTTCAAGTGGGGTGGCCACTTTTGAACCCAATGCTTCGACAGAAAACCCTTTTGTGGAGCCTTTTTATGGCAAAGATGGTAATTATGCAGATCGAATTGGAGCTCCAAAAGAAATGAATTATGTAGAAAAACCTTTTGGAGAAAGTTTTTTCCCTTCCCCAAAAATCACGTATTCTAGAGTGACGGTTACTAATTTAGACAAAAAAAACGATAACGGAATTAAAGTTGTCAAAAAACATGCTACAGGAAAAGTGGTAACGGAACATTATACCACCCATGATTTCCCAACACTGGTTGATTATACCGATCTTGACATACGCCCTGACGAAATGAAAAGTCCTTTACTCAAAATCTTAAACGTAATTTCTATAAACCATTTAACAGCTTCACAAGGATTTTCTATAGAAACCAATGATATGGATGGTAAGGTAAAATCAGAAAAAGTGTATGGTGAAGGACAAACTGCTCCCATTTCCAGAGTAGATTTTAAATACAATGTGGGTTCAGATGGTAAATTGGACAATAATTTAACAACCATAAATTCAAAAGGGGAAACCCAAACCAATTTGCTGGGGGTTAATTATGATTTAATTAATGATTTCAACGAGAGTAACTCTACAACGAAAACTCTTGGAGCTGATGGGAATTTAGCCGCTTTTATTCTCTTGATATTCCCTGGCATCGTACCTACAGTATTACCTAGGTTTGCATATCACGAAAATATTCTAAGAACTGCAACTACCACTAAAGTAGTTCACAAAACAGGTATTCTAATAGAAAAGGTAGCCTATGACTTAGGTTCCAGAGTGTCAACAAAAAATTTGGCGTGGGATGCCAAGTCCGGGCAAGTGCTACTCACCAAAACCATAAACGAATTCGACGATAATTACTATAACTTTAATTATCCGGCCTATTGGAATTATGAAAATATGGGGATGGCTTCTGAAAATATAAATCTTCAAGGGGAACTTGTTAATAATCAGTCTTATTTTGATATAAAAAACTTCGCTTCTACAGACATCTCAAAATATTTTAAAATTGGTGATGAACTTGTACTAGGAAATGGTACAAAACTTTGGGTTAATGGATATAATTCGAATGCAAATAAAACCCAAATTCAGTTAATTGATCGAAATGGAAATAGTATTAATCAATCGACTCTACCGAATGATCTAAATTTCAAAATAGTGCGATCGGGTTATAGAAATCAACAAATGGCATCGATGGCGTCAGTAACATCGATGATCAATCCTATAGATAAGAATAATGATAAAATCTTGGAAAGCATCACAGACGCTACCTTTGGTTACACATCAGGTAGTGCTATGGATCCCAAGGTTATTAATGCCAGCGCAGTAGAATACAGCGATGTTTGGAATTCTCAATGTGAGAATGGATTGCCTAGCGAAGCTGGGCTTAAACCAGATGAAGCCGGACTTATTAACGTTACTGGCACTTTTATAAACCCATTTTTATACAATACTAAAGGTAATTGGAGAGCCGTAAAATCTCATGCCTACTTGACTGGTAGAAACAATTTTGTAACAGCCAATAGACGAAAAGCTGGTTATTTTATAAATTTTAGCCCTTTTTATAAATTAAATGCAGGCGCCTGGGCAAAAGATACGTTGGGCTGGACATTTGCCAGCCAAGTCACCAAATACAGTCCGTATGGTGTAGAGTTAGAAAACAAAGATGCACTAAATAGATATTCTTCTGCACAATACGGTTATAATTACACTTTACCCGTAGCAGTTGCCTCAAACGCAAAATATAGCGAAATTGGCTTTGATGGTTTTGAGGATTATGGCATTCCTAATCCAGTTGTAAATTCATTAAAACCGCACTTTGGCTTTACTCAAGGTTTGAATACAGATGTCTATATTACAAAAGACAAATCGCATACAGGACGGAACAGTATAGCCATTAACGCTGGAAAAAAAGCAACTTTTACCAGAAAGATAAATGGGTGTAAGGCAAATACAATCCCTTCTGTTTGCCGAGCTAATGTAATAGCAACTCCAACTTCACAAAGTATTTCTTCCGGGCAAACAACAGGTATCGTATTAACAAGTAAAGTCGCTGGAACAACGTTTGAATGGACTGTAGATCAAACTGGAGTATCAGGAGCTACAGCAGGAAACGGAAATTCTATAACACAAATAATAAATAATACTGGAACAACAAATGGAACAGCAACCTACACCATTACCCCAACATTAGGAAATTGTTTAGGAATACCAGCTAATGTTATTATTAATGTAACTCCTCAATTTCAACCGTCTATTGGAGTTGGATCCGCTTCTTGCAGAACTGTAGGATCCTGCAGTGATAATTCCAGTTGTGGTGTAAAACTTCCTATATCAATATATAATGCGCCTTCGGGATCATATATAACCTTAACAGCTACGTATTTACAGTCGGCAACTGTTACATTAATCAATGCATCTGGAGTTTATTCATTGAATTATAATGAATCTACAGCAGTAAATGCCACAGTAAGTTTTACTTTATATTTGAAAAACAGTAATGGAAATATAATTTATCAGACTGATCAATCACTGTCTCACCAATCCTATTGGTCTATGCTAAATAATTGTAATTGATAATAGATTTTTTTAATTAATTAAATTTAAAAAAAAGGTACAAGTATTTTTTAGATAATGATTCATTTTAATAGAGATCATAAAAATGTACTTTTCAAAAAAGAGAAACAAATATGATAAACGGTTTTAAAATAAATAAAAATTGGATTCTTACATTTTGTCTGGTGTTTTGCTCTATGACTACACTATTTGCTCAAGAACTCACAGATAAGGAGATTGGGCTTGATGTGGCAGTAATGACCAGCACATTGACGAAGCGGGGTATTGAATTGAAAGAAATCAAGCAAGAAATCGACATGATGCGGGAAATGTATAAAATGCGTTTCGTAGAAATGAAAAAAAACGAGGATGCCATTTTACAAAAAATAAGGCAACAACAAGCTGTTAACAAAACCAACACAAGAAATAGTAACGCAGCTAATACTGTTGTTATAGATATTCCTCAAATGGAAAAGGACGCATTACAGCTATTGTATAATAGCACCAACGGAGATAATTGGACAAATCGTTCTGGTTGGGATTTCTCTACACCCGTTACTTCTTGGAACTATACAACCCAAACAGGTTGGTTTGGAGTTTTTGTTGTAGATGGACATATTGATTATTTAGCTTTAACAAATAATAACTTAGTTGGTTTTATTCCAGATTTATTTGGTTTATCAAAACTTAGAATTTTAGAATTGGATAATAATCATTTTAATGGTACTGCTATTCCTTCAACTCTTAATTCCTTAACTAATTTAGATACATTAATTTTAAATAATTGTGGCTTTATAGGTGATATACCTAATTTGTCGGCCTTAAGTAATTTAAAAATGTTTTTTATTGGCAATAATGGAGGTTTAAACCCTCAAGCTATTCCTTCGTGGATTTTTGCTTGCACTAACTTGATTTATTTGCACATGTATTATTGTAATTTAACAGGTGATTTACCATTAGGATTATTTCAATTAAACCAACTAAATAATTTAGCATTATATGGTAATAAATTAAGTGGTATCATTCCTTCTCAAATAAGTCAATTAACCAATCTTCGTACTCTTTATATGCATAATAACCAGCTAGAGGGCTCTATACCAGTTGAGATAGGTCTTTTATTAAACCTTGACTATATATCAATGTCAAATAATAAGTTAAGTGGTTTTATACCTTCAGCGATTAGTCAATTAACCAATCTTCGTTATCTTTATTTAGATAATAACCAACTAGAGGGGTCTATCCCCGTTGAGATAGGTTTTCTATCAAAACTTCAATTATTAGCTATTTCATTTAATAAATTGAATGGCACTATACCCTTAGAGATTAATCAATTAACCAATCTTCAATATCTTTGGTTGAATTTTAACCAACTAGAAGGCAGTATTCCCCCTGAGATTGGTCAATTGTCCCAACTTACTTACTTATTTTTGAACAATAATAAATTAAGTGGCATTTTACCCCAACAAATAGGTCAGTTAACCAATCTTAATTCCCTTAGATTGAATTCCAACCAACTAGAAGCTAGTGTACCTGATCTAACAAATTTAGTCTTATTAGAAGAATTACTCATCTATAATAACAAATTCCGTTTTGTTGACTTTACAACACAATATCCCATATACAAAACGCAAATCACTTACTTTCAGTATGCACCACAAGCCAAAACTGATACAGAAGAAACAATTACTAATGCAACAGGAGGAGCAGTAACTTTAACCATGTTTACAGATAATAGATATACACCGGATGACACATTTCAATGGTATAAGAATTATTCGTTAATAACGGGAGCTACCTCGAGGCAATACACCATCTCAAATTTAAGTATTAGTGATGCGGGCAATTACTATTGTATTTCTAAACACCCCCAAATAACAAATCCGACCATTTATTACCTAAATTTAATTTTAGAAAGAAATCCTATTCATTTAAACGTAACTAATTGTACCCCAGTTACAGGATCTCTAACTGTTACAACAAATGAACTTTGTAAAGATCAGAGTAGTTCTTTCTCTTTTACAAGTAACACTCCAAATTTAAGTTATATCTGGACTAGTATTAACTCCAATGGCGTTGTCGTAAATACAACAACTAATACTATCGGTACTTATTCTTTTGTGTTTGATAGTGCAGGAAAATACACTATTAAATTGGAGGTTATTAAAACGGATGGATGTAAAACTATATTTTCAAAAAATGTGGCTATAGACAATTGTACCCCTTGCAACTACTGTGCCTCTTTCAATTTAATTAAAAATGAAAAATATTTAGTAAGTGCCTGGGTAAAAGAAAGTAATCTTGCCACACCGCAAGAACAATCAAAAAATTATGACAAAGGCTGCATTAGTGTATCTTTTATAGATGCTGCGGGCACAACCATAGCCACACCACAAAAGTTTTATGCCACAGGCGAAATTATTGATGACTGGCAACGTATTATAGGCGAATTTGTAGTTCCTGATAATGTTGACGACATGAATCTGGAATTATTAAATGAAAATACAGATTCTGAAAAAATGGCCTATTTTGATGACATACGAATTCTGCCAAGTAAAGGCAATATGAAGAGTTTTGTTTATGATCAAAAAACACAACGCTTGATGGCAGAGTTAGATGAAAATAACTATTCGACTTTCTATGAATATGATTTAGAAGGCGGTTTAGTTAGAATCAAAAAAGAAACTGAGAAAGGAATTTTTACAATTCAGGAAACTCGCAGTGGTACTACTAAATCAGACAAACCATGATGAAACACAAAAGTGCATTTTATAGAGTAATGCTACTGTTTGTTTTTTCCTGTATGTACAGTCAACAAGAAAAAATGACAGCTTTACAAGTATTAAAAAAAGCAACGGAGGTAAATAGCAAACAAGAATACCTGAGCTATAATTCTAAATATGCTTTATATCTTGACTATACTTCAAAGAAAGTTTATGAACAATATATGGGGATTGTTTTGAAGAAAAATAACATTAATTATTTTAAAATTAAGAATACTGAATTTGTGACTTTCAAAAATTACGGATTAAAGATTAATCATGAACAGAAGGCATTCGTAATTGAAAAGCAGATGAAAGCAATGGAGGAATCTCCTTTATCGTTAACCAATTACCTAAAGGGGTTTGAATCAAAATTGATTTTGACGGATAATGATAATTTTATTTGTGAACTAACTCCTGCTAAAATTTCTCAAATCATGTTAAGCAAAGTAATTATATATATTAGAAAAAAAGATTACAGTATTGCAAAACAGATCTTGTTTTTTTTAGAAAAAATGGAGAGTAAAAATGCTAAAGAAAAACCTATTTATACCATTCCGAGATTAGAAATCACTTTTAGCCTTAGGACAAAAGATGAAAAAAGAGACAACTTACTTGTTGCAAAAGAAAATTATTTTATTGAAAAAAACAATGAAATAGTTATTTCAAAAAGATTATCGGCCTATCAATTATTCAAATTATAATAGTAAACCTGTTTTATGAATTTATCACACTTTACCTTTACTCGAAATTTATGCAATTTAGCAATAGTATTCATGCTGATTTTGTGCAGTGGGACTATTTTTGGACAAAAAAATAGTTATAAAACACCTGTTAAAACTTATAATAATGTTCAATTATTAGACGGGACTCCAAAAACAATAATTGACCCAGAGCTAAATGTACCCAATCATATTTCTATAAGCACTAAAGCCTATGTGAAATTAAAGGTAAACAGTAATGTAATCCCTTTTATTTGGGTTAAAACGATAGTTAATCTGACAATAATTCCTGTCCTTTCGGGAGGAATTGAAGATAATGTAAATCAGTACACAAAAACATTGGAAGTAGAATATAACCCTTTGGGAAATTCGGCAAATTTTATTGATTTGGCTTCCCACGAATTAATGAATACATATGGAGTTAAGGTTATTGTTAACTCTTACACAACAACTGATCCTAAAACGGGAATTGTAACCAATACCATTAATTCAAATATCTCATTAGAATTAGGATTTGAATCAGAACGCTATTATCAAGTAACGGAACAGTTACCAAAAGTTCAACCTAAATTTCTTAATGATATCGATGGAGTACCTGTTGCTCTGAGATACAGTTGGTCACCTCTTGTTGGTGCTTTAGAATATGAACTCGAATGGACATGGGTAGATAATTATGCCAGCAATGGATTATCTACCGTTTTAAATCCCAATTCTATTAATTTTTCATCCAGAGATTTTGAGTTAAACAATACCAGAATACGTACAACAAACCCTAATTATGAAATTCCTTTGATTTATTCAAGAGGATATATCATTTATCGAGTGAGAGCGGTAGGTCGATTTATGGATAATGTAAATAAAGTCTATTATGGGCCTTGGAGTTCTGGAGTATCTAATAAGAATAAAGTAATTGATTGGTTAAATAGTTTTATTTCTATAAATGAACATGAAAATAGTAAAAACTGGCAATTTCAAGCCAGTTATGCTGAACAAGGAAAAAAGAAAGAAGTAGTAAGTTATTTTGATGGTTCATTAAGAAACAGACAAACGGTTACTAAAGTGAATACAAATAACAATGCGGTTGTAGGCGAAGTTATATACGATACACAAGGAAGACCGGCTATAGAGGTTTTACCGGTGCCATTAAATAGAAATTACATTCGCTATTTTAAGGATCTAAATCAAAACTTAAACAGTGAACTCTACTCTAATTTAGATTTTGATTGGGATACTCAGGCTACAAGTTGTGATTCACAAATTTCAGGTATGATAAACACGAGTGGCTCCAGTCAGTATTATTCTGTGAATAATGACATAACAAGTTCTTTTAAAAACTACATTCCTGCGGCATCAAATCATCCGTTTAGTCAAATTGAGTATACACCAGACAACACAGGTAGAATAGCCCGAAAAGGGGGCGTTGGACTCAATCATCAATTAGGAACTGGTCATGAGATGAAGTATTTTTATTCTGTTCCTAATCAAGAAGAACTTAATCGTCTTTTTGGATACGAAGTGGGTTATGCTTCACATTATAAAAAAAATAGTGTTGTAGATCCAAACGGACAAGTGAGCGTAAGTTATATTGACCCGCAAGGAAGAACTATTGCGACAGCTTTAGCAGGTGGTGCTCCTGATAACTTAGAAGCATTACCCGATGCAAACAATGCAGATTTGCATAAGAAAATGACTGTAGATTTATTAAATAAAATCAACGTAAATGATACAGATACAACTTTAGATATCAATGAGTTAAACACTTCTTTTAATTTTTCCAACAATAAAGATATCCTGGCCCTTTCAAAACAAATTGGAGTTACGGGAAATAATATTCAACATTATTTTGCCTATAATGTAAAAAATGATAAAACTTTTACACCTGACATACTTTCATGTGGTGATAAATATTCTTTTGTTTACGATTTAAATATCAGTTTAAAGGATGATTGTGCTACAAATCTACTAACACCAATTACAAACGTTCGTATAGGTACATCAGGTATTGGCTCAAGTCCTCCTACTTTTAATATTAATCAACCTATCTTACCTCAAAATTTATCCTTAAATACGGGAAATTATTTACTTTTAAAAGAATTAAAAGTAAATAAAGAGGTGTTAAATGATTATGCTGATAGCTATATGGCTAAAATAATGAATCCTTCAAGTTCCTGTTATATCAAGCCCTCTGATTTCTCAAATTTCAATTCCGCTACCACGATTACCTGTGAAACAACCTGCGAAGAATGCAACACCAGTATTGGTACAAAAAAGAATTATATTTTGAACCAGTTAAATGGTATTTATCATGTGTCCGTCAATGACCCAATTACTTTTGTAGTAGATCCTTCAACCTTTACGGTAACAATAAACGAACCTGCAAACAGCTCTCCAGTCAATTTTGGAGAACCGATATCTCAAACAGATATAGATGGATTAGCACTAAAATTAATAGAAGAATGGGAAACACTTAACAAAGCTTGTGAACAGTTGTGTGGACCCACTTTTGCTTCAAGTTGCTCCATCAATGAAGATACTTTATTAACGGATGTAGGTCCTAGCGGTCAGTATGGTCTGACTGGTGATTTAGATACTGAAAACAGTCTAATTCCAAACTGGGCAAGACTCAGTCTTTTTAACGAAGACAACAAAATAATATACCAAGGACTGGTTAATAATAATTCAGGCAATAAGTTCAATTGGAGAAATCCAACCCAACCTTATGCGGATGAAGAAAATAAAGTATCTCTAATAGAAGTTGAATTAGAGGAAGGTATCTATAAACCCGAAATCGCTTTAGGAGTACTAATAACATCTGATACAGATGGGAGAATATTTATTAAACCACAGGATTTAAAAAATGTAGCTGACTTTTTAGATAACTGGAAAAATTCATGGGCTAAATCATTAATTCAATACCATCCTGAATATTGTTATTTAGACTATTCTAAAGCTTTATGTCAGCTCACAAAACAAGTAACAGTCAAACAATATGGAGGAATAGACAACAGTGATGTGACTTCTTCTCAAGCTAAAACACTTAACTCGGATGAGTATAATGGTTACTTAGATACCATAGATACTTATGCTAAAGCGACTGCCGAAGGATTATTTAATTTCAATTTTCCTAATTCAAATGCAATCTATACCAATGACTCGTATTTTAACACAGTAATTCCGGGTCAATTTGAAACTTCCGGGTTGTTTGAGATTAGAAAAGACATTATCGAAGAAGCATTAAACAACAAATACGAAAGTTTTACTGTAAATTCTGATGGAACTGGAGGCGGACTCAATTTGTTTAAAGTGGCCGTTCAGATGGTTAAATGCAATGCTATTCAGGCTTGTAATTTTTCAAATATTAATCTTTCCAACTTGACAACAGCAGAAAAAGATAGGATTTGGAATACTTACAAAAGTTTGTATACTTCATTAAAAGGGAATATTCAGCACGTTTTCATAAATGTCTATGCGACAACAAAGGGATGCTATAATGGATGCATTGGCAAAGATGGGTCATCCACATTTACCAATGTAATCAAAAATTATCCAACTCAGGTTACTGCAATCAACAATTATCTTAAACAAAATCCCGCTACTACTGCGATTTTTTGTTCAATCCCGCAAGCATCAAATTATAAAGAAAAAGAAAAGCGGTTTATCCCTACGGATTTTGGATATGATTCAGATGTTGAACCAAAGGACGCTATAAATGATTTGGTTTCTCAAGGGAACTATCAATATTATGAACAAACCGGAAACTGTCCCCTAGTAGGTGACCTTAATTCCTATTTAAACGGTTTATTTACTGATATTAATTCATCAACAACGCCTTCAATAGGAACTTGGAATCAAATAGGACAAACACTAACCGCAAAATTATTTGGGGAATTTACGGGACAATCAATGCCATTAGTAGCTTCAGTTAATACTCCAACTATGAGTATTCAAGTGAACTCAAATGAACTGAATTTTTCATTCACTCCTACCGTTTTAACTGGAACACCATTAAAATTGACTTTGCCGGCAAGTGCTGGATTGTCATGGAATAATTATGGCAGTAATACTGCTTGGCGTATTGTAGGTTTTAGCCAATTGTATTATGATCGAACTACCTCAACATTAAATCCAACCAATCCTTCTTTTGGATTTAAAGTGATTGCCAAAGTTCAAATAGGATCCGACATTTCAAACGTAAAAGAAATTGTATTGACAGGAAGTACTATCGCAAAAATTGGGGAATGTCATGTTTCGGGTACTTCTGGAGTAGGAGAAATTCTTAACCCTGTAACAGCTGATTGTGATAAAAAAGAACAATTTAGCGATGCATTAAACGATTTAGTACTGCACTTACAAGCGATAGGTAATTTTGAGAGTTCTGATTTTGATATTACCAATGATACTGTTTTTGCAAACAGTTACCTTAAAACATATTTTGGAATAAACACAGGCGATGTAGTCATTTGGACAAATACCGCTGGCGTTGCAATGGTATATGTAAATAATGTAAAACGCTTTATTATAAATCTTACTGATTTTTCGCAAGGAGATGTTATCGCCAGTGTATCAGTTGGTGCTTTAAAAACAGCGAATCAAGCCAATGTTCTGGTGCTGAATCTTGTACCACAAACTGGTAGAGAATCACAAATTCTCGGTACTATAAGCTCAGGAAACCAAAAAAACGCACTTTATTTTGCCTGTTGTGCTCCTTGTGGAGAATGGGATTATAATGGGGATGGGTTTGGAGAACTGTGTGACAATCCATGTGGCACGATTGATACTGATGGTGATGGAGTCTTTGATAATTGTGACAACTGTATTAATACGCCAAACCCTAATCAAGAGGACACAAATGGTGATGGTGTTGGAGATACATGCAACATGCCTTGTGGCACGGTTGACACTGATGGCGATGGTGTTTTCGATAATTGTGATAACTGTATCGACGTGCCGAATCCGAATCAAGAAGATAATAATGGAGATGGCATTGGAGATTTTTGTAAAGTTCAAGAGCCTAATGGTAATAGATATGTGCCAGCTTTCTTATTAAGAAAGCAGATTTCGAGAGGAAGTCCATCAGGACATTTATATTTCAAAGATTTAGATATATATCCTTTAAATGTTACATTTTCTAAAGGAGAGCTAATCGATATTGAAATTCATTATGAAGGAGACATTGAAGGTAATTATACCTCTTCTCCTTCCCTTCTTATTAATGGAATAACGTATTCTTTGGAGAATAATAACCTTGGGGTTGATCCATATGAAGCAGATGAAAATCCTAGTCAGTTTACACACTATCCAGCTCAAGACAAATTGGCATGGGTTGAATATTATCCAGCACCGATTGAAATCTATAAACTAAATTATACATTCAATAGTTTTAATGAGTCATTTTCATTGACTGAAGGATCTGATTTAGCTTATTCTTCTGCAGGTACGCCTATGACTATTTCATCTGGTGGGTGGAATACAAACGGGCTAGGGCTTAATTTGGGAACAGGAGGAAAACAAGCTACATGGGAAAGCAGTCAACATCCATTTAATCTTGATTTGACAACTTCTATTGAATTTAAAGCTAAATTTAAATTTACTGAAGATTTACCCATCGAATGGGCAACATTAGCTCAACTAGATTCACAAAATCCTGATTTAGAAAGTACTCTGTATAATGTAATTCTTTACGCTTACTATGATAATCAGGAAGCTAGCACTGCTCTAAAAACTACTTCAGCTAAAATTGCGATTGCAAATTCCAGTTGTACGGTTGTATGCATACCTCAAACTGTTGCGCCTGTTAGTTGTGATGAAATATATACACGTTATACAACATTCTTTAATTTTGATGCAGAAGGTACTTCGCAATTAGTTCAAGGTCTGAAAAAAGAAGAAGCAATAGGTTTTTGTGAATCAAACTTACAATATCTGGTTGAGGATTATATTTTTTATATCAATGCTTTACAAATTGCATCTGTAGAAAATCCAAATTTTGTAACAATAGTTGAGTTTGGAGATACCCAATTGCATTACGGCTATAAAAACATGAATACCGTAATTGCCAATTATGGTGCTTACGCGGCTGCAAATGCCTCAAATTCAGAGAGAATATTTTGGAGAGAATATGTAAATACGATTTATGTAACCAATATGACAGATTGCCCGCCGATAGCAATGCCTCCTAATGTTAATTTAGATCCACTTACATCAAATCCACCTACTACAAATCCGTGTAGTGAAATATTGGCAAATGTGTCAGCTTCTTATCAATTAGAGTATTATAATAAATATTTATCTTCCTTACGTCAGGAATTTATCGATAAGTATACGAAGGACGCCATGGAAGAGGTGGTCGAAAATTTCACTATGGAATATACTGATAAAGAGTATCAATACACGCTTTATTATTATGATCAGGCTGGCAATTTGATCCAGACCGTGGCCCCAGAAGGTGTAAAACGTTTTACCACAGATAGAATGGTTTTAAAAAACCAAGCCATTAATGATAATCGTGCACTACCTGATTCTTTGGAAATCCCTAGTTTAGTACCTAGTCATAATTTTAAAACAGAGTATAAGTACAACTCTCTAAATCAATTGGTTTGGCAACAAACACCAGATGGCGGCAAAACGAGATTTGCTTATGATGCTTTGGGCAGAATAATTGCGTCGCAAAATGCCAAACAATTAAATCCGAATTTAGAAGCAGGACAACAAAGATTTAGCTATACTAATTACGATTATTTAGGAAGGATTACTGAGGCTGGAGAGGTTCATGTATCCACAACTAATTATGTGATTAATGATGAAGGAAAACTACTTTTAGCTTCCGTAATAGTTAATGGGTTTGATGGTGCTTTTGATAGAACAGAAGTTACCAGAACTGTTTATACCGAAGATCCATCGGTAGAAACTTCGCCAATTACAGTAACGGCTTCTAGTCTATTTACAACAAATACAGCTGTAGGTTTTAAACCCGCTACTAATAATAGAAACAGGGTAACTGGAGTTTATTATTATGATAATTACGTTGCCAAAATTCCTGAAATTTTTAAAAATGCCATTTTCTACAATTATGATGCACATGGAAATGTGAAAGAAATCGTGAATTATAATTCATACTTAAAAAAGTTAGGGTGCAATGCAGCTACAATTGTAAATACTGTTACAGGACAAACAAATGATTGTGAAGCACATCTAAAAAGAGTGGTTTATGAGTACGATTTAATAAGCGGGAATGTTAATACCGTTAAATTCCAGCCTAATAAAACAGATCAGTTTGCCCATAAATACAATTATGATGCTGACAACCGTATTGTCAATGTAGAAACCTCTTCAAATGGGGTGTTATGGGAAAAAGATGCGCACTACCAATACTATGCCCATGGTCCACTGGCAAGAGTAGAACTAGGTGATAAAAAAGTACAAGGCATTGATTATGCTTATACCTTGCAAAGTTGGTTAAAAACAGTAAATGGTGAAAACATCACTAATTCTCTTAATGATTTAGGAAATGATGGATTAAATAATGGAGGAACAAGAACTCAAGATGCTTTTGGATATTCATTAAACTATTATGACAATGATTATTTGGCTATAAAAAATGATGTTGGAGATAAAAGTTTCAAACCTTTGATGTTTAGTCGTGACAATACTATTGCCGGAAACATAAAGAATTTGTATAATGGAAACATTAAGCAAATGACAACTGCAATTCGTTCAAAAGAAGAAACGGTATTGCCGGTACAAAAAAACAATTATACTTACGATCAGCTTAACCGTATTAAAGCAATGACATCAGTCTCCATAGTTCCTAATGAAACAGGAGTTAAAAAGTCCACTGTAAGTTATGGCTCGAATTACTCCTATGACAGAAACGGAAATTTACTCACATTAAATAGAACAGCACCAAAATCAGATGGAACTATTGTCGGAATGGATCAACTGGTTTATGATTATCTACCGGGCAACAACAAGTTGACACTTGTAAAAGACAATACATCAACTCCGTCAGCTACTTTTGATAATGATTTAGAGAATCAGGTAGCACAATTAGCAGCCTTGGGTATAACCTATAATATCAATAATGCTGCAACACATAATTATATTTATGATGAAATAGGACAGTTAATTGAGGATAAAACCGAAGGACTAAAAATAGATTGGCGTGCAGACGGGAAGGTAAAAAAGGTAACCAAAATTGTCACCGGAAATACAAAATATATTTCGTTTGAATACGATGGACTTGGAAATCGTATCGCTAAAAGAGTTGAAGATGCAAGTTCCTCTTCAAATGCGGTAACGAGTTATTATGCAAGAGATGCTCAAGGAAATGAAATGGCTGTTTATAACTTGAATGAATCCTCTACTGCCAAAAATTTGATTCTAAAAGAACACCACATTTTTGGAAGCAGCAGACTAGGATTAGAAGAAACAAATCTTCTCGTTTATCAATCTGATGCAAATAGTCCTGCTCTAAAAACAAAAGGAAGTACATCTAAAATAGCAACCCCAAAAACAACGATTACCCTTTTGGCTCCTGTGGCAGATACAAATAATGCAATAAGTACAGCAAGATCAGCAGTTGTACTTAGCCCATTACCTCTTGTGAGAGATTACGCATTGCATTTTGATAAAACCACTACAGCGAAATGGCCAATAGAATTATTTGGTGATACACCATTAGCTGATCCGACGTTAAATGATTTTACATTAGACACCAATATCAAATTATTAACGGTGCCTACTGTGATTGGAAATTATGCTATAAGTCAGTTACAATATAAAGGGACAAAGATTTTTTCGGAGACTAACCTAGATATTAGCTTACCAAATATTACTTGCATCACGATGCAGGGTGCGGGTGGTAATATGTTTAATATTACTAGGTCAGGAACTTGTACTGGTTCAAAAACTAAAACTGTAACGGCCTTACCTGCAAATCAGAATGGTTATATTGAATATAAATTAGGCACTGCTTTATCAAGCAATAATGTTAGGGTTGGATTTCTTATTGGCACTGATCTTTATGGTTTTCAAACTGTTATTACAGGATCTAATACGGCAATTAATAAAGCTGCAGGTACACCTACATCTACAACTACCCCATTAGCAACTGTACCAACAAGTATCATGACTGATGGTAAATTAAGAGTAGAAAGAACCCAAACAGGTGTGCTGTTAAGCTATCCTGATGCAACAGGAGGGATAAACACCCTTGCGATAGATGGTGTAACTACTTTGGCTTCAGCTTATAAATTATCTATAGTTTTTCCAACAAATAACACGGCTGTTAGAGAACTAAAAGTGGTTAAAACCTTAACACAAGAAATAACAACACAAGCAATACTATCTTTAGCAAAAAGTACAACTGGTTTAAAACCCCAAATTGCGTTTACGCAATATGCTAAAGATCTGTTTTCTAGCATTACTAAAAAAAGTACATTCAGCGTGATACCAAGCGATTATTTAAGTGCTTCCGAGATTACTAATGTAATTTCGTTAAAATTAAATACCAATTTTGCCACAACTTTATTCAATGTTAATGCTACGAATAGTATTGCCACTCCACAATGGAGCCTTCCAGCTACATTTATAGGTATAATCCCAACAGTTAGCACTACAAGTGACAGCAATCAGCTGGGCGGTACACTGGCAGGATTTAAAGCCTTAAAGTTTGAAATGTGTAATTTTAATTACAGTTTAAATAATGTCATTTCCCATTCATTTAGTTTCGATGATGTTTCTGAGGCTACAGTGACCAGCAATCCTCCCGTAGAGGCCAGTAATAACGCTATACAAATGACAGTGCTACCGGGAGTAGTAAGAGACCTTGGTTCTTGTTTACTGGATCAAGATGCAGATGGCATTTCTGATATTTTTGAAGTGGTTTATGATATAAATAATATTACATATACCGATACTGACAATGATACAGTTCCTAATTACATTGACGATGATGATGATGGCGATAGTATACTTACTAAATTTGAAGGAGCTGACCCAGATGACGATCATAATCCTACAGTAGGAACAGCCTCATTAAATACGAATAAATCAGCAGGACCAAGCCGAAATTTAATACCCAATTATCTAGACAATGATGATGACGGTGATGGGGTACTTACTTTATATGAAAAACCAGGTAATCCAGACCCCACAGCAACTATCGACGCATTGAATACAGATGGAGACACATTACCGGATTATCTAGACTTTGATGATGATGAAGATGGTCTATATACCTTTTATGAAGGCGCAAAACCTATGGGCGATCAAGATGCTAACTCTCTAAACACGGATAAGTATACAGGAGTTAATACTAATATTATTGTAGATACGATACCCAATTATCTAGATACAGACGATGATGGTGATGGCATATTTACCAAATTTGAAGGAGCTGACCCAGATGGCAATCATAACCCTTCAGGTACAGGTTTGTCTAAATCTTTAAATACCAATTCGGTGGCAGGAAACAATCCTAAAATGATTGTAAATTCAATCCCCAACTATTTAGACTCAGATGATGATGGTGATGGTTATGCTACTTTAGAAAATACAGAAAAAGGAACCGCAGACCCTAAAGGCAATCCATATACGTTAGATTCTGATGGCGATGGTATTCCTAATTATTTAGATTATTCAGATATAGTTTATCCAGATATACTACCTATCGAATTCAAAAATTATGTAAATTTGACAGGCGATAAAAGGTATGAGCTTTCGAACCATTTGGGTAACGTATTAGCAGTAATAAGCGACAAAAAAATCCCAACATTAAACGCAACAAATCTTTTACGATTTTTTAATGCGGATATTGTTAGCTATTCGGACTATGATTCTTTTGGCATGCTCGTTCCAAACCGTCACGCAAGCTCTACGGCTTACAGATACGGGTTTAACGGTAAAGAACTTGACAACGAGTTAAAAGGCGAAGGAAATAGTATTGATTTTGGAGCGAGGATGTATGATCCGAGATTTGGAAGATGGTTTGCACCTGATGCACTTGAGAAAAAATACCCAAGTATTTCACCATATACTTCGTTTGGAAATGACCCAATAAATGTAATAGATCCTGATGGTAATGAATTAGTTGAAATAATAATAAAAACTAAATCACGTTATGTAAAAGGACAATTAAGAATAGTTATAGATAAGGAAATTGCAGGCAAGGTTAAAGAGCTAATTAAATATGCTATAGATAATAAAATTTATATCCATATTAATAGCGATTTCAGGACTACAAAAGAACAATCAACAGGTATTCAAAAAACGGGTTTGACACCTGCCAAGCCAGGTAATAGTAGGCACGAAGGGGGGTTTGCTATAGATTTTCAAGTTTATAAAAATAATTCGGGTAAATCAAGCGATATTATTAGTAAAAACAATATGGGTAAAATAGAAGATAATGATTTTATAGATAAAGCAAAAGAGTTAGGATTTAGATGGGGTGGTGATTTTAAAAAGAAAGATGGTGTACATATTGATTCTTGGCCAGCTGGAAAGAACAAAATGTTTGGGTATTCAAGTTGGAAGGAGGCTTATAATGAAAATCAAAATGATTACAAAAATAATACTTATGAAAAAGAAATATTTAAATACAATAGCACTAAAGATAATGTTTTAGCTCCTTCAGAAGATAAATTAAATCCATTTACGATTGATCTCATTAATAGATTTAATAAAACAGAATCTCAATTTAAATTTAGTACTTCTAATGGTAATTCAAACAATAGTAGTAAAGATAAAATTTTATCACCAAGAAATTTTTAATAGTTCATATGTTGTGAATTAAAACAAAAGTTTCAATTATTTAGACAATTTGAACAGTAAAATATTAATTAAAAAAAATAAAATGGCATTTGTAAATTTATTTCATAGATACTATCCCGTATTACTAATTATAGTTTTCTTTGGATGCAAAAACGAAAAAGAAGAAAAAGATTTAATAAAAAGCACTAAAACTATCACAAACAAAGTGGCCAAGCAATTAAATACAATTTCTCTTAAATGTTGTAGTAATTATATTATTGGATACTCCTTGAGTCAAAATGAATATGATAAATTGGATTCTGTAAATAAGTCTGAATATGATGAGGGTTATTCTGATTTTATATATAATTTAGAAGAATATTCAAGTAAAGTAGACACCTTAAATATTAAAATTAGAATTTCAGCTTCAAGATTTATTATATTTAAAGATCATATAATTGATAAAAAAATGATTAACTCAGATTTTGGATTGTTATTTGTGAATAGTGAAGGTGAGTATTATATAGATAAAGATGGACTTTTAGAATCCGAAATTAGGCAAATTTCAGATTCTTTATTTGACGCTGTGCATTAACCCCTGATCCGCAAAGTGTTCTTATCCATAGATGAATTTGTCGTGTGCGGGTCAAAGTCGGGAGACTTTGACCCGGCAAGGATGAGCGGCAAACAGAATCAAACAAAAACCAAAGATGCTTTTGGATATTCTTTAGGTTATTTTGATGGGGATTATAATGCCATTTCGGGAGATACTAATGATGCTTCTATCAAGCCATTGATGTTTAGTCGCAATACGGTTGGGGGTAATCTCAAGAATTTGTACAATGGAAACATTAGACAGATGACCACGGCAATTCGTAAAAATAAAGATGAATTACTACCTGTACAAAAAAATAATTATTCTTACGACCAGCCCAACCGCATTAAGTCGATGACTTGATTATCAATTGTTCCTAATGAAACCGAAGTTGAAAATGCCACTGAAAGTTATGGTTCGAATTACTCCTATGATAGAAATGGAAATTTAATGACCCTACAACGAAAAGCACTTGGAGTGATTAATGGAGTCAGGAATCCGGCGATGGATAATTTTGCTTATAAGTATAGTAATGGTACTAATCGCCTCACGAAACTATTTGATGCAGCCAATGATCTATTCTCCGATACAGGGATCGTATAAGACAAAACATAAGCGAATTGTCTAAATACAATGAAAACGATGCGGCAACCCACAATTATATATATGACGAAATAGGGCAATTAATCGAAGACAAATCTGAGGGGTTAAAAATTGTTTGGCGCGTAGATGGTAAAGTCAAAAAAGTTATGAAAAACACGGACGGAAATCCGGTTACTATTTCATTTGGATATGACGGATTGGGAAATCGTATTTCGAAATCAGTAGCTACTAATTTTGGAATCATAGCAAACCCAATATCAAAAACTACCTATTATGTAAGAGATGCTCAAGGCAATGAATTGGCGGTCTATACTCTTAACCAAACGTCAACAGCTAAGAGTATGACACTCAGAGAGCATGATATTTATGGTAGTAGCCGTTTAGGACTGGAAGACATGAATTTGTTGGTATATAAAAACGAATTGCCAAATACTGCACAACTTAAAAGTAGTGTGAGCAAAGTGGCGAGTACCACTCAAACAGATATCGTGGCCGATGCAAGTACAAACAAAACAGCGGCAACATTGACTATTCAGCCATTAGTAGCATTGTCTCCAGTACCGGTTATAAGGGACTACTCTCTTAGTTTCGATTCGTCAACAGTTGCCACTTGGCCAATACAAACCAGCACGGTAGTTTTAGCTAATCCGGAATCTACGAACATCCATTTAGATACTAAATTTAGTTTAAAGGATAGTAGTATTCCAGAAGGGAATTATGCTATTGGGCAATTTGAATATAAAGGGGTCGCAGCTATTGCATCTAAAACAGACATCCCACTAGTTAGAACAACTACCAATTGTATCACTGTAAATAATACTAGTGTCATGAATGTTGTAAATGTATCTAGACTTAGTAATTGTAACGAAACTGACCTCTCTTTTGGGCAGGTTTTAAACCAAAACGAAGAGGGATTTGTTGAATATAATGCTCGTACAGGATTAGATCAAAGCGGTATCAAAGTAGGTTTTGCAATAGATAATAAATTTTATGGTTTTATTACAAGAATTGTTGTAAAAAAGAAAAAGAAGATTAGTTCTAATCCATGGTATAATGAACTTGATTTATTTAGGATTGACAACGGTGGTGATCCAGTTGATTTAGGAGCAATAAATTCCACTCAAACTATAAAAATGGAGCGTCTTGTTGTGGGATCTCCTATCTTAAGGTATAGTGTAGATGGTGCCATAGTTTATGAAACAAGCACTGTTTCGACTAATGCTGCTATTTTGACAACTTCTTTTGAAAACAAGAAAACTTATATTGAAAAACTAAGGGTAAATAAAAAAGTAATCGTAAACAAGAAGTTAACGACTCAAGTATTGGTGTCGGTGACAAAAGATGCCACAGGATATAGGCCCGCTGTTATTGTTGCTCAAACCTTAAACGAGACAGCTTCTACCGTTCGCAGCTACAACAAAGTGGCAACAAACTCCATAAGCCAAAGCGATATTCAAAAAGGAATTACCTTAAATTTGGATACCGATTTCGGAACCGGATCTGCAAGCTTCATTGTAAATGGTGCCATCGAAGCAGCCAGTGCGGTTTGGAATGCAGCCACGTCTACTGCGCCGCTGCCTGCGGTTCAAATAAATGGCATTAATAAACTGGGCGGATCCATAAACGGAGGAAACAGCCTTGGTTTTGATATGTGTTACCTCAATTACACCATCAAACCACTAAACGATGTGGCTAATTCCCAATCATTTAGTTTTGACGATGCGACCAGCAAAACGGTTACCAATAATCCTCCTGCATCAGCCACAGGCACTATCATGACGGTTTCGCCTAGTGTACAAAGAACCCTTACGGCACTTTGTATGGCTGATACCGATGGAGATGGCATTCTGGATATTTATGAAGATTTAAACCTGGATGATAATTTGGCAAGCGATGATACCGATCAAGACGGAACCCCCAATTATCTGGATACAGACGATGATGGCGATGGCTTGCTTACCATTTTTGAAGGAGCAGATCCTGACGGGGATCACAACCCTATAACAGGAACACCATCTTGGAACACGAATGCGACCACGGGACCAAACCAAAACACAGTACCAAACTATCTGGACAATGATGATGACGGGGATGGTTTGTTTACCCAATATGAAGGAGCTGATCCAGATGGAGACCAGAACCCTGCTAAAGGTGGAACATCATTAGACACAGATGGTGATGCCCAACCAAATTATCTGGATATTGATGATGATGGAGACGGTCTGTACACCAACTTTGAAAATGTAGATCCAGACGGCGACCATAACCCACTAACAGGAATTCAGTCGCTCAATACCGACCATTTTACAGAAAGGAAAGGCAATGTGATCACAGATCTTGTTCCTAACTATCTTGATAATGATGACGATGGCGACAGCGTACTGACTATTTGGGAAGGTGCCGATCCCGATGGCGATCATAACCCCACTGCGGGCTTGCCGTCATTGAATACAGATGCAGTGGCAGGAAACAACCCTAATATGCTTGTTGATACCATACCAAACTATCTGGACAAGGATGATGATGGCGATGGTTACGCAACTTGGGAAGAAGGACCCGATCCGGATAAGGATGGAAATCCAAATACAGGTGCTACCCAAGACGTTGATGTAGATGGTATACATGATTATATAGATTATTCAGATATAATTTATCCTGCTCTTGAAGCAATTAAGTTAAATAATTATGTAAATTTGGTGGGCGATAAACGTTATGAGTTAGCGAACCACTTGGGGAATGTCTTGGTTGTGGTAACCGACAAAAAAATCCCAATGTTTATAACGGATGCAGTGCCTAGCAGTGGTCTCAAATCGTTTAATGCAGACGTTCTTTCGTATAATGACTATTACCCTTTCGGTATGCTTGTGCCTAATAGACATGGGAACAGTACAGCGTATCGTTATGGCTTTAACGGCATGGAGAAAGATGACGAATTAAAAGGCGAGGGAAACAGCTATGATTTCGGAGCTAGACTTTATGACCCGAGAGTGGGTAGATGGTTTAAAATGGATGCTGAATTTAGTAAATTACCGAATTTATCACCTTATGGATATGTAAACAATAATCCTTTATTGTTTATCGACCCCGATGGAAATTTCCTTATAGATGTGCATAAACGTATTACAAGAAATGCATTTTCTAAAGTGAACGGTAGATATTTAAGCATGAAACAACAAAAAGCAATAATTGCCTTTAGAAATGGTATTGTTGGTAATGGTGTTTCTTATTATGATGGTAGTGTGGTAGCTCCCGATGTTAGAAGTTTACCTTGGTATGCTGGTGGGTTTGGAAAAAAATCAGTTGAATCAGACCATTTTGACAGTATGAATTATAAAGAAATATTGGCAAATTTTGAGGGAACAATGGATAATATTGAAACTGCACTTTATAGCTATAAAAAGAATCAGATTAATGCTGAAGGATTAGCTAAAATAGTTGGAGAAGAATACCACGCAGTACAAGATTTTTATTCACACTCTAACTTTATTGAAATTTACAAAGATGTTTATGGTGAAACCAAATTATCAGATATACCAACTTTACAAGAAGCAATGTCTCAAGATAAGTATAAGAAATTTGCAGGAAAATTGCAAAAAGAGTTAAAAACTGGAATTTATCCAGGTACTGACAAAGATTCTCATAAACAAATGAATCATGATTTAGGTGCTGGTTCAACTTTTGGTTCAGTTGAGGAAGTTAAAGGTAAAGAGGTAAATTGGAATTCAAGAGCTGCTGAAGCTGTAGCAACTAAGGCTACAAAAAAAGTAAATGATAAAGTTGAACAAGCTATTTTAACAAAATGAGAAAATATAAATTAATAGTTCCATTATCAATAATTATTGTTTGTTTATTTACTCTGCATTTTATAGATGTTAATGTTAAAAATTTTGATTTGAGATTTTATGATGGCAAAGACAATGGATTATTTTCTTATTTTGAGGTTTCAATTGTAACAATAATATTTATATATATAGATTTATTTCGTAATATTTTGCTAGCCCTTATTCTAAGTTTATTTTACGGAATAATATCGTTTATATTAATTTACTTAGTCTTTAATACAGATAATTTGATTGAAATATTTATAGTGCACTTAATTTTTTCATTGTTACCTATTTTTATAGCATCATTAATTAAAAATGGTTCTTATCTAAATTTAGAATTTAAAGTTTCTAACTTATTCAGTTTCCTAATTTATTTATTATTTTTAGAAATCGTTTTAAGATGTAGTATGGAATCGTCTATGTTGGAATTGATTTATCATTAATCGGTAATGTATCAATGTTGATGCCTCTGGTTGGCGCAAGCGTCCCGCTTGTGCACACAAACAAGATAAAATAAAGGTTTTAAAAAAAACAGGCATAATTGCCTGTTTTTTTGTTTTATAACATCGCTACATTTTTATTAAAGAAGTCTTTAAATTTTTTAGTAATGAGCATTTTGTCGATGATTTTAAAGACGGTGCTTTTGTCTTCCTCGTCTAATTGCTGTAGCAATTGCATTTTCTCTATTGTAGATTTTTTTAGCAGCTAACAATAAAGATTATCCTTCACCCGAAAACTTAATAACAGAGATTTTTGTGTTTTAATGCTGATGAAATCAACCCGACTTTTATTGGTACAAAAACTTCGTTTAAGGTTATAATTAGATATACTAACGGTTCTTTATGGTTTGTATATTCGCACCTTAACGCTATATGGAATAAGAAGTCCAGATGCCGAATACTGGCACTGGACATGCTAACTTTAACCTCATAAAAAGTTAAGAATAAAAACCTTAATTTTAATTTATGAAAAAGATGCTAAAAATTTACGACCGAGTTTTTAAAGAGAAAGCGGTTCAATTGAGTTATGAAAGGCATAACATTTCAGAATTAGCTAGAGAACTGGGTATTACTGCTCCACAATTGTATAAATGGAGAAAAGAGTATGAAGAGTTTGAGCAAGGAAGTTTTTCTGATAACGGCAATGTAAAGCAAACGCCAGAACAGGATCGAATTGCAGAGCTTGAAAGAAAACTCAAAGATGCGGAAGTAGAAAGAGATATATTAAAAAAAGCAGTAGGCATCTTTTCCAAAATCGGTCAATGATTTATACTTTCATCAGAAACAATGAAAAGATATTTCCGATTGAAAAGATGTGCAAAGTATTACAAGTCAGTCAAAGAAGTTATTATCAATTGAAAAGCGGGGCTATTTTGGATAGAAAACAAAGAGCTGAGCTGGTTAAAGAAAAAATAACATCCATTTATTTTGATTCAAAACAAAGATATGCAAGTCCGAGAATGACGGCAGAGTTGGCTTCTTTGGGTAATAATATATCAAGAGTTAGCGTTGCCAAATATATGAATCAACTCGGTTTACGAAGCAAATTAAGCAAGAAATTTAAGGTTACAAAGAACTCAAAGCATAAGTATTTAATTGTACCAAATGTTTTATATAGAGAATTTTTAGTTACAGAACCGTCAAAAGTTTGGGTGTCGGACATTACATATATAAAAGTAAAATAAGGATTTATATATTTAACAACCATTTTAGACCTCTATGACAGAAAAATTATTGGCTAGAGTTTGAGTAATGGAATGAGCATAGAGGAAACTTCGTTGGCAGCTTAGAGAATGGCTATTAAAAACAGATGTGTTGAAAAAGGATTACTATTTCATTCTGACCGAGGAATTCAATATGCTAGTAAAAAGTTTACCAATGTAATTGATTCCTATAAAATGATTACAAGAAGCATGAGTAGAAAAGGGAATTGTTGGGACAATGCAGTAGCTGAGAGCTTTTTTAAGACTTTGAAAACAGAACAAATTTATGGAAATAAACTTATATCAAAAGAACAGATGGAACGAGATATATTTGAAATTATTGAAATTTGGTACAATAGAAAAAGAAGGCATTCAGCTCTAGATTACAAGACAATTAAAGAATTCTGGCAACAGAAAAATAATTTTAAAAATGTTGCTTAATTAATACAGCTGGTTTTATTTACACATCCACAGATAATTTTTTTGTTTGATTGTTCATCTATGGCAAAGGTACAATATTGGGAGTTGAATAATCATATCCAATATCTCTTAACCAATATATTAAGCGTGAATTACCGATATTATACTTATGTTTAATTTCTCGTCTTGTTGATGTTCCAGTTAAAAATTCATTATAAACAAACCTTTTAAATTCTTCACTATATTTTGATTGCCATTTTGATTGCCATTTTGATGAAGATTCTTTTGAATATCTTTCCATAATTTGACACTTTTGTGTAAACCTTTTTTAGGACAAGACAAAACGCAATATTTTAAATCCATCTAATTTTAAAGGATTAAATAATGTTGCTTCCGGAATAAATAATGGTTCTTTTTACAAATAATTACATGGCTCAACATTAATTTATTGTAGTGTAAAAGAATATTTGACTTCAGTTAAATCTAAAGGATTTTTTTACTTATATAATTGAATTTAGAGACGGAAAAAACATTAGTCTCAAAGAAGCGGTGAAATAATTATAACAAGTCAAATATTTTATATTAAATTTGTACAAAATACATATATTGTGAAAATAACACGAGAAATTAAAACTGCCATTTTAGTAATTGCATCTATTTTATTATTTATTTGGGGCTACAGTTTTTTAAAAGGAAGAGATCTTTTTACCAATTACAAAACCTTTTTTGTAGAGTATAAAAGTGTTGAAGGTTTAGCAACGTCAGCGCCAGTGACTCTTAACGGTTTAGTTATAGGTAAGGTGAGTAGTATCACCATAAATCAGAATACGGGCGTACTGTTAGTTGAACTACAATTAAAAACGGATTTTCCAATTTCTAAATCCAGTATTGCTTCTATTTATGAGCCAGGATTTATTGGAGGAAAACAAATTGCGATTATCCCTAATTTCAATGATAAAACCTTAGCTGTTGACGGTGAGAAATTGCAAGGTGGTATAAAAATGGGTCTAACAGATAAAGTAGGAGACCAATTGGCACCTCTTCAAGAGAAATTGGAAAAATTATTGGGAAGTACTGAAAAATTAATTTCCGGATTGAACAATGTTTTAGATCAAAAGGGGCAACAAGATTTAAAACTCACATTGTCTGAATTAAGTAGCACTGTTGAGCAATTCCATAAAGTTTCCATGAGCGTTAACGATTTATTAAGTATCAATAAAAGTCAAATAAACGGAGTGGTTACTAACTTTAATAAAATATCAGGAAATTTTTCTAAAATTTCAGATTCGTTGGATAAAGCTGATTTAGGCAAAACAGCCAGAAATTTGAATGCAACTTTAGCTAGAGTTGATGGCATTGTGAGCGGTTTGGAATCTGGTAAAGGTTCTATGGGCAAATTGTTAAACGATGAAGCTTTCTACCAAAATATTAGAAGTTCTACAAAAGAATTAGAATTATTATTGCAGGATATTAGACTTTATCCAACTAGATATGTTAACATTTCTGTGTTTGGAAAGAAAAATAAACCGTACATGGGTCCTGTAAAAGATTCTGTATCTAATGAAATAAAATAGCAAATATGAGCTACTTAGACAATATTTTATTTGCCATTCTATTGGTAATTGGTTTTGGATATTTTTTTACCAGTGTTAAAAAAATCATGCGAAACATCAATCTTGGAACTAATGTAAACCGTTCCGACAATCCAAAAGCCCGCTGGAGTAATATGGCCATGATTGCTTTTGGTCAATCAAAAATGGTAAAACGTCCTGTTACTGGAATACTCCATATTATTGTTTATGTTGGTTTTGTAATTATAAACATTGAATTATTAGAAATTATAATCGACGGACTTTTTGGTACGCATCGTGTTTTTGCTTTTTTAGGAACTACTTATGATGTGCTGATTGCTTCTTTCGAAATTTTAGCATTTTTAGTTTTAATTGCTGTTATCGCTTTTTGGAGTCGAAGAAATGCAATCAAATTAAAAAGATTTGTCAGCAGTGACTTAAAAGGTTGGCCAAAAAGTGATGCAAATTATATCTTGTATTTTGAGGTAGTTTTGATGACTTTATTTTTATTGATGAATGCATCTGATTTGCATTTGCAAAATGTACCGGGAGGTTTTTCTCATTTTATAAAAGCAGGTTTTTTTCCAGTAAGTCAATTTATTGAACCCATTTTCAATGGAATGTCAAATGAATTGGTAATGTTGCTTTCAGAGATCTTTTGGTGGTTGCACATTGTGGGGATTTTGATTTTTATGAATTACCTTTATTTTTCAAAACACCTGCACATACTATTAGCTTTTCCAAATACCTATTTTGCCAATCTGAATCCTCAAGGTCAATTTGATAATTTGGAGTCAGTCACCAAAGAAGTGAAGTTAATGATGGATCCTAATGCTGATCCTTTCGCCTCAGCACCAGTGGATGAAAATGCGGTTCCAAGCAAGTTTGGCGCCAGTGATATTCAAGATTTAAACTGGGTACAATTATTGAATGCCTACACTTGTACAGAATGTGGTCGTTGTACTTCATCTTGTCCGGCCAATATAACAGGTAAAAAATTGTCTCCACGTAAAATCATGATGGATACCAGAGACAGGATGGAAGAGGTGGGTAGAAATATAGATGCTAATAAAGGTATTTTTATTCCGGACAACAAAACATTATTGAACGATTATATCACACAAGAAGAACTTTGGGCTTGTACCTCCTGTAATGCTTGTGTGGAGGAATGTCCTGTAAACATTAGCCCGCTTTCTATCATTATGGATATGCGTCGCTATTTAGTTATGGAAAAAAGTGCGGCTCCAATGCCTCTGAATGCCATGATGACCAATATAGAAAATAATGGAGCACCTTGGCAATACAATCAGCAAGATCGATTGAATTGGAAAAATGAATAATTGTTTATTTGTTTAAATTTCATCTGATAAAGTGAAATATCAATTTTCCGTTTGCTCGAATAATCAAATCAACGAATAACCGAATCACAAATAGTATGTCAGAGAATTTAATAGTGCCAACAATGGCCGAAATGTTAGCTCAAGGGAAACAGCCAGAAGTTTTATTTTGGGTAGGTTGTGCAGGAAGTTTTGACGACAGGGCAAAGAAAATAACAAAGGCATTTGTTCGTATTTTGAATCGTGCCAACGTTTCCTTTGCCGTTTTAGGGACTGAAGAAAGTTGTACCGGTGATCCTGCAAAAAGAGCTGGAAATGAGTTTTTATTCCAAATGCAGGCCATGATGAATATTGAGGTTTTGAATGCATACGAGGCAAAAAAAATTGTTACAGCTTGTCCGCATTGTTTCAATACTTTAAAAAATGAATATCCGGAATTAGGCGGGAAATATGAAGTAGTTCACCATACGGAATTTCTAAAATCATTGTTAGATGATGGAAGATTGACCATTGAAGGAGGACAATTTAAAGGAAAGCGAATTACTTTTCACGATCCTTGCTATTTAGGCAGAGCCAATAATGTCTATGAAGCACCTAGAGATTTAATTCTAAAGTTGGATGCTGAATTAGTGGAAATGAAACGCTCCAAAGCAAACGGTTTATGCTGTGGTGCCGGTGGTGCGCAAATGTTTAAAGATGCTGAGCCAGGAAATAAGGAAGTGAACGTTGAAAGAACCGAAGACGCATTAGAAACTAAACCAGAAATAATTGCCGCGGGTTGTCCTTTTTGTAATACGATGATGACTGACGGTATTAAAAATAAAGAAAAGGAAGGTGAAGTCAAAGTCATGGATATTGCGGAATTGATCGCTAATGCTCAAGATTTATAATAAATTAAAAATTACGAATATTGATTTTTTAAATCAAAATTCATAACTCATAACACAATTAAGATGTACGTTCCTTTTGAAAATTTACCTGAAGAATCTAAAATCTGGATTTATCAATCGAACAGAAAGTTTTCGGATGCGGAATTTTCTGAAATAGAAACTGCTTTACAAACCTTTCTGGAAAGTTGGGCTGCGCATGGTACCAGTTTAGAATCATCGTATCAATTAAAATACAACCGATTTATAATTATTGCCGTTAATCAAGATGTTCAAGCTGCAACAGGTTGCTCGATTGATTCCTCAGTAGAATTTATTCAAAATTTGGAACAAAAATACACCGTTGATTTATTGGATAAAATGAATGTCACTTTCAAACTTGGGGAGCATATTGCACACAAGCCATTGATTGATTTCAAGAAAATGGTAAAAGATAAAGCTGTTACTGAAAATACTATAGTTTTCAATAATTTAGTAAACAATATAGAAGAATATAATGAATCGTGGGAAGTTCCAGGTATTGATAGCTGGCATAGCCGATTTTTTTAAACAAACTAGGTGAATGAAAAAAATAAGAATTAAAATTGTTTTTTTTTATGTCTTATTTATTTTTGTTGCTGCGGGTTGTGTTGGTACAAAAGTGAACAAGAATAAAACAATTGTAACCAATATTCCGCCCAAAATAGAGAATTTCGACAGTATAAATTCTACTAATAGTCCGAATCTTTTTGAATTATCTCCGCAAGGCAATAAATGGGTGGATAGTGTTTATAATGCAATGACTTTAGAGGAAAAATTAGGGCAATTATTTATGGTTGCTGCTTATTCCAATAAAGATTCAGCGCATATTAAAGCTATTGAAAAACTTATATTAGATCATAAAATTGGCGGATTAATTTTCTTTCAAGGCGGTCCGCAACGCCAGGCTAAGTTGACCAATCGTTATCAATCCAAATCAAAAATTCCATTATTTATTGGTAATGATGCCGAATGGGGCTTGGGTATGCGACTGGATTCTACTTACAGTTATCCTTGGAATATGACACTTGGAGCCATCCAAAATATGGAACTTTTGGAGAAAGTAGGTGTTCAAATGGGACAACAAAGCAAACGAATGGGATTGCAATTTAACTTTGCCCCAGTGTTGGATATCAATTCAAATCCCAATAATCCAATTATAGGTTTTCGTTCTTTTGGCGAAGATAAATTTAACGTTACCGAGCGCGCCATTGCCATAATGAAAGGCGTTCAGAGCCAAGGTGTGTTTTCTACCGGTAAACATTTTCCGGGTCATGGAGATACGGAAACGGATTCTCATAAAAGTTTACCAACTATAAATTCCTCAATAGAAAAATTATCGGACGTAGAGTTTTATCCCTATAAAAAAATGTTTCATGAAGGACTTTCGTCCGTTATGGTGGCGCATCTAAACGTTCCCAGTTTAGAATCAAGACCTAATTTTCCTTCTTCGATTTCTTATAATGTAGTTACTGATATTCTCCAAAAAAAATTGGGTTTTAAAGGACTTATTATTACAGATGCCCTAAATATGAAAAGTGTTTCTGATTTTAAATTACCAAGCGAAATCAACTTTGAAGCTTTTATGGCCGGAAATGACGTGCTGTTGTTTCCTGAAAATGTTCCAGGTGCGATTGATAAATTTAAACTCGCTTATTCTCTAAATTTATTTACTGATGAACGATTGGCTTTTTCCATAAAGAAAATTTTAAAGTTCAAGTACAAAGCCGGTTTAAACAATTACAAACCAATTGTGACTGAAAATTTATACAAAGATTTAAATTCAGTTGATAATGATGCTTTACAGTATGAATTGTATGAAAATGCGATTACTGTGCTAAAAAATACGGGAACTGTTTTACCAATTAAAAATTTGGACAAACAAAAAATCGCTTATGTCAAAATAGGAGATGACAATAATGATGCATTTGTTTCGACTTTGAAAAAATATGCTGAAGTTACGGTGATTTCAGATCCGAATCTAGACAGTCTTCAAGTGAAATTGCAAGCTTTTACAACAGTGATTATTGGCTATCACAAATCAGATGTGGCTTTCAAAAACGACGATTTAAAATCGGATGAAATATTTAAAATCAATTTTTTAGCTAAAAATAATACTGTAATTCTAGATATTTTTGCAAAACCATACGCTTTATTACCTTTTATAAATTTTGATGGTATCGAAGGATTGGTCGTTTCTTATCAAAATAGTACCATTGGTCAAGTCGTTTCTGCGGAACTAATTTTTGGTTCGATTGCAGCTAAAGGAAAATTGCCGGTTTCTATTAACAATAGCTTTAAGGTAAATGACGGTTTGTCTACGGAAAAACTGAATCGTTTAGGATTCACGACTCCGGAGAATGTTGGTATGAATTCAGCTATTTTATCAAAGATTGATGCTATTGCCAATAAAGCTATCAGCGCCAAAATGACACCGGGAATTCAGGTTCTTGTAGCCCGAAAAGGGAAAGTCATTTATCAAAAATCATTTGGACATCATACCTATGATGAATCGATTAAAGTTCAAGATTCAGATATATATGACGTAGCATCTTTAACAAAAATTTTAGCAACATTGCCCAATGTTATGTTGCAGTACGATCAGCAAAAAATAAATTTGGAAACAACATTAGGAACAATGTCTCCAATTTTTAAAGATTCGAATAAAGCAAATATTAATTTCAAGGATTTATTGTCTCATTATGCGGGACTTGCTGCCGGGATTCCATTTTACAAAGCAGCAATGGATAAAGGCAAATTACCTTCGGATGTTTATTTTAGAAAAGTAGCTGAACAGGAGTTTTCAAAAAAACTGGGCGACAGTCTTTTTATCAGAAATAATTTTAGTGATACGATCATGAAAATGATTGTTAAAAGTAAAATTGCAACAAAAAAAGAATACAAATACAGTGATCTTACATTTATGATCTTGAAGGATTATTTGGAAAAAACTACGGGTAAAACATTAGATGTTTTAATTCAAGAAAATTTTTATCGTTCACTTGGTATGAATAATTCCAGTTTTAATCCTTTGACCAAATTTGATAAAAACAGAATTCCTCCAACAGAAACGGATACTTATTTCCGTCGTCAACTTCTACAAGGTTATGTCAATGATTTGTCAGCTGCTTTAGAAGGTGGAGTTTCGGGTCATGCAGGTGTTTTTTCAAATGCAATGGATGTGGCTAAAATAATGGAACTTTATTTACAAAAAGGTAATTATGGCAATCAGCAGTATTTTTCTGAAAAGACATTTGAAGATTTCAATACGTGTTATTTTTGTGCGGTCGGAAACAGGAGAGGTGTTGGCTTTGATAAACCCCAATTGGGTTCCGAAGGTCCAACGTGCGGTTGTGCTTCGATGACCAGTTTTGGACATACCGGCTACACAGGAACGATGGCTTGGGCCGATCCTGAAACACAAATTGTTTATGTATTTTTATCCAATAGAACTTTTCCGATTGCGGCTGAAAATAGATTATCCAAAGCAAACATTCGCGAAGACATCCAGAAGATAATTTACGAAGCGATTACTAATTAAAAGATGCATTAGTGTGGCACCAGTCAGGTTAAGAAACAGTTGAACTTCCCCCTTTCTGGAAGTAAATTTTGTACTTTTAGAACTCTTAATCTATTCTAATTATGGCACACAAACATAAAAATAACGCTAATCATCAAACTGCCTGTTGCTCATTAGAAGAAAACAAGCAGGAATCAGATAAAGATCAAAAGGGATGTTGTACCGTAGAAAATGATGCTGAAAATTACGACGGACATGATCATGATGATAGAAACGGAAGCGAAAGTGTCTTCAGATTATTTTTACCGTCTATCATCAGCTTCGTATTATTAATTATCGCGTTGTTATTTGATAATTATTTTCCCCAATCATGGTTTAATGGCTGGGTTCGAATTGCATGGTATCTTGTAGCCTATCTTCCCGTAGGTTTTCCAGTTCTGAAAGATGCTTTTCAAAGTATTAGAAAAGGAGCTTTTTTTTCCGAATTTTTTTTAATGAGTATTGCTACAATCGGTGCTTTTGGAATTGGTCAATACGCGGAGGGAGTAGCCGTAATGCTTTTTTACGCAATTGGAGAACTATTTCAGATGATGGCGGTACAAAAAGCTAAATCAAATATTAAATCATTATTAGACCAAAGACCTGATACAGCAAATGTATTATACGGCGCGAATGTTGTTTCCAAAAAAGCTTCGGAAGTAACTATAGGGGAAACAATAGAATTAAAACCTGGAGAGAAGTTAGCATTAGATGGAAAATTACTTTCGGATCATGCGACTTTCAATACCGCCGCATTAACCGGAGAGAGTAAACCAGATTCTAAATCAAAAGGGGATATTATTCTTGCTGGAATGATTAATCTAAATTCTATTGCGCAAATAGAAGTAACTACCGCATTTAACGACAGTAAATTATCTAAAATTCTTGAAATGGTGCAAGAAGCTACGGCCAAGAAAGCACCAACGGAGTTGTTTATCAGGAAGTTTGCTAAAATTTACACGCCAATAGTTGTTTATTTGGCTATCGGAATTTGTTTGATTCCACTGTTATTTGTCGATGATTATGTTTTTAAAGAGTGGCTGTACCGCGCTCTGATATTTTTGGTAATTTCATGTCCATGTGCTTTAGTTATTTCTATACCGTTGGGTTATTTTGGCGGAATTGGGGCAGCTAGTAAAAACGGAATCTTATTTAAAGGATCTACATTTCTAGATACTATGGCAGCTATTCAAGTTGTAGTGTTGGACAAAACTGGAACGCTGACCAAAGGAGTTTTTAAAGTGCAAAAAGTAGTGGCGGTAGGAATTTCAGAGACCGATTTAGTTAATTATACCGCAGCGATTGAAGCTAAATCCACACATCCTGTGGGTTCAGCAATAATAACATTCGCTAATAATGCTAAAAACAAAACTGTTGTTACCGAAGTTACCGAAATCGCTGGTTACGGAATAAAAGGTTTTGTTGATGGAAACGAAATCTTGTTAGGAAGCATTAAATTGATGAAAAAATTCAATATTGATTATGACACGAAACTTGAAACGATTCCGTACACTATTATCGTCGTTGCCATCAATAAAAAATATACAGGTTATTTCCTGATAGCCGACGAAATAAAAGAAGATGCAAAATCGGCCATTGAAAGTTTACATAAAATAAATATTAAAACAATATTGCTTTCCGGAGATAATCAAGCTGTAGTTATGGCTGTAGCCAAAGAATTGAATATCGATGAAGCATTCGGGAATTTATTGCCGGAAAATAAAGTCGAAAAAGTGGAAGAGCTATTGCGACAAAAGTTAAAAGTTGCATTTGCTGGAGACGGCGTAAATGATGCTCCAGTAATCGCTTTGGCGGACGTCGGAATTGCAATGGGTGGCTTAGGAAGCGATGCTACTATTGAAACCGCTGATGTTGTAATTCAAAATGACCAACCCACTAAAATTTTCACCGCTGTCACCATCGGGAGAAAAACAAAACAAATCGTTTGGCAAAATATCGGATTGGCTTTTTCAGTAAAACTAATAGTGCTGATTCTGGGAGCTGGCGGACTGGCATCGATGTGGGAAGCTGTTTTTGCAGATGTGGGCGTTGCCTTGTTAGCAATATTGAATGCGGTACGAATCCAGCGAATGAAATTTTAAAATCCGATGGTATTTAACTTAAAATTCCATAAAACCCATTCCTATTTTTCTTAATTTCGTTTTATTAAATTACATACATGAAAATTGCAATAGTTTGTTATCCTACCTTTGGAGGTAGTGGTGTTGTCGCTACAGAACTGGGACTGGAATTGGCTCGTAGAGGTCATGAAATACATTTTATAACTTACAGTCAGCCTGTGCGTTTGGCGCTTTTGAACCCCAATGTGCATTACCATGAAGTGAACGTTCCAGAATATCCATTATTCCATTATCAACCGTATGAATTGGCTTTATCGAGCAAATTGGTCGATATGGTAAAATTATATAAAATAGAATTGCTTCACGTTCATTATGCGATTCCACATGCGTATGCGGGATATATGGCAAAACAAATGTTGAAAGATGAAGGAATTAATATACCAATGGTCACAACGCTGCATGGAACCGATATTACATTGGTGGGAAATCATCCTTTTTATAAACCAGCGGTAACTTTCAGTATCAACAAATCAGATTTTGTTACTTCGGTTTCCCAAAGTTTGAAAGACGATACCTTAAAATTATTTAATATAAAAAATGAAATTGAGGTGATTCCAAATTTTATCGAATTGAATAAAAACATGAATGACCCGAGTATTCCTTGTCAACGTTCGGTTATGGCGAAGGAAAATGAGCGAATCATAACGCACATCAGTAATTTTAGAAAAGTAAAACGAATTCCGGATGTCATTAAAATTTTCTATAACATTCAGAAGGAGATTCCTGCGAAATTGATGATGGTTGGAGATGGTCCTGAAAAAGAAAAAGCGGAATATTTATGTCAGGAATTAGGAATTTTAGACAAGGTGATTTTCTTTGGTAACAGTAACGAAATTGATAAAATTCTGTGCTTGACAGATTTGTTTTTGCTTCCTTCAGAAACAGAAAGTTTTGGACTTGCGGCATTGGAAGCTATGGCTTGTAAAGTTCCAGTTATTTCCAGTAATTCCGGAGGTTTGCCAGAGGTAAATTATGATGGTGTTTCCGGTTACTTAAGTGATGTTGGAAACATAGAAGAAATGGCTCAAAATGCCCTGAAAATCTTGAAGGATGACGTGGTTCTTAAACAATTTAAAGAAAACGCTTTAACAGTTGCAAAACAATTTGATATTAAAAACATTTTGCCACTTTACGAAGAGTTGTATAAAAAAGCCCTTAATAAATTTTTATAAATTTTAGAATTTGTAAATTGAAATGAGAATGAGTTTCAGAAATTATCCCATTTAATTAAAAAATATAAAGAATGAAAAAAGTAATTTTATCAATACTTGCTATATCTCTGGCTTCATGCGGTGCTACTTCTTCAAAAAGTTCAGATACAAATAAATTGTATGAAGTTTTGACACAACAGACAACTGGCGGCGCTAATATTCGCTTTTTTGAGATTCTTTCGGAACCAAACGAAATTAAAATGCTGCAGAATGATGAAAATTTAAAAAATAAAATTAGTGCTAATGATGTTCATAAATCTAATTTTATTGTTTTGAATATGGGAGAGAAATCAACCGGTGGTTATAATATAGGGATTGACACTGTAGTTGAAACCGATAAAAATATAATCATGACAGTGAAGGAAATAAATCCTGAACCGGGAAGTATGGTTACACAAGCGTTTACTACTCCTTTTTGTGTAGTAAAAATAAATTCTAAAAAAGAAATTATAATCAAATAATAAGAAGATTAATTTGTCTAATCCTGAAAAAAGTTGACACGAATTAGATTTTAAAATTACATTAATTATTAACCTCTGAAGTAAAAACTTTCGAGGTTTTTTTCTTCCATTTTTTTGATTTGATTACTTGTTGTAAATGCGTCTGATTTGGCGTTAACATTTGACAACTTAAGTGAGGCCTATTTTGGTTATAAATATCAATAGATTCCCTTATTACTTTTAATGCCTGTACATGATTTATAAATCCATCTATCAGTAAAAATTCATACTTTAAAATACCATTTATTCTCTCTGCTATTTCATTTTCATAAGGATCACCATTTTCAGTCATACTAATTTTGATGTTGTTTTCAGTAAGCTTTTTTACATAATCACCAGAACAGTATTGTAAACCTCTGTCGGATTGATGAATTAATTCATGTTTGTATTTTCGGTTCTTTAAAGCTAACTCCAACGCATTTAAAAGCCCTACTGTGCTTAGATTATCCAAAAGCTCATAACCCATAATCTTTTTTGAATATGCGTCAGTAATTAAACTTAAATATTCATGTCCTTTATCGGTTTTGATATAAGTGATATCGCTAACCCATAGCTGTTCTGGTTTTGTGACATCCATGTTTTTAATTAAATTGGGATATTTCTTCATCCAATGTTTTGAATTTGTTGTTTTTATATAGCTCCTTTTAGGTTTTATAAGTAAATGCTCTGCTCTCGAAAAATGGAATAAAAAATCTCTTCCTATTTTAATATTCAACTCATCTAATTCATCTTTAATTAAAAAGTAAAGCTTTCGTGTGCCTATCCTAGGCATAACGCAACGTATTCTCATTACCATGTCACGAACAATTAAAAGTTCAGAATGTCTTTGTAATCTATCAGTTTTGTTTTTATAATAGGCTTGTCTGCTTATCCCAAACAATAAACACATACCCTTTATGCCTAGGATCTTGGATTTTGTTTTTTTGATTGTTTGGGTAAATACTTTTTTTGGATATCTGTTTTCAATAACTCGTCGGCAATGTCTATAGCAACATTTAAGACATATACTTTTTCTTTTTCTTTAGAAAGTAGAGATTCTAGCTCTTTTATTTGTTGTTCTGGAGTATTCTTTTGTGACATAGATGGTAATTCTTTCCAATCTAAGATACTATGTTTTCGCATCCAAACCAAAACAGTGCTTCTACCTTGGATTCCATACTTTTTTTGAGCTTGTTTATAGGTTAACTCGCCTTTTTCTACTTCGGCAACTACTTGTAATTTAAAAGCTAGGCTGTAATCTCGTTGACTACGTTTTTGTCTTTGCGGGGATTGTGATTCCATAAATTAAGTTGTTTGAGTGACAACCTATTTCAGGACGGGACATGGATATAAAATAAGCCGTTTCTGCTGCAGTAACGGTTTTTTTGTGTTTTGTAGTTAAGTTTTGAAAAAGATTTTAAACACAGATTTTAATAAACTCAACAAATAGATTGGTTTTCCACTGTTTAGTAAGTTTTGAACGGGTTGAAATACGATTTATCGATCGTGATTGCTCTTAAAGCTAAATAAGTTGTGTAAAGTCCATTTTCTATGAGCCTTCTTCGTAATATATAGCTTAACGACAATTTAGAAGTTGGGATTGGAGATCAATGATTTGAAAAGGTATTGTTTTTTAATGTTTTTGTACCTTATCTAAAAATTATCGGATTTAGTACACTTTTCGATACAATGCATAAAAAAACCCCAACATCTGTTGGGGTTTTGTGACCTTGACTGGATTCAAACCAGTAACCTCTTGAGCCGTAATCAAGTGCGCTATTCAGTTGCGCCACAAGGCCGTTTCGCAAACCGTTTTATTATCTTGCTTGCGGGTGCAAATATAGGTATAAATGTGTAATTCGCAAGTGTAAAATTGTAAAAAAACAAAAAAAGATGGCGTTGCAAAATTATATCCGTGATATTCAGGGTTTTCCCAAAGAAGGAATTTTTTCTAAGACATTATTACATTGTTAATTGATCCCGAAACAAGGAATAAATGCCTTGAATATTTCGTTCATCCTTAAAAAATAAAAAAATGGACACTGTAATAGAAGTAAAGAGTCGCAGATTTTTCTTTGGGATGTTGATTGCACAGGAATTAAATGCTGGTTTTATTCCGGTTCGAAAGCCTAACAAGTTACCTTATGAAATCATTTCGGCAACGGACGATTTGGTATATGGAATGGATACTTTAGAAATTCATATCGATGCGATTCAAAAAGGAGATAGAATCTTACTTCACGATCACGCATTAGCGACTAGGGAAAGGAGAAAGCAGTTTGCGTATTAGTGGAACGATTGGTTAGCGAAATCGTGCAATGCAATTTCCTTAGGGAGTTAACTTTCCTAAATGGAAGATCAAAAATGAAAGGCAATGAAATTTTTGCTGCAATTACTTCTTAGATAATGCACGGGCGGTAACGTAATATCTAAAACCAATGATTGCCATTTGCCATTTCGTGGCTTTCGCCAAATCTAACCGCTGTTTGGTGAAACTAGGTAAAATGACTTTGTTGATTTGTGCTAGGATTTTATACATACGGTTTTGTTTTAGACAAAGATATAAAAAAAGACGGTCTTGATAAGGACCGTCTTTTTTGGCTATTTAGGGGAGTTATTATTTTTTTCTTTCGCGTTCCAAGTTAGAATAATATTGTTCCATTTGTTGTTCGTACACTTTCATTTTTTTTTCAAAAACTTCCATTTCTTTATTGAATGGTTCCATTTTCTTATCAAATTCTGCCATTTGCTTATCGAAAGCTTCCATTTGAGGCTCTAGTTTTTTCATTTTAGCCTCGAAGTCTTCCATTTTTTTATCGAATTCTTTCCAAGCTTTTTTATCACCTGTCATGGGGTCTCCTTTTGGTGCCTTCGGCGCTTTGGGAAAAAGGGGTGCTTTCGGGGATTTAAATTTAAAAGTTGGAACAATAGGCGGAGTTGGTGGCTCTGGGAACATTTCTTTCCCGTCTAAATAGCTTTTAGTAATTATACGGATTGAATTCTTAGTTGAAGAAGCATCTTTTTGTACATTGACGGAGCTTATGTGATTCGGATTCATGCTTTCTGCCTCTAGCGGGCTTACTTTTTTTCCGTCAATAAAATATTCTGCATTTCCAGGAACACCATTTTTTTCTGTCGTTGTCTTTGTAACCGTGTAAGTACTTTTTGGTTTTTGAAGAATATTTAAACTATTTGGATCCACATTTTCTAATCCCAAATCCGTCATTTGTCTTTCAGAATTAAATATACTTGTACTTTCTGCGGTTTTACCTTTCGTTACAATTCTTACTATAGATTTGTTATTATTCTTAGAGATATTCATTGTGATTATGTCATCTGGGTTGGTTGTGTCTAATTCTTCTTTGCTCACTTTTTTTCCATCAATATAAATTTCTGTATTTTGATCAATACCTTCATTTTTGTAATTATTGACTACCAGAGATTTTATTTTTTTAATACTGTCTTTTTCTTGTTGTACTTCTAAAGCAGTAGTAACCGGATGTTTTGATTCCACTTTGATGGTTTCTTCTTTTACTTTTTCCTGAGCAATTACCTCAATTTGAAATAAAGATACAAAAGCCACTAAAACAGGAAGAATAAGTGTGTATTTCCAGGAATTCGATTTTTTTGATTGATTTTTGTTTAACATAACGATTCGTTTTTTGATTAATGATTGATAAAAATGATTAGTAATGGCAACACAATTTTCGTGTGTTGTTATTTTTAAGAGCGTAAACTGATACGCTTTTTTGTCGGATATCTTTTTTGTGGCTTCGTCGTCAGCAATGTATTCTAAGTTTTGTACAATTGCTTTTTTATAAAACCAAATAAATGGATTAAACCAAAAGACAATACAAAACAATCTTGAAATTAATACATCAACAGTATGATTTTGTTCACTATGCACTTTTTCGTGTTCCAAAATATTTTCTAATTCGGTGGTGCTGTATAAAGAAGAGTTATAAACAATAGTATTAAAAAAAGAGAAAGGAGCTAGGTTGTCTTGTATGTCTATAAATTTAAAATAAGCTTGACGTTTTACGGTTTTTCCTTTTAATACTTTTTGTAAACTGTAAAAATCAAAACCGAATTTAGTTAATAGATACAAAGTGCCAATACAGTAAATTACCGCTAATCCCAAATAAATATACTCTTCAGTATGATCTTCATCAGCAATTGTGTTTATGGGTAATGATGACCAATCATAATTTACAGGAGTTGGTTCTACCCATATTATTTTTGTTAAAACCACTAACGGCAAAAGAACGGCAGTAAACAAACCCAATAACAGAAACCAGCGATTGCTCGTAAAAAAGGTTTCTTTTCGCAACATAAAATAATAAGCCAAATAGAACAGTGTGATTAATCCACTGGATTTGAGAAGATAAAGATAGAATGATTCCATAATTATTGTTGTTACTGTAAAGTTTATATTTTCCCTTTTTGACTTTCAATCATTGCTAAAATCTCTCGTAATTCAGCTGCAGAAATTTTCTCTTCTTTGGCAAAATGCGATACCATATTTTTATAAGAACTGTTGAAATAATTATCGATGGCCGTATTCATAAAACGTTTTCTGTAGTCTTCTAAACTCACGATAGGGTAGTACTGATGCGTGTTTCCAAAAGCATTGTGCGACACAAAACCTTTTTCTTCCAGATTGCGAACAATAGTAGAAAGTGTGTTATAGTGGGGCTGATCTTCGGTGATTTCGGCCATGACTTCTTTTACAAATGCTTTTTTGAGCTTCCATAAAATATGCATTATTTCCTCTTCTTTATTTGTCAGTTTTTGCATGATTTTTTATTTGAATCAAAGGTACAACTATATTTATAGTTTACAAACTGTTTTTATAGTTATTTAACTAATTTTTTAGTTTTTAACTTATTTAGAATTTTAAATTAAAGATTCATGTTGCTAGTTATATACTTTTAAGAGAGTTAATTTGGAAAGATAGAAGCACTTCATTTCAGATATGTTGTTTTGAAAAAAAGGTCGCGTGAGGGATAGTAGCTAGCTACCAAAGTAGCGCGAATAGCCCGACCGCACTGATAAAAGGGGCAGTTTGAGCAACTAGTTAGTTTGCCCCTTTTAGGAATGCGGTCACGCCCAAAGAGTGATAATGGAATTAATTTTGTTCTTTTTGAACAAGTTTTTGCAACCAAATGCAACCTGCTACAGCAAGTATGCCTAAAGTACCCATGACAAACCAGTTTGCCTGATACCCAAATGCAGCAATGATTTGCAGACCAGTTTTAGAACTCGCAATATGTGCCAAACTGAAACTCATCGTAAATAAGGCCATGTAGCGGCCTTCATGCCCTTTTGGTGCTCGGCTTAACGCAAAAGAATTGGAAAAAGGGAAGATGAACATTTCGCCAAAAGTGATAAAAATAATGCTGAAAATCAGTATTCCAGCCCACATATTGATCATTAAAACATAGAAACTTAGGGACATCAGCAACGAACCCCAAAGTATAATTTTGAGCTTATTGATATCTTTTCTTTGGCTAAAACTGACTATTGGCATTTCCATAAAGAAAATCAACAGTCCATTTAAGGATAATAAAAGTCCGCTTTGAAACTCCGTCAGCCCAAATTTTTCATTGTGATATAAGGGTAAAGTCGTAAAAAGTTGAAAGAAAAGCATCGCTGTTATAAAACAGATAAAGAGAAAAATCCAGAATATTTTGTCTTTGAAAACCGAAGCAGGTATTTCGGTTTCGTTATTTGCTGTGTTTAAATCGGCAGGTTTTTTACGTTCTTTTACCAAGAAGGTGAAAATCAAAATAGATACAATGCAAGAGCTTCCATCTACCCAAAATAATCCGCTGTAGCCTAAATTCATGATAATCAAACCTCCTAAAGCTGGTCCCGCGGTAAATCCTAAATTTACTGCTAATCGAACTAAAGTCAGTGCTCTGGTACGATTTTCAGGTTTAGCGTACGTCGCGAGTGAGACAAACATTGCGGGACGAAACATATCAGCGACGGTCATAATAACAAACATTCCTATGCATAATCCGTAAAAAGTTCGGATGTATTGTACAAAAAACAACAGAATTCCACTGGTGAACAAACTGAAAACCATTATTTTATAAAAACCTATTTTATCAGATAATTTGCCTCCGAGCCAAGAACCCAGCATAGAACCAAAACCAAAAGCAACCATAATCCATCCTACTTGTGCGTAGGAAAAATTCAAATCTTCTTTCAAATATTTGGACAAAAACGGCAAAACCATTGTACCGGCACGATTGATAAAAGTGATGAGTGTAAGAATCCAAATCTCTCTGGTAAAGCCTTTGAAATTATTTATGTAACGTTGAAAAGCAGTTTGGATCATATACTAAGTTATAATTTTGCAAAGGTAGAAAACTTTGTACCGATGCGTCTTTGTGTCCTAGTAACTTTTAAACTATTTTTGCATAAAAATAGAAACATGCGGATACTATTTACTTTACTTCTTTTATTGCAATTGAATTTTGGCTTCGGCCAAGAAAAATTTGATGTTTCGGCTGTAGCCAAATTCCAAAAGGAATTGAACGCAGAATATGCTGATGCAAAGACAAGTCCATTGATTGCGGAAGATTTAGCGGTTTTTAACACGCTGGATTTTTATCCTGCAAACGAAACTTTTTTTGTGGTGGCAAAATTGGTAAGAACCCAAAAAGAGAAACCTTTTGAGATGGAAACTTCAACGGACAGAAAACCTTTGTATGTAAAATATGGCGAACTTTACTTTACAATTAACGGTCTTGATTTTGAACTGAATGTGTACAAAAACATTGAACTTTCAAAAAAGAAAGAATATAAAAATTATTTATTTCTGCCATTTTCTGATTTGACTTCGGGTGCCGATAGTTACATTGGCGGAAAGTACATTGATTTAAGAATTCCGAAAGGAGATACGATTGTGATTGATTTTAACACCTCTTACAATCCGTATTGTGCCTATAATTACAAGTATTCTTGTCCAAAGGTTCCTCTGGAAAATGATTTAGATGTTGAGATAAAAGCTGGAGTCAAAAAGTTTCACGACTAATGGCATTCTTTAATCTGCATACGCACAAATGGACTAATCAACTCAATGTGTTGGAAATAGTGAATCAATATCCGCAGGAATTTGATGCAACAATTCCGCATTATTCCATCGGAATTCATCCGTGGTTTATCGTTGAGGAACGAATAGAGGCTGATTTGGCTGTAATTGAAAGTAAAATACAAGAGAAAAATTGCCTCGCTGTTGGCGAATGCGGATTGGACAAGCGCATCGAAATTTCGATGGAATTGCAACAAGTGGTTTTCGAAAAGCAATTGCTTTTGGCACAAAAACATCAAAAAGCAGTAGTGATACATTGCGTCGCGGCTTTTCAGGAATTAATTGCAATTAAGAAAAAATTGAATATTTCAGTTCCAATGCTGATTCATGGATTTTCAAAAAATGCACAACTTGCCAAACAATTAGTGGACAATGGATTTTATATTTCGTTTGGGAAATATTTATTGCTAAATAAGGAATTAGAAGCTGTTTTTAAAAGCGTTCCCAATAATCGATTTTTTCTGGAGACTGATATGGTGGAGGAAGGAATTGAAGCAGTTTATGAATTGGCAGCAAAATACAAAGAAATTTCCGTCAAAGAAATACAGGAAATGGTGAATAATAATTTTTTGGAAGTATTCAAGATTAGATTTTAAATATAAAAGCGTTAAAGTTTTAGAACTTTAAACATTAAACAATAAATTAAAAAAATGGCAGAGTGGACAGAAAGAGCCGAACTTTTATTTAAAAAAGAAGGTTTAGATAATTTGAAAAACGCAAATATATTGGTTGTAGGATTGGGTGGTGTTGGTTCTTTTGCGGCTGAATTTTTGGCAAGAGCAGGAGTGGGAAATATGACTATTGTTGATGGTGACGTAGTTGACATTACTAATGTAAACCGACAATTACCTGCTTTACATTCTACTGTGGGACAACCCAAAATTACTGTTGTTGGGGATCGATTAATGGACATTAATCCAGAGTTGAAATTGATTCGCGTGCAAGAATTTCTTTCGCCGGAGCGCGCTTTCGAAATTGTTTCAGAGGAGTTTGATTATGTTTTGGATTGCATCGACAGTGTCACTCCTAAGTTAAATTTAATTATTGGCGCCAAGCGAAAAAGAGTAAAAATCATCAGCAGTATGGGCGCGGGCGGTAAAATGGAAGCTTCTAAAGTGAAAGTAACGGATATTACCAATACAGTGAATTGTTTTTTTGCTAAAACCATCCGGAGACGATTGAAAGAATTTAAAATTGATAAATTGAAAGTGGTTTTTTCTTCTGAAATTCAAGATGAGACAAGTTTAAAAATGACAGACGGATCCAATTTTAAAAAGTCATTTTACGGAACAAACAGTTACATGCCGGGATTATTTGGTTTGTACGCTGCAGAAACCGTGATTCGTTATTTGCTAAAGAAATAGTATTCATTTTTAGCCTTCGTATTAAAGATTAAAACTCATAACTCACAATTTATAATTTCAAATGATACAAACCGTAATTTTTGACATGGATGGCGTAATTGTCGACACTGAACCCGTTCATCGTTATGCTTATTTCAAACAATTTAATGAATTAAATATTACTGTTACGGAGGAAATGTACACCTCATTTACTGGTTTTTCGACTCGAAATACGTTTCAGAAATTGAAAGAGATTTTTGTAATTGAACACGAAGTTGAAGATTTGATTCAAAGAAAACGTACTATTTTTAATGATGCTTTTGACAGTAAAGCTGATTTGGAATTACTGGAAGGTGTTGAAAGTTTTATTAAAGAACTGCATCAAAACGGAATGCAGTTGATTCTGGCTTCTTCAGCATCCAAAGTTACTATTGAGCGAGTTTTTAACCGGTTTAAATTGCATGAGTATTTTACGCATGTTGTAAGCGGAGAAGATTTTCCAAATTCGAAACCAGATCCTGCTATTTTTGAACATGCCGCTAGTTTGTCAATTGCCCCAAAAGAGAGCTGTATTGTCATTGAAGACAGTACGAATGGAATAAGAGCGGCGAAAGCTGCAGGGATTTTTTGTGTGGGTTACAACAGTATTCATTCTGAAGCTCAAGATTTATCAGAAGCTGATGTTGTAATTAATCATTTTAATGAATTGGGTTTTGATATCCTTAAGGATATTCAGTCTAAATTAAGAAATAATTAACAATAGAAAGCCACTGAATTTGTAAATTTGGAAACATAAAAATTTGAAACATGAAAAAAATAATCATTGTATTTGCCATTATTATAGCAAATTTCACTATCGAGGCACAAGTTAAAACACCTCAATCGAGTCCGAAATCTACCATCATGCAAGCAGTAGGTTTGACAGATGTAGAAATTAATTATTCAAGACCAAGTGCAAGAGGAAGAGCCGTATTTGGTAATTTAATTCCTTTTGGAAAAGTGTGGAGAACAGGAGCGAATGAAAACACAACCGTATCTTTCAGCGACGATGTAATTATTGATGGAAAAACTTTGAAAAAAGGAAAATATTCGTTGTACACAATTCCAAAAATAGAAAGCTGGGAAATAATTTTTTATAAAACTACTGATAACTGGGGTAATCCAGAAGAGTGGAAAGAGGAAAATGTAGCACTTAGAGCGACTGTTAAGCCAGAAACTTTAAATAAAAGTGTGGAAACATTTACTATGGGAATTAGTGGTTTGGATAACAATTTTGCCTTTTTAGAAATATATTGGGAGAACTCGTATGCAGCGTTAAAATTTGAAGTGCCTACACAACAAAAAGCAACAGCTAATATCGAGAAAGCATTAGCTGGACCAGTTGCTGCAGATTATTTTTCTGCCGCTCAATTTTTATTTCAATCGAACGGGGATAATGCAAAAGCTTTGGTTTATGTTAACAAAGCATTGGATATGAGTAAAGATAAACCATTTTGGTTTAACAGATTAAAGTCATTGATTCAAGCCAAACTTGGAGATAAAAAAGGAGCAATCGAAACTGCTAAATTATCTCTTGCCGCGGCAGAAATTGCTAAAAACCAAGATTACGTAAAAATGAATAAAGACAGTATCGCAGAGTGGAGTAAGAACTAATTATATAAACTCTTTTACAAAAAAAACCCGTTTCAAATAGATGAAACGGGATTTTTTTTGTTTGAAAAATCAGGCATTATCATTTTAAATGTAGCGCCTAATACCATTTTATTTTTGTAATAACCTTGATAAACAACCTTGCAGTTTGTCATTTTGAGGAAATGGAAATCTCCTTACGTTATTCAGATTGTGTGATTCCGTCTTCATCGGAATGACAATATTACTAATAAATATTCCAGTATTTTTGAAAATAAAAGGATACTATCAATATGATTTGCAAATTTTAAGTTAATAGATTTACGAAACTAAAACACAATCATTTAGTTCAGAAATTAAAGAGCTACAGTACTTTTATTTAAGCAGTGATCCCTTTCTGTTTTCTGAAAATCGTCCATTGTAATAGCAACGAAATTACTATCGTTAACATTGCTCCGATGAAATTAAGCCATAAATAACCCAATTTTTCCTCACCGCTTGGAAAGATGTAAATCGCGTAATAGTAAATGATAAAAATAGTAAGTTGACTGACAACAGCACTGTAAAATATAGCTTTAGATTGAACTTTGTGTACGTAAAAACCAACCAGAAAAATTCCCAATACGGTTCCGTAAAATATAGATCCAATGATGTTTACCAATTGGATTAAATTTTCAAACAGCGTCCCGATGCAGGCAAAAAGTATCGCAATAATTCCCCATAATAAGGTAAAGAATTTGGTAGCGTAAAGGTAATGCCTTTCTGATTTTTCCTCTTTGACATTTCGTTTATAAATATCAATTGCAGTAGTGGATGCTAATGCATTCAGTCCGGAAGCGGTTGATGACATTGCTGCTGAAATGATAACAGCCAGCAATAATCCTATAAGTCCTTTGGGTAAATAGTTAAGAATAAAGTGAAAAAACACATAATCTTTGTCATTCGTTTCACTATTGCTATCAGCTTTTATAATTATTTCTTTAGCTCGATCTCTTAAATCTTTTTCTTTATTGGACAAAGCCACTAATTCTTTTCGAAGGATTGGATTATCATAATCTTGATTGAGTTGATCGATGTACAAAAGATTAATCACTTTTTTATCCTCCGATAAATCGTCTAGTTTTTTCTCCAAAGCATTGTATTCGCCTTTGAAAGCCGATTTTTCAATCATTGCTTTGTTGTTTGGATTAAAATTTAACGGTACAGGATTGAATTGAAAAAAAACAAAAACCATTACTCCAGTAAGTAAAATAAAGAACTGCATCGGTACTTTTAAGAGTCCGTTCATAATCAGGCCCATTTGACTTTCCCGAACAGATCTTCCGGATAAATAACGTCCTACCTGAGATTGATCCGTTCCAAAATAAGCCAGCGCAAGGAAAAAACCGCCTGTAATTCCGCTCCAAAAAGTATATTTTTCTTCCGGGTCAAAAGAGAAATTGACAATGTTCATTTTATCATTCGCGCCGGCAATATGCAAAGCACTGGTAAATGTCATATCATTTGGTAAATAATGCAATATCAGAAAGAATGTGATGAACATTCCGGACATAATTACAAACATTTGCTGTTTTTGAGTTACATTCACCGCTTTTGTGCCGCCCGAAAAAGTATAAATGATTACCAATACACCAATTATAATATTCATGTAAGTAAGATTCCAACCCAATAGTGCCGATAAAATAATCGCTGGCGCATAAATCGTCAATCCAGTTCCTAAACCTCTTTGGAACAGAAAAAGAATTGCTGCAAGAGAACGGGTTTTTAAATCAAATCTTTTTTCAAGGTATTCGTAAGCCGTGTAAACTTTGTATTTGTGATACAGAGGAATAAAGGTGACACAAATTACCACCATGGCAATAGGCAATCCAAAGTAGAATTGTACAAATCCCATTCCGTCATGATATGCTTGTCCCGGAGTGGAAAGAAACGTAATTGCACTAGCTTGGGTCGCCATCACGGAAAGTCCCACAACATGCCACGGTGTTTCATTATTTCCCAGAATAAAGTCTTCTACATTTTTACTTCCTTTGGTTTTCCAAGCACCGTAAATTACTATGAACAGTAAAGTAACTACGAGTATAATCCAATCAAATAATTGCATAATTTAAGAGTATAATTTCATGATGAGACAAAAGATCAAGATGTAAATAGCATTAGCCACAAGCACCCATGTGTAGTTCTTTTTCCAGGTTTTTATTTTTTTTGTTTCCATTTTTGGTAGCGTTAGTGCTTTATATTTTTCGCAGGAATAGTTTTGGATGATTTCAACGAGATGATATTTGAAATTAATTTATAGGCACCGGCAACGCCTTCAGGTAATTCTCTAAAAAAGCTTAAACCTGTATAAATGTAATGGCCTTTTCCGTATTGAGCTATCAGTAAAGCACCATTTTTTGGTGTTTCTCCTTTATCATTTGAAGATAGAATAGGAGTGAAGGCTTTGTCGTATTCATTTGGATAATACAAACCTTGCTCTTGTTTCCATTCTTGAAAATCTTTAGCGGTAATCTTATTTGGGAAATTCAAAACCGGATGGTTTGCTGCCAAAAATCGGACTTCGGCATCTTCCTCCGTTACTCTGTCGCGGGACAGTTTCAACGGATAAGGTGCAATATTATCGGTTACAAGATCACCGGCAGTATTGTATTGAACAAGCATTGTTTTTCCACCTTTTACAAAATCAAAAAGAATGTTTTGCTTATTTGCCAATGCCGCAACGGTGTTGTAAGCACGAACACCAGTTATGACGACATCAAAATTTTCTAATTTTTCAGGTGTTATTTCTTCGGGTTTTAGCAGGGTAACAGTGTAGCCTAGTTGAGTCAGGCTATCTGGAATTTCATCTCCGGCACCCATAATGTATGCGATTTTTTCACCATTTGTTTTTAAATCCGTTTTAATGCATTTGGCTTCAGCCGATTTTAAAACTTGCTGTTTAGTGATGTGATCGTAATTAATGATGATTTGCTCTTTGTCAAATCGTTTATTATCAATAATTGCAACACTTTTTGCTGTTGCCTCTTCGGATTTGTTTGGTGCAATTACTTCAAAATAGACAATTTGCTCGGTTCCCTTTTTTTGGATATTGAATGGAATTGATTTTGGAGAAACATTCCAGTTTTCAGGCAGTTCCAGTTGGAGATTTCCTTTTACTTCATCTTTCCCTGCTTTAATTTTTACGCCTACGTATTTAATCTTGGTGTCTTTAAAAATCAGTACTTTGTCAATTATTGAAGTGGTAACTTCAGGTACAATATCCAGATAATTATACACCTCGCCTTTTACATCATCATTGTATTTATAAACAACAGTTCGTTCAATCGGGATTTCAATTCCGTTGATTTGAACGTTAAATATTACTTTAGTTTCCCTAATAATATCTGGAATTCCTATATTTTGTTGCTGATTTACGGCATACATTCCCTCGGTTCCTTTTGCTGTCAGCCAATACGGTTGTGTGTAATTAATTGATTCGGGTAATTTAACATCCAGGTTTATATTGTTTAGAATATTATTTTTTAAATCCCGATTTTGAGGCGTATTAATTTGATTTGGCAGAGCGGTCACACTCATTAATTGAATAGGAACGGAGCTTCTATTAATGGCTTCGAGCTTCAGTTTAATCGTGCTTCCGGGAGTCGCTTCCTGATTTTGAGCTACGGCTTCAAGATACAAACCCGAACAGGCTGCTATAATTTCTTTTACGGATGAAGATTTTAATGGTGCCCAATGATTTTCATCTAAAGCTTTCATCATAGTGTAGGCTTTCGCCAAATTGGGAATACTTGCCGCAGGATTATTATGATCGAATTCAGCTTTGATGATTGTCAACAATTCTCCGATTGCTTTTCCTCCTTTTACGCGGTTCCAAGAGGTATCGATTCCTTCAAATAATGATTTTTTGTCTGTTAAAGCACTTCCATTTATAAACTCTAAATATTCTGTTTCTTCGCCACGTGCACCAGTGCTGCCAAAACCTTGCGATTGATGACGGCTTCTACTTAATGCTGCTATTTCTTGATTTGATTTCCCTAAACCGGCATAATATACGCCAGTTTCTATTGCAATTAGGTTCTTTTTATCAGCGGCATTAAATTTTTCGAGAGTACCATAAAACCACCAAGAGGTATTGAAAAACTGACGCTTGGTTTGCCAAGGTTTTACAAATTGCAATTGTTCCGGAAAAATGGCTGGATTATTGGCCAGTTCAAAACTTTCTACACTCAACATTGCCGATGAAGTGTGATGACCGTGTGTAGTCCCTGGAGATCGATGATCAAACCGGTTGACAATTACGTCGGGCTGAAATTTCCTTATGGCCCAAACAACGTCAGCCAATACTTTCTCTTTATCCCAAATTTCTAAGGTTTCTGTTGGATTTTTAGAAAACCCAAAATCATTGGCACGGGAAAAAAATTGTTCTCCACCATCAATTTTTCGGGCTTCAATAAGTTCTTGTGTTCGTACTACCCCCAATAATTCCCGTAGTTGCGTTCCTATTAAGTTTTGGCCGCCATCACCACGTGTCAACGATAAATATCCTGTTCTTGCTTTTTGTTCATTGGATAAATAAGAAATTAGTCGGGTATTTTCATCATCTGGGTGCGCTGCGATGTACAGTACTGATCCAAGAAAATTAAGCTTTTCAATTTGATGATAAATTTCAACGGAATTTAATTTTTGTGGTCGTTGCGCAGTTGTAATTTGAAAACAAACCAGAATTGTTACAATGATTAGGCTGAGTTTTTTTTGCATTCTTTTAAATTTAATTTGCAATAGCTTCAAATGTAGGAATTAAATATTTTTTTCTGAAATTTTTTTAGTTTTCTTTAAAGAATAATAGTTCGATTGAACAAAAAAGAGAGAAAACTAATTGTAGTTTTCTCTCTTTTTTTTTGATGGTATTTTAAGGCTTAATCTCTATCTTCTCCATGTCCATGTTTATTCCCACGTCCATGTCTATAATTTTTATTTTCTTTATGATCATCATTTTCTCTATGATTATCATTTTCTCGATGACTGCTGTAACGTATGCGGTTGTCGTATTGTTTACGGTTATCATATTGTCTGTTATTCACATACACTCTGCGGTCATTGTTATATCCTATATTTCTTTGTTCTCTAGGATGGTATCCTCTATAATATTTGGTTTTATGGTTTCTAAAGTTGTTGTAAGGTCTAGAACCATGGTAATCATTTAATACTACTTTGTATCCATTATATAAATCATAGTTTCTGTATTGACTAGGCAACTGTCTGGAACGAATCCACCTTCCACCACCAAAATAAATAAATTGTGTGGCTCTAATATCATAGTAGGATTCAACATCAGGTAAGTAATAGTAGTCTACGTTCGAATATCCTACTGGACCCCAAGATGGAGCGGTTCCTATATTTACATTTACTGAAACTTGCGCTTGTATTGTACTGGAGGCAAAAAGGATAATTCCTACGGCAATTAATTTTAGTGTTCTCATCTTTTTTTAAATTTTTTTGTAATTGTTTATTGGAACTCTTTTTATTTTCTGTTTATCGTTTTCCAACAACTGTGCCAACGTGAAATAATTAACTTTTTTTTAAGATTTCATTAGTATATTATTTTCCCCAAAAAAAAAGAACCTCGCTTGGAGGTTCTTTTTTTTTGACAGGATATTCCGGTATTAATGCTTGTCGTTACCATGTCCTTTATTTCCTTTTCCATGACCATTATTTCCTTTTCCTTTGTTGTAATCATCATTTGCGTTGTTTCCATGGTTATATGAAGCTTTACGAACCACAACTTTTTTGGTGCCTATTGTTTTTTGTGGACTACCTTTATACCCTTTGAAATATTTAACTTTATGATTCTTAAAGTTACTATATGGTTTTGAACCATGATAATCATTCAATACTACTTTATAGCCATTGTATAAATCATAGTTTCTGTATTGGGTAGGTAAATTTCTGGAACGTATCCATCGTCCATCACCTAAATAAATAAATTGCCTGGCTTTTATATCATAATAAGACTGAACATCTGGCAAATAATAATAATCTACTGCGGAGTATCCTGCAGGACCCCATGATGGAGGACTTCCTAAATTTACATTTACTGAAACTTGTGCCTGCATCATATTGGTTGATGCCAAAAGGATTATAGCTACGGCGATTAATTTTAATGTCTTCATCTTTTTTAATTTTAATTAATAATCTTTTTATAAGTACTATTTAAGTCACGATTTTCTTTATCAAAGCCAAGAACTGTGCCAAGCTTAAATAATAGGGTTTGTATTGAATGTAGATTGTATAAAAAAAGGAAACGATTGACCGTTTCCTGATTTTTATTTTTAATTTTTATTGGCTTATAACAAAAGAATCAATAAAAGAATAACGATAATAATAGCTCCAACAGATAAATAAACACCATTTCCTGTAGATTTTAATTCTGCTTTGATAGCACGAACTTCTTTACGTAATTCTTTTTTCTCTGTTGAAGTCAATTCAGACTTGTCCATTGCTTTTATTTCGTTTAGACGATTAAGCAATACTTTAACTTCAGCAGGAACTTCTTTTGGGGTACTTGAAACCGAAGTTGGAGTTTTTTCAGCAGCCAACATTTGCGTAGGAACAATACTCAATGACAATACCATCATCATTAAATAAAAGGTAACTTTTTTCATTTCTTTTGGTTTTAATTAAAAATTTATATTTGATAAAAGTAAAAAATAATACGCTACAAAAACTTACACTATTAACGTAATTAATTATATAATTTACGTAAACTTCATTGAGGTGTAATTTGTATTTTTTTTAAAATTAGCATTTTTAAGATTTTGATTGCTTGTAATTGTACTGCTGATTTAGTTTTTTTACTTGTAAATTACAGTTCTTGGTTTTGCTAATTCAAAATCCTGAAAGCCAAAATCTGTTGTCTCAAATGCATTCGATTTGAAAATGTGTTCGCCATTTCCGGGAATGGTAGGATAATAGGAAAGGGAAACTTGGAAAGAACTAAAGACTAAATAATCATTGTTTATGATGAACCCAATCCCAATTTTAGAATACGCTTTGCTTTCCGTCAAGCTTTTTTTTGAATTCCCAAGTAAAGCAATTGAATAATTAAAAAAAGGATTCAAACGAAATCCCCAAAAATCCCATGGAGCGTAGGCTTGGGTTTGCAAAGTCATTAAAGCTTTTTTGGTCCCATATTCTGCCATAGTGAAACCATCGAGACCATAATTCTCATTAATTGAAAGTTGATCTCCAATTGCATCCATGCGGTTTGATCCAATAACTAATTGTGGTTTAACAAACTGTCGTAATTTCCATTTTCCAAGAGTTAACAGATTGGTGAAATAATTAGCCTGAAAAGAAAAAGCCGTCTGTTTGGTAGTGGCTTTTTCAAAAAAAGTTCCCACTTCCAAATTAACACTTAAAAAACCATATTTGTAAAAATTCCCGAAGGAGGCGCGACCACCCAAATAATATCGTCCAGAACTGTTTTTATATTGGTAACCGGTTGTAATTCCGTAATTTCTTCCAATGGGAACATCCTCAATAATTCCGTTTTTGAAAATAAAGCGGTCTCTTATAAATTTACGTGACGAAATACCAATTCCAACTAAAGCGAGTTTTTCATTCGAATAAAAATCATCGCGATCATATTCAAAAACGGGACTTTCTTGGTATTTAATATGCAAAAACCTTCCTGTTGCAACAAGATTTGTCGTTCTTTCACTTTCAGTATTACCCTTGAAAATTCTAAAAGCGCGTCCAAGCCAAAAATCGTGTGTATTGAATTTGAAATTCTGATAGGCAAAAACTAAATTGGTGTCGGGTAAGGTGTCTTTTCTGAATTGCTGATCGACATAAACTCCACCAGCCCATTTTGTCAAAGGAGAATAAAAAGGGCGATCAACAGCGATGCTTTTTCCATAATAACCGTCTAAATCAATTTGGTAAGTGACTTTGGTATTTATAAAGGTATTTTTTATATTAGGAATAGTGTAAGCAACTGCGTAGGCACTTTTTCCGTCACTGAATCTATTTCTTATTTTATTTTCAAATTGATGTCCTAAACCTAAAAAATTACGGTCGTTCAATCCAAAACTAATTCTTGAACTTGAAAGCGATCCTCGTGGAACCAAACTCCAAGAATCTAAAACTCGGATAGCAATATCTACAGAATCAGGGCTATTTGTAATTAATTTAGGTACAATATCAACCCGATTTATAAATCTTTGCGCTCGTATCAAACGCTCCGATTCTTTCACTAATAAAGAATTAAACGGTTTATTTTTTTTGATTAGCAATAAATTTCTTATTGTAAGTGGATTGGTTTTAATATGGATTTTATTCCCATTTCTTTCCGCCCAATTTTTAGGCTTTTTTAAAGTGTCAATTTCAGAATACCCAAAAGGATCGAGTGTAAGAATAGTAATGTTTCTTATAATTTTGCCTTCAAAACCGCTGTAATTTTTTTGGACTTCTTTTGTTATTTCGTATTTTATCAATGACGATTTAAAAAATAATTTATGTATCAATCGGGTAAACTTATTCTTTTTGGAATAGTTTTTAATAGTAGAATAAACTTTGGTTGAATCTTTTCCAGGCTCTATTTCTTGCCCATAAGAAATATGAGAACAACAAATGAACACAAGAAACAATACCAGTTTTATTTTTTTATACATTGTCAAAGAATCTACTGTAAAAGAGTAAGAAAATCTCAAGAAAACGTCTTAATGATTGCGTAAAGATTTAAAGATATTCAGCATTATAAAGTGATTTGGTTAATGGTTACACATTTATCTATCAGTTTGATTGGAGGCATTTTCAGTAGTCGTTTCGGTAAAAACCGGAACAACAACATCAGCTTTGATTATCATCTTTTCCGATGGTGCTTCAGAATCAAACAACGGTAATTTAATTTTACGCCAAGTGTAGGTTTTAGGTAAATGATCGCCCATTAAATAACCCCAAGGCTCCAATGATTCTACTCGGTCAAAAATCACTTTGAGAACAGCAAGTATCGGAAGTGCTAAAAACATTCCTGAAATTCCGGCAATTGCTCCGCCAATAATGATTCCTACAATTGATATAAATGCATTTATTTCAACTTTAGAACTTACAATCAAAGGAACAATCAAATTATTATCAATTAGCTGAACGACGATCGTAATTACAATTACACCCACAATTATTGATAAATCAGGTGAACCGGTTAATGAAGCTACGATACTTAAAACACCGGCAAAAAGAATTCCTATGTAAGGAATTAGATTTAGAATTCCTGTAATGATTCCCAATAAAATGGCGTATTTCATACCAATAAGCATAAATCCGAGCGTTGTCATTACTGAAATTAAAATCATTTCTATAATCAAACCTACAATGTAACTGTTGATTGCTACTCTTACATTTGTTAAAATGCTTTTTAACTGTTCGTGATTTTCTTTTTTGACTAGTTTAGATAAAAACAGTAAAAAATGAGTTCTGTACAAAAGAATTAAAAAAGTATAAATTGGAATTAAAGTTAAATTTATTAAAGTATCCGTAAATGACATTAGGGTAGTTCCAATAATTTCTTTCCCTTTTTCCATCGAATCTTGAGTAGCAGTATCCATGTACTGCTTTTGTTCTCTTGAACTTAAATGAAAATTATCTCTCACAAAAAACTGAATATTCCTAAGATGAATATTTATATTTCTTTCTATTTTATCAAAATCATCTGCAAAATCACTGATTTGAAAGGATAGAAACACAAAAAGACCGATGAAAATTAAAACAAAGAATATCACGGCAATCATTACTGCCAGCACATGCGGGAAACGAAGTTTTGATTTGAAAAACTGAACAATAGGAAACAACAAAATGGCAAATAAAAACGACATCATTACAGGAATCAATATGTCTTGACCAATGTAAAAAATAAAGATAATAGCAATTAAACCCAACAAAGTCAAGGATAATTTAGCATAAAATGGAAATTTTAAGATGTCATTCATTTCTTTTTTGTTTTGTATTTTAAACTAATTATTATTCAACTGACAAATATGCGGTAATAAAAAAATTAAAGTTTTACATATTTTTTAGCAATAGTTATATAATTGTCACGTCCCAATTGATAGATTTATTATTGAAAATAACATTAGCATTCATAAAGTTATAAATTAATCTACGAATTCCTTATTTTCAAAATGATTTTTTAGAACGGATATTCCCTTCTGCAATAGCAAATTATTTGGATAAATAATTTTTTCGCCTTCAATCGTTTTCAGGAAAACATGAAAGGCACCAATATCTTCAATTTCGGCTTCAATTGGAAAATCTTTATCGTGAATTTTTATAACGTCACCAATTTTAAAAGGAAAAGAAAAAAACAAAATAATACCAGAAGTAATATTACTCAAAATAGACCATTGAGCAAACATGGCAACTCCGACAACGGTTGTAATTGAAGAAAGAGCAATAAAAATATCTTTAGTCTGTACTCCCCAAATTATTATTAAAGAAACAATTACCAGTATATGGATAAATAAATGAATGTATTTGATAACTAAATTGGTTCTGTGTTCCAGCGTTTGGTTTGATTTTGCGTAGCGACGCACCAGTTTTGTTGAAATTATTCGCAAAATAATCAGCAAAATCCCTAAAACTCCGGTGGCAATTAATTCCCTTGTGTATTCGTGCATTAATGAGATTTCCATAAATTAACTAAGCTAAATTATTCAAATATTCGTACACTTTATCCGTTGGCATTCCCATCACATTAGCATAAGAACCTTCAATTTTTGAAACACCTATGAAACCAATCCATTCCTGAATGCCATACGAACCCGCTTTATCATACGGTTTGTAATTTTCTAAATAATAACGAATGGATTCCTCACTTAATTCATTGAAAGTGACTTTTGTTATTTCGTGTAAAATTTCGATTTTTTCATTGGTTTTAAAGCAAACGGAAGTGATGACTTCATGAGTAGCATTCGATAATGATTTCAAGATTTCGAAAGCATCTTGTTCGTCTTTTGGTTTACCCAAAGCTTTGTCATTGTGCCAGACAATGGTGTCGCTGGTAATCAGAATTTCATTTGGATTTAATTCTCCTTCATAAGCGCTGGCTTTTAGTTCAGCCAAATAATTAGTGATTTCATGAGCTTTTAATTCCGGAGGATAAATTTCTTCGATTTCTTTCAATCGAATTTCAAAATCTAAGTCTAAATCTTTAAAAAATTGTTGGCGTCTCGGTGAACCCGAAGCCAGAATTAAAATGTATTTTTTTAATTTATTTCTAAGCATTATATTTCATATTTAAACTGATAACAACAATGGACAGGATTCCAAAAAGCAGAATCCATTTTAAAAGTATACTCAAAATGTGCAACTCTTTTTTCGATGTAGCCGACCACATTTTTACAGTAAAAAAAATCAGCGGACCTACAACAAAAAGCAACAGATATACTGTAACGAATAGTAAATCGAACAAGTATTTATTAATGTAAAATAAAATAAAAAAAAGTGGAATAAAACTCAATCCAAAAACTATTTTTCCAGTTCTGGATTTTCCTATTGCAATGGGTAAGGTGTTCATTCCTTGGTTGTAATCACCATCTGTATCTTCAATATCTTTCACAATTTCCCGAAGCAGATTAATCATAAAAGCAAAAATAGCGTAATCTACTAATATAGAAAAAAACAATCCCATTTGCTGCTGATTGTCTATTCCTGTCGCAGGATATAAATCAAAAATACCAATGATAATTACACTAAAAGAAAGCAACAATGCAACAATAATATTACCAATGAGCATGATTTGTTTCAGACTTGTGGCATACAAATAAAGTGTCGCTGCAATCAGAATAAAAATAGATGCAAAACCCGGTTTGGCTATAACATTTGATAAATAGAAAGCAATCGCCACGCCGGTTGCAGTAAGTCCAATGTATAAATTATAGGCTTGCGTTTCCGAAATGCTTTTGCCTATAACAACGGTATTGGGTTTGTTGATTGCATCCGTGTTTTGATCAAAAATATTATTAATGATATATCCACCACCAGCAATCAAAACGGTTGATAAAACTAATAAGCCATATTGCCAATCCGCTAATGCCAGAGGAATATTTTGAGTTTTAAAAAATCCATACCTAAAAATAAGCTGCATAAAAGCGAGCAATAGCAGGTTTTGGTATCGGATGAGTTTTAGAAATGGAACCACAGATTTTATTTGAAATTTATTATTTAAGATTTAAAATACTACTAATCGTGTTTCCCGTCAAAATAAGCCATCCATTTTCCTTGTGCTTTCATAACTTGCTCTATTACGTCTCTCACAGCGCCTTTTCCACCATTTTTATGTGAAATATAGCTACAAATGGCTTTGATTTCTGGACTTGAGTCTTGAGGACAAGTTGGTAATCCCACTAATTTCATTACATGATAATCAGGAATATCATCGCCCATGTACAAAACATGTTCTGGATTTATTTGGTAAACATCCGTATATTCATCAAAGGTTTCCACTTTATCGGGTGTGCCCAAATAAATATCTGTGATACCAAGATTTCGAAGTCTGACCCGAACACCTTCATTACTTCCGCCCGAAATAATACACACCTTATAACCGCTTTCAACAGCAGCTTTCATCGCATAACCATCGCGAATGTTCATCGTACGCAAAATTTCTCCTTCATTGGTTACAAAAACAGAGCTATCGGTTAATACGCCGTCGACATCAAAAATAAAAGTAGTGATATCGTTCATTATTTCTTTATAACTTTTTGCCATTCTCTAATATTGATTGTGTTAGTGTTTTATAAATATTCAAATGATTCGCCTGTGATAAAAAAGCTTCATGTGCTTCAATAGTTGCAGTGTCATTGCGTTTTGCAGGACCAGTTTGCGCTTCTTCCGGAGAAAGTATCATTATTTTATTTGCGGTTTCAGCGATTAAAGGCTTCAAAATTTCGAAAGGAACCTGATGTTCCTTACAAATTTCCTGACCTATTTGGTACAAATGATTCGTGAAATTATTGACGAAAACCGCCGACACATGCAAGGCTTTTCGTTGTTCTGAATTTATTGCGAAAACTTTTTCAGAAATTGATTTGGCTACTTTATCCAATAATTGATAATCAAAAGCATTTTCACTTTCTAAACAAATTGGGATTATTTTGAAATCTACAGGTTTGTTTTTGGTAAAGGTTTGCAAAGGATAAAAAACCCCTTTACGATTGTTTTCATTCAAAACATTCAACGAAACACTCCCTGAAGTATGCACCACCAAACGATTTTTAAACGGAAGTTGTGAAGAAAGCGCTGCAATCACATCATCCGATACACAAATAATATATAAATCAGCCTCCGCCAAAGTATCTAAATCATTTGTAATCTGTTTCAAATCGATCAGGTAGGAAACACTTTCTGTTTGTCTGGAATAAACTTGAACCAGCTCAATTTCCGACCCCTGAATTTTAGCATTTTGAAAAGCGGCAATCAAATGTTGCGCTACGTTACCGGAACCAATAATTACTACTTTGACCATGGGACAAAATTAGCAAAAAAATATTAAGAGTTTTGTTCGAAATTTACGCGGGTGAAAAATTGAATTTAGCCCTAAAAAGAGCCTTTTCAGGGTTTGTAAATCATTCTTAATTTTGGTTTAAATTAACAAATGTCAGAATATAAAAGTCAACATTTTTAAGTACTTTTGTGACACTTTTACAAAACATAATCCCATAAAAATGGATAAAAAAATATTCTCTTTTTTGTTTTCTACACGATTAATGGCCTTTTTATTTATTTCTTATGCCGTTGCCATGGCTACCGGAACTTTTATCGAAAGTAAATACAACACCGATACCGCAAAAATTTTAATTTACAATGCCTGGTGGTTTGAAGCCATTCACGTATTTTTCGTTATCAATTTCATTGGAAATATCAAGCGTTATCAACTCTTAAAGAAAGAAAAATGGGCTACATTATTGCTTCACTTATCTTTTATCTTTATTATTGCGGGTGCTTTTGTAACGCGTTACATCAGTTATGAAGGGATGATGCCCATCCGAGAAGGCGCTTCGGAAAATCAGATATTTTCAGATAAAACCTTTCTGACTGTTTTTGTAGACGGTGAATTTAAAGGTGAAATGAAACGCAGGGTTTTTGAAAAACAAGTATTGCTTTCTCCGGCAACAAATAATGATTTTAGCATTTCAGGAAAGTTTGCCGATACTCCATTTGAAGTAGAATATGAAAATTTTATCATGGGAGCTAAAGAATACATCAAACCAGATCGTACAGGTACTTTGTTTTTGAAAATTGTAGAAGCTGGAGATGGCGGGCGTCACGAGCATTTCTTGAAAGATGGCGAAGTACAAAACATTCACAACGTATTATTTTCCTTAAATAAATTTACAGATGGTGCGATAAACATCAATACTACCGGAACTGCTTATACAATCCAAACACCTTTTGAAGGTAATTTTATGAGAATGGCGGATAAATTAGAGGGTAAAGTAACTAAGGATAATGCGCAACCATTAATGATGCGTTCATTATATAGCATTGGCGAAATGCGATTTGTATTTCCAGATCCCGCGGTAAAAGGAATTGTTGATTATGAATCGGATAATGATTTTAAAGCTAAAAGCCAAGAGGATGCAATTACTGTAAAAGTTATGGCCGAAGGGAAACAACAAACGGTGACCGTTTTAGGTTCCAAAGGTAAAGTTGGAGAAGCTAAAACAGTTAAAATTGGAAAAATTGATTATACTTTTTTTTATGGAAGTAAAGCGTATGTATTGCCTTTTAAGATAAAGTTGAATGATTTTATCGCACAGAAATATCCGGGAACGGAGAAAAGTTATTCTTCGTTTGAAAGTAAGGTAACTGTTGAGGACAAAGAACCTTTTGATGCCAGAATTTATATGAATAATGTTTTGGATCATGATGGATATCGCTTTTTTCAATCCGGTTTCGATCCTGACGAAAAGGGAACCATATTATCCGTAAACCACGATTTCTGGGGAACTGCAATTACGTACAGCGGTTATTTCATGCTTTATTTTGCAATGATGGCGATTATGTTTACTAAATATTCCCGTTTTGCGGATATTAAACGCAAACTGGAAGTGGTTAAAACCAAGAAAGCTAAATTATTAACTATTTTAATATTGCTGTTCAGTTTCAATAGCTTTGCACAAGAACAGGAACACAATCACGCGGATCACGAAGGACATGCGCATACGGAAGCCGAAGCTGCACCAGCAACTCATGCGAATCACACCAAAAAAGTACTCAGTCAGGATGAACTGAATGCTTTGATCACTAAATATAAAGTTCCTGAAGCGAATGCTGCTAAATTTGGTAGACTGGTAATTCAAGATGGTGGCGGTAGAATGAAACCGATTAATACGTTTTCATCAGAATTATTGCGAAAAGTAAGTCATGATGATTCTTATAACGGAATGAATTCTGACCAAGTGTTTTTGTCCATGACACAATACGCGAGTTATTGGATTGAAATCCCAATTATTTATATCAAAAGCGGGAATGATAGTATTCGAAAAATTATTGGAGTCGACAAGAAAGCAGAATTTGCTCCTTTTGTGGCTTTCTTTGATGCTAAAGGAAATTACAAGCTTTCTAAATATTTAGAAGAAGCATTTAAAGCTGCAAATCCTAATCAGTTTGAAAAAGATTTTATCGAAACAGATAAAAAAGTAAATCTGATGGAATCTGCGTTAAGTGGTAGAATATTGAAGATTTTCCCAATTCCGGATGATAAAAATAACAAATGGGTTTCTTATTTAGAACTCAATGAAGCAGGTTTTAAAGGAATGGAAGCGACCTATACTAAAAATGTACTGCCTTTGTATTTTGGGTCTTTGGCAAACGCTTCAGACTCTAATGATTACAAAACAGCCGATGAGTTGCTGGAAAGTATCAATGGTTTCCAAAAACGATTTGGTAGCAAAGTAAGACCAAGTGATGAAAAAATCACTTCAGAGGTGTTGTATAACAAATATGATGTTTTCAAGAAATTACCGTACTGGTATATTTTTGCGTCTATTTTGATGTTGTTTTTTACGATTTTACAAATCTTTAAAGAAAGAAAAGCCCTGAACTATTTAGTTAATTTTATGCATATTGTCGTGATTGCGTTATTTGCATTGCACACTTTTGGATTAATTGCAAGATGGTATATTTCGGGCCATGCGCCTTGGAGCAACGCATATGAGTCTATCATTTATGTAGCTTGGGCAACGATGTTTTTTGGTTTGGCTTTCGACAGAAAATCAAAACTTACTATAGCTTCATCAGCATTCGTAACCGCCATGATTTTGGCTGCAGCCTACATGAACTGGATTGACCCGGAAATTGCAAATTTACAACCGGTACTGAATTCGTATTGGTTAATGATTCACGTGGCGGTTATTGTGGCAAGTTATGGACCGTTTGCGCTAGGAATGATTTTAGGAGCAGTTTCATTATTATTGATTTTGTTTACCAATGAAAAAAACAAAGCCAAAATGGATTTGAATATTCAGGAAATCACTTATATTAATGAATTAGCGTTAACAGTTGGTTTAATTATGTTAACTATTGGAAACTTTCTTGGAGGACAATGGGCTAATGAAAGTTGGGGACGTTATTGGGGATGGGATCCAAAAGAAACTTGGGCCTTAATCAGTATTATGGTCTATGCTTTTGTAATTCATGCTCGATTTGTTCCTTCTTTACGAGGAAAATGGATTTTTAATTTGATGAGCATGTTTGCTTTTATATCCATTTTGTTTACGTACTATGGTGTAAATTTTCACTTAGTTGGATTACATTCTTACGCAAGTGGCGAAGCACATTCTTTGAATTGGATATGGTATTCATTAGGGGTAATAACTTTATTTGGAGCTATTTCCTATCCAAAATATAAGAAGTATTATAAGAAATAATATTTTTTTGATTGCTATAAAAAAAGGTTCAACTTTGTGGTTGAACCTTTTTTGTTTTAATTAGAAAAATAGGTTATTTATACTTTCCCCAGTGTATATAATTGTTCCATCGTAGGAGTTAAACTTCCACCTTTAGGTTCAAGTGTAATTCCAAAAGCTTCAGCTTCATTAGCATTATTTACCGCAAATAATTTTTGTTCATTTGCATCAAAATCTTCTAATAATCCAATACTGGTAGGAGTCAACGGGCTTAATTTTAATGCCCAAACCTGATAAACCATTCCCTCAGGTGGTTCTGGTAAACCAGCAGCGTCAATATAAACTACTTTAGTATCTTGATTCCAGTACACTTTCGCTGAAGATTCAGGAGCAACTGCCTGTCCTCCAAGAGCTACAACTGTGTTTTTTGTGTCTCTTACAACCGCTAAACTCGTTTCATTAGCCGTATTTTTTAATTTTAAGAAATTAAATTCTTTCTCTAATTTAGCTTTCTCAATTTCAGTAGTAGCTACTTGTGTCGAGGTTTGGTTCAGTTGGTCGTATTGGTAGCCAATACCAACTAATAACAACACAGCCGCTGCCCATCCAATATATTGAGACCTGTTTTTGTTAGGTTCTAATTGTATGATTTCAGCATGTTTGAGTTCTAGTTTAGCTTTAATTTTTTCATAATTCGCAACAGAATGAAACGGTGAAAAGCTTGACGATAAAGCAATAATGGCTTTTTCAATAGCGATAATTTCCGCATGTATTTCCGGACTGTTTTTTGCCATGGTACTCACTTCTGCGTTTTCGGTTTCATTAAGTAAACCGTAAACATAGAGTTCCAGGATTCCTGATTCTATATATTCTTTTGTTTCCATTATACTTTCAAATAATTTCGTAAGTCATTAATACAATTCCTATTTTGTGTTTTTACTGTTCCCAAAGGAATTGCCAATTCATCCGAAGCTTCCTGTTGGGTATAACCTTTAAAAAACAGTAAATCAATTATTTGAATACATTTTGGTTTCAGCCTTTTTACAAAATCCTGCAAACCTATAGTATCCACTTTGTCAACCAGTTTAGAACTGTCTTCAAAATGATTTACGAAATTATCAGTAGAAAGGTTTTTTTGACTGTTATTAAAATTTTTAGAACGCAGTTTGTCGATAGAAGTATTTCGGGCAATATTCAGAATCCAAGTGTAGAATCGTCCCTTGCTTTCATGATAGGAATCAATGTTTTTCCAGATTTTGACAAATACATCCTGAAGTACATCTTCGGCTTCTTCTCTGTTTTTTACAAGAACATTTATAACCGAAAATAAACTTTTAGAATACATATCATATAGATGTGTAAAAGCTCTCTCGTCTTTCTTATAAATTAATACTAATAATTCTTCTTGACTCATATCTTATTATTTAACGAATACAAACTTATACATTCTTATTTACAAATGACATATTTAATGATTACCAACATTAAAATAAATTTTAGGTTAAAAAAAATACTTTTTTTTTAACTTGTAAGGCATTGTTTATCAATATTTTGATAAAAACATTCATTTTTTTTTATGTTTTATAAAACCAAATCGAATACTTACCCGTAAATGATCGTATAAACTTTTAATTTTATCAAAATGAAAAAAACAAAAATGATTTTAGGTCTATCGCTAGTGGCGGTTTCAGGCTTAATTTTAGTAGCTGCGGATCACATTGATGCTCCATTAACTGCATCAGGGAGTGCAATTGATATTACTGATGTCTATGCTTTTCAAGGTCAAAACACTAGTAATTTAGTATTTGCTGTCAACACACAAGGGTTGTTAAGTCCCGGTGCAACTGCTGCGGCAAAATTCGATGAAAATGTAATGATTGAAATCAATATTGACAATAATGGTGACAACATTGAAGATCTGGTAATTCAAGCCATCAAAAGAGATGACAAAATGTACTTCTTTGGACCAGTTGCTCCAGGTACGACAGGAACTACAAGTACCATCAAAACGGCTGCAGCTTCTGGAAGTGTAGCAATAACATCTTACGGTACTACAGCATTAACTGCTGAAAAAAATGGAATGAAATTTTTTGCTGGACCAAGAGACGATCCATTTTTCTTTGATTTAGGTCAATTTAAGGCAATTCTTGCAGGGACTGCAACAGGATTTAAAAGTTCAGGTGTTGATACTTTCGCAGGAACTAATGTTATGTCATTAATCGTAGAAGTTCCAAAAGCAATGTTAGGGACATCAAGCAAATTAAATGTTTGGGCTGAAACTAAGAAAAAACAATAACATTTTAAATTTAAATTATGAAATCGCATAGTAGCGATTTCTCAAAAAAACTTAAATACAAACATCATGTATAAAACAAATAAATTCAAAATTATAGCAATCGCATTAGTAGCAGCGGTTGTTTCCGTAAATTGTGATAATGACGATTCAAACAGTAATCCTGAGGCGAATCTTAATTTCTCAGGAACATTTGTACAGCAAGATCAAATGGCTAGACCAGCAATTAATACTGTATTCATTGCTTCAGGACAGCCTAAAGATGATTTTAATGCTGCAATTCCTTCAGCAATGGGAGCTAAATATCAATCTATTTTCCAATCTAGATTATTAGCTTTAAATTCAGGCTTTACCACTAATGCTTTAGGACAAACTGCAGCTCAGTTAACGGGTCTTTTGTCTACAGACGTATTAAACGTATCAAAAACTGCTAAAACAACGTTTTTTGATGGAACAAATGTTTTAACAGGAAGAGCATTGGCAGATGATGTAATTGACGTTGAATTGTTATTGATTTTTGGAGGTTCTACTGGCGCATCTAATCCTAATCTAACAAAAGACAACGTAAATGCAAATGACAAAGCATTTGGAACAACTTTTCCTTACTTAGCTACTGCTTGGTAGTATTATTTTAAAAAAAAACAGAGCGTTTACATGGTAATCTTCGCTCTGTTTTTTTTTTTAAACAAACAAACAAACAAACAAACAAACAAACAAACAAACAAACAAAAGACTTAGAGTATGAAAACTTTAAAAATAATCCCATTTTTGGTTTTCACAATCCTATTTATATTCGGTTGCGAGACTAAATCAAAACAAATTACGCATACAGAAGATTATAATAAATATTTGACAATAAAAGATAATAAATCATTGAGTTTTGCACGAAATGAAATTGATTTTTGGCAAAAAAAATTCGATGCTGCTCCCAACCAAATCAGTTATTTAAGTCAATTATCATCTAATTATAGTACTCTTTTTGAATATACAGGGAATATCAGTCACTTGTATAAATCAGAAGAATTATTAACAAAATCGAATGAAGCATATGATTACTCAAGAGTTTCCACCATTCGATCTTTGGCAAGAAATTACATTTCCCAACATCGTTTTAAAGAAGCGCTTGTACTTGCTAATAAATCTTTAGCTATAGGCGAAGGAAGAAAAGAAACCCAAAAATTACTTTTTGACGTTCAAATGGAGTTAGGAAACTATCCTGAAGCTATCAAAAACTTGAATGCTATTCGAGACATGACTGATTTTGATTATTTAATTCGTCTGGCAAAGTGGAATGATCATAAAGGCGACTTGGATACTGCTATAACTTTTATGGAAAAAGCCAGAGATATTGCTGAAAAATATGATAATAAGACCTTAAAAATATGGTCTTATTCTAATTTAGGTGATTTTTATGGTCATGCGGGAAGAATTGAGGATTCGTACAATAGCTTTTTACAGACGTTAGCGATCGATCCTAATTATTCTTACGCTTTAAAAGGAATTGCCTGGATTGTTTTTTCAAAAGAAAGAAATACAAAGGAAGCTAACCGAATTATTGATGCAATTGCAGCAACTCACAATACGCCGGATTTTTACTTATTAAAATCTCAAATTGCTCAATTTGATGGAAATAAAATCGCGGAAATAAAAAACAAAAACGCTTATTTCTCGATGATGGACAATAATAATTATGGAGCAATGTATAACAAGTACAATGTTTTGATATACGCTGATGACAAACAAATGGCTAAAAAAGCATTAGAAATTGCAAAAATTGAGGTCAATCATAGACCTACAGCTGATTCTTATGATTTGTTGGCATGGTCGTATTTAAATTTAGGTCAGCATAAAAAAGCATTACAAATTGCACAAAAACATGTGGTTGGAAAATCATTTGAACCAAAGGTGCAATACCATTTAGCTATGATTTACAAGTCTAATAATTTAACGCTCAAAACCAAACCTATTAAAGAAGAATTGCTTTCCAGTTTGTATGAGTTAGGTCCTAATTTTGATCAAAAAGTGAATCAGTTATAGCAAATGAAAAATATTGTTTTAATGATGATTTTCCTTTCTGGTTTGTCTTCTTATTGCCAAATCCAAAAAGGAAAAGTGCTGGATAGTGATGGGAATCCTGTAGAAAACGCTTATTTGGTGAATACAAATTCTGAAGGTCATGCCCATACAAATGAATTTGGATTGTTTAGCTTAGACAAAACGGTTTTGGGTGATGTTATAAAAATAACGGCATTAGGTTATAAAAAGTCAAATTTCACCATTGTTTCTTCGGAAGACATAATTATTTTGGAAGATGATATTTTTAGATTGAATGAAATTGTAATCCAACCGAAACTTTCGGCGATGAATGTCATTTCAAAAATTGATTTGCAAACGACTCCAGTAAATTCTTCTCAGGAAATTTTGCGAAAAGTACCGGGATTATTCATTGGGCAGCATGCCGGTGGTGGCAAAGCAGAGCAAATATTTCTTAGAGGATTTGATATCGATCATGGTACTGATATTGCCATTTCGGTAGACGGGATGCCAGTAAATATGGTTTCTCATGCACACGGTCAGGGCTATGCTGATTTACATTTTGTAATTCCGGAAACAGTAGAAAAAATAGATTTTGGAAAAGGAACGTATTATGCTAACAAAGGGGATTTTGCTACAGCAGGGTACGTTGCCTTCCAAACGAAAGATAAAATAGGAAAGAGTAGTGTAGGATTAGAAGTAGGACAATTCAATACAACTAGAATCGTTGGATTGTTTAACCTTTTTGGCAACCAAAAAACGCAAAGTGCCTACATTGCAACCGAATATATACTAACAGATGGACCATTTGATTCACCCCAGAATTTTAACCGCATTAATTTATTGGGGAAATATTCTGCTATTTTAAATGATAACAGTAAGTTTTCCATCTCGGCTTCTCGCTTTTCCAGCAAATGGGATGCTTCTGGACAAATACCACAAAGGTTGATAGATAATGGAACGATTTCTAGATTTGGTGCTGTTGATGACACTGAAGGTGGAATTACCTCAAGAACGAATTTCAATGTGAGTTTGAGCAAACCCATAGATGAAAATACATTTTTGAAAGCGAATGCTTTTTATTCGAATTATCAATTTGAACTGTATTCTAATTTTACGTTCTTTCTGGAAGATCCTGTTAATGGAGACCAAATTAAGCAGAAAGAAAACCGAAATATTTATGGAATGAATACGGAGTTGAATAAAAAAATGAAATTAAATGATGTGGATGTTTTGTTACAATTTGGCGGAGGTTTTCGTGCTGATGCCACAAAAGATACAGAGCTTTCGCATACTTTAAACAGAAGAACGGTTTTAGAAAATTTAAAGTTAGGGGATATTGATGAATCTAATTTATTTTTGTATTTAAATTCAGAATTTAATTTTGGAAAATTAATGATTAATCCGGCATTACGATTGGATTATTTTAAATTCAATTATCAAGACAAGTTGACTGCGAATTACAAAACTCAATCTGAATCTAAATTTAAATTTTCTCCAAAACTGAATTTCATTTATTCGCAAAACAACAATTTACAGTTTTTTATAAAATCTGGTGTGGGATTTCATTCGAATGACACCCGAGTTGTCGTTGAAAGCAGTGGAAAACAAATTTTACCAACGGCTATAGGAACTGATGTTGGTACTATTTGGAAACCATTTCCAAAGTTGATTCTTAATGCCACACTATGGCATTTGTATTTAGAGCAGGAATTTGTTTTCGTAGGTGATGCAGGAATAGTTGAACCAAGTGGACAATCAAGACGTATGGGAGCAGAGCTAGGATTGCGTTACCAACTGAATGATTGGTTGTATTTTGATACGGATGCCAATTATACGTATGCCAGAAGTATTGATGAATCGAAAGGTCAGGATTACATTCCGTTAGCACCTGATTTTACCACAACAGGAGGTTTAAGCTTTCAAAAAATAAATGGCTTTTCTGGAGGAATTCGGTCTCGTTATTTAAAAAGCCGTCCAGCAAATGAGGATAATTCTATTGTTGCCAAAGGCTATTTTGTTTCGGATGTAAATGTTAATTATCAATATAAGAATCTGAATTTTGGGGTAGCTGTTGAGAATATTTTTAATACGGAATGGAACGAAACACAATTTGCAACTGAATCAAGACTTCAGGATGAAACAAAAAGTGTTGAAGAAATTCACTTAACACCGGGAACACCTTTTTTTATAAAAGGAAAAATTACGTACACGATCTAAATATAACATAAAGATTTGTTGTTTATTTGTTTGGAAGCCTGGCATTTTCTTAATGTCAGGTTTCTTTTTTTAACGTGTGTTTATCAAAAAAAAAATTTAATGAGACAAAAAAATGTCTATTTTTATAAAAAATTAGAAATATGAAAAATATATTATTGCTAGCCAGCTGTGCTTTATTATTGTTCAGTTGTAAAAATCAAGCACAACCTCAAAAATCTGAAACAAATATGAGCACACCATTAGTAGCTAAAGAAACCATTTATCAATTTAAAGTAGAAGATTTATCAGGAAACAGTTTTGACTTTGCTTCTTTGAAAGGTAAAAAAATTATGATTGTGAATACTGCTTCTAAATGTGGATTGACTCCACAGTACAAAGATCTTGAAGCAGTTTATAAAGAATACAAAGACAAAGGATTAGTAATTGTTGGTTTTCCTGCAAATAATTTTGCTTCACAAGAGCCAGGAACGAATGAAGAAATTGCCACTTTCTGCCAAATGAATTACGGCGTGACTTTCCCTATGATGGACAAAGTTTCTGTAAAAGGGGATGATATGGCAGCAATTTATCAGTTTTTAACGCAAAAAGCTAAAAATGGATTACAAGATTCAAGTGTGGAATGGAATTTTCAAAAATACCTAATCAACAAAAAAGGAGAATTAGAAAAAGTGATTTCTCCAAAAACATTAGTAACAGATCCAGAAGTATTGAATTGGATCAAAGCATAAATAATACAGTTAATTCGATAATTTTTCGAAAGTAAATACATTAAAGGAGATTTTCAGTGAAATGAGAATCTCATTTTTTTTGTGATTTGAATAACTATATAATATATTCAAAAATTTTAACCATCAAGAATTTAAGTTACATTAAGAATCAGAGCTTAATTTTTCTTAATTTCTTAATGGTTTTTTTCTTTAAAACTTTTCATTTTTGAAAATTTCCGCAACAGCTGCTTCGTAATTCCGAATGCTTTGCGCTTTTTTTATTTTTTTCAAAACTTTATGTGGATTCGAAAACGTAGCCGAAAAGTATTCCCATAAATGATACATTTTTAGTAAAATATGCGTTGAACCAGAAAGCGATTCACTATAAATAGCATACAAAGTATCGTGAAACGTACAGAATAATTCCATTTTGTTCGCAGGATATTCTGAAGTATTGTTTTTTATCATGCTTGGTAAAAAAGGATCCGAAATTAATCCTCTGCCAATCATCCAGTGGTCAATGCTTGGGAATCGTTCTTGCATTTCATGAAATTTAGTCACAGATGTAATATCACCATTATAGTATAGTTTGTGCTTGCTGTTATCAACACAATGTTGAAACGCATCCAAATTTACACCACCTTTGTACAATTGTTTTCCAATGCGCGCATGAATCGCAATATTTTTAATAGGATAAGTATCTAAAATAGGCAAAACATCCAGAATTTCTTCGCTGTTGTCGTAGCCCAAACGCATCTTCATAGACACGATAATATCTGATTCGGAGTGCGCTCTGTGAAGTATGTTGTTGATTTTTTCAGGATTAGCGATAAGACCAGAACCCATTCCAGATTTGGTCACCATTGGATATGGACATCCTAAATTCCAGTTTAATTCTTTATAACCCAATTCCTGAACATACTTGGCCACAAATAAAAATTCATCGGCATCATTTGTTATCACTTGCGGAATGACCTCTAAGTCAAGATTGTTTTCAGGAAGCAGGTCTCGTTCATACGATGGTTTGATCATCATCTTTCCGTTCAATCGAATATAAGGCGAGTAAAATGTATCAATTCCTCCAAAAAGCTTGTTTTGGGCATTTCTAAAACGAAAATCAGTAAATCCCTGTAAAGGCGATGAAAGTAAGGTGTAGTCCATGAAATTTTTAGTTGTGCAAATATACTATAAAGTCTCAAGCCTTAAAGTCATAAATTTTTTAAAGTCAAACATAGTAAAAAACGAACAAAATTTTAGTACAAATTGATTTACTCTAAAATCAACTGCATAAAAACGGAACTCAGCCAGCGATCAAATTTATAACCGGATTCTTTAATAACGCCAACGGTTTCAAAACCATATTTTTTATGAAAAGCAATACTGCCAATATTTTCGGAGTCAATAACGCCAATCATAGTGTGGTATTTTTGTTTTTTTGCCAATTGGATAAGTTCTGCCAATAATAATTTTCCAACCCCTTTTCCTAAAAACTCTTCGGCTACATAAACAGAATGTTCGACCGTAAAACGATAACCTATTTTATGACGAAAAGTTCCATAAGTAGCATATCCAATAACGCCATTTTCAGTTTCTGCTACAATTACAGGTAGATCATGGGCCAGTTTGTCTTCAAACCACAATTTATGGGTTTCAAAATCGCGTGGCTCATAATCATAAATTGAAGTACTGTTTAATATTTGGTGATTGATGATTTCCAATATTGTATCTAAATCAGTAAAAACAGCCGGTCTTATTTTGATTTCCATAAAGAATTTATTTTTCCTCAAATTTAAGAAAACTATTTAAGAATAGAGAAAAACCTTTGCATCTTTGTATCTTTGTTTCTTTGAAACTAAAACAATGATTTACCCCAAAATACCTTTAGCACAAAGCATTATTGAAATTTGTTTGGCCAAAGGAATCACCACAATAATTATTTCTCCGGGTTCTCGAAATGCACCGCTAACCATAGGTTTTGTAAATAATCCCGCTTTTCAATGTTACAGTATTGCCGATGAACGTGCAGCTGGTTTTTTTGCACTTGGAATTGCACAACAAACCAAACAACCAGTTGCTTTGGTTTGTACTTCCGGTTCCGCTTTATTGAATTATTATCCGGCTTTTGCAGAAGCATTCTACAGTCAGATTCCTTTAATAGTGATTTCAGCGGATCGACCGCAAAGCAAAATCGATATTGGTGATGGCCAAACCATTCGGCAGGAAAATGTGTTCGAAAACCATTCATTATTCAACGCTAATTTGCATGAGGATGTTTCGACCGAAAATGATTTAATAATCAATGAGGCGATTAATACGGCTATCACTGATAAAGGTCCTGTTCACATCAATGCGCCATTTGAAGAGCCTTTGTATGAGACCATCTCGGAGCTTTCGGTTACTGTAAATATTGTCGCTGCCGCAAATGTGACGCAGCTAATTTCCATCGAAGACGTTTCGGAATTTGCAACGATTTGGAACAATTCTACTAAAAAAATGATTTTGGTTGGCGTGAATGAACCAAATGCCATCAATTTAAATATAATTGACACTTTTGCAAAAGACGAATCGGTTGTAGTTTTGACTGAAACAACTTCGAACTTGCATCATCCTACTTTTATCAACAATATAGATACGATAATTACACCTTTTACGAATGCCGATTTTGAAAATTTTCGTCCGGAAATTTTAGTCACTTTTGGAGGAATGGTCGTATCTAAACGAATTAAAGCATTTTTAAGAAAATACAAACCCAAACATCATTGGCATATTGATTCTTTAAGAGCATATGACACTTTTGGTGCTTTGACCAAACATTTTAAAGTAGATATAAATGCGTTTTTTGATACTTTCTTGCCACTTACAAAGGTAATAGAAAGCGATTATTTTCAAAAATTCGACGTAGTAAAAGTGTTGCGAAAGCTGAAAAGCGATATTTATTTAAACAAAATTCCTTTTTCGGATTTTAAAGTTTTTGAAAAAGTGATGCAGTATTTGCCAAAAAACAGTCAATTACAAATCAGTAATAGTTCGGCAATTCGGTATGCGCAATTAATAGCTGTTGATCCTTCAATTGAAGTGTATTGCAATCGCGGGACCAGCGGAATCGATGGAAGTACTTCAACCGCTATTGGTGCGGCTGTAGCCAATGATAAACAAACCGTTTTCATAACTGGAGACATTGGATTTTTGTATGATAGCAATGCGTTATGGAACAATTATATTCCAAAAAACTTCAAAATTATTCTAATCAATAACGGTGGCGGCGGAATTTTTAGAATTTTACCCGGACATGAAGAAACACCTGTTTTCAATACATTTTTCGAAACTTCCCATTGCTTAACCGCAGAACATTTGGCTAAAATGTATGGATTTGAATATAGCATTGCCAGTAATGAAAGTAGTTTAGCAACAAGTTTAACTGCTTTGTATGCTCAAAATGAAAAACCAAGTATTTTGGAAATTTTCACACCAACCTTGAAAAACGACAGCATTTTACTGCAATATTTTAAAGAATTGATTTAATTATTTTCGAATCATTCACATTTATCATTTATGCTTAATTTATAAATGGTATCCATAAAAAAAGCGTTTGCAAAGGCAAACGCTTTTCTGTTTATTGTTATATTGAACCATCAAGTAAGATTCATTAGCAAAACCATGACTATAAAAATTACTTTAATGGTTAAAAACCTTTTAGTATTTTAACGAATTGGCAAAGGGAAAACTGGCAAACTGGAATGTCCTAAAGCATCAACGGCTTGAACAGCGAAGAAAAAGTTATCTTTAGAATACGGAATTTCAGCTTTTGTATCTTTTACAAAAATTGTTTTTTCCCAATGTTGTGATGAAGTTTCTCTGATCACAATGTTGTATCCATAAACTGATTTCCCTTCAGGAGCGGTCCAAACTAAAGTAGAAAAATTAGTCAAATCCTTTACTTCAATTCCTACGTTTGTTGGTGCTTTTGGAGACCAAGCCAAATTGCTGAAAGTAGCCAAGTTAGAACACGTTACTTTCTTCATGTATTCAAAGTCCATAAATTCAGCAAGATCGCCGTACTGGATGTTGTTTTCTTTTCGAACGTTTTGATGTTGGTGATCGTAGTTTTCATTCATTTCACAAAAACGAATGGCGGTAAATCCATTTTGACTAAAAGGAGTATGATCGCCACCACGCAAAAAACGATCGTTGCGATACACTAAATTGATATCCAGTTGCTCCACATATTGATTGGTAACCGTTTTGATGTATCGAGCTAATTGTCTCGATGGACTGTCATTATCACGATTGGTCGATTTACGCATTTTTGATTCGGCTTCCGTTTCTAAGAACGGAATTGTTTCACTGAAAACACGAACTTTAGTATTGTCTCTGAGTAAAGTACCACTGGATAAACTGTTTCCAATCATATCATTATTAATCATGGCTATTACATTCCATTTTCCTTCTTTGGCAACATCAGCTAAATGCTTGGCTCCGTACAATCCTTGCTCTTCACCAACTACTGCCACAAAAATCAGTGTAAAAGGGAATTCTCTCTGACTCATTATTCGGGCAAGTTCCATCATTGCGGCTACTCCAGAAGCATCGTCATTAGCGCCAGGCGCATCTGATTTAGAATCCATAACATCGGAAGCACGAGAATCTAAATGGCCGCTTATTATTAAGACACGATCATCTGTAGGATCCGTTCCTTTTAAGGTTGCCATTACATTACCCAACTGGCTGTCGGTGGCGATGCGTCTACCATCAGCTTTTATGGTGAAAAAATCAATTACAGAAGTCAGTCTTCCGCCTGATGTTAAAGCATATTTATCAAATTCTGATTTGACCCAGCGTTGCGCCGCGCCAATGCCGCGCGTGTTACTTTTGGTGTCACTTAAGGTATGTCGGGTTCCAAAAGACACGAGTTTGCGAACTGTAGCTTCCATATTTTCCGATTTTACCTCGGCTACCATTTTTTTTATTTCGGGATCATCAACTGTTGTTTGTGCGTGATTGGTATGAGAAATGAATAGTAGTAGGAATAAACAAAGAATTGAGGTTGGTTTCATTAATAGGATTTTTTTAGTTTTTTCAAAGTTAGTAAAAAAGAAAGTATAAGTGAAATTGAGTTTTAGGAATTGTTAATTCTTAGTACTTTCAAAATTTTATTATTAATCATTCTGAATAACAAAAAGTCCTTATCTAGCCCCGATGGAAGCAAGTATCCCACGCTTTTGGGCGTGGATACTGCGGACAGCGGGACAACTCGTGATGAAACAACGGAAAATTATGCTCCTAAAAAAGAAAATATCCATTGAATTTGAGCTTTATGTTTTTGTGGACCGTTTCTTAATTTACTATTTTCAAACTTCGTACATTTGCGCTTTAGAAATTGAAAGAAAATGATTGAAATAGGAAAATACAATACGCTTACCATTTTACGCGACACCAAAGTGGGTTTGTTTCTGGGAAATCCAGAAGAAGATCCTGAAGGAATTCATGATATTCTGCTGCCTAACAAATACGTACCCAACGAATTTGAAATAGGCGAGGAGTTAATTGTTTTTGTATATTTAGACCACGAGGAAAGACCCGTTTCCACGACATTAGAGCCGTATATATTATTGAATGAATTTGCGCTTTTACGTGTGAATTATACCAATCAGATTGGTGCTTTTATGGATTGGGGAATGGAAAAAGATATTTTGGTTCCGTTTAAAGAGCAGGCGCGTCCTATGGAAAAAGGGAAACGCTACTTGGTGTACCTTTATATGGACGAAAAAACCAATCGTTTAGTCGCTTCCAGTAAATTAAATCAATTTTTAAAAAATGACCACCTAACGGTTGAAAAGGGTGAAGAGGTAGATTTAATCGTTTCACATATCACTGAATTAGGAATAAACGTAATCATTAACGAAAAGTACAAAGGTTTGATGTACAAAGATGAAGTCTATGATGACGCGATTCGAACGGGAGACCGCATGCGTGGATACATTAAGATGATTCGTCCTGATAATAAAATTGATGTGGCTTTGCAGGTACAGGGATATCAGAGTATAGAACCGAATGCGGAAAAAATTCTCGACGAGCTAAGAGCTAGTAGAGGTTTCTTGCGATTGACTGATAATTCGCATCCGGAAGACATTAAAACGGTTTTAAAGATGAGTAAGAAAACCTTCAAGAAAGCCATTGGTGCTTTGTACCGGGAGAAATTAATTGAAATTAAGGAAGACGGAATTTACTTGGTTAAGGAATAAAAAAAGAAAGACTAATCGTAACGGTTAGTCTTTCTCTTTTTAACGCTGTTTCAGAATATTAAATTCTGGCAACATTAAAATTAATTTGAAGTTTAAAGTAGCTTTATCCGCTTCTAAGAGTAATAGTATTTTCTATACTATTTTAAAAATATTAACTTAAGCGTAAATACTTTAAAGGGTAGTTTTGTCTTTAAATGAACAATCACCTGCTTGTGAGTTAAGAAATAATTTCACGATAAGGCCGTTGGTTTTCTATATATTGGAAGATAATTTTTTAAACAATTGTTTATTAATGTCTCACTTTTGCAAGAACAAAAAAATAAATCTTTATTTAACCGTAGGTGTTACTTTTTATTTTTTACTGCTGGGGCAAATGCTAGTATCATTAGCTCGTTTATCGGGGCTTTCTATATATTTTTATAAGTTATTACCGTAGAAAAAGGAGCGACAACATTTTTAATTGCATTCAATACATTCTTTTTTTAGGTTAATAAATCAGTGAAGAATCAATAATTAATCAAGATAAAGAATTTATATTCATCTGATTAGCTTGTTCTAAAATTAAAAATAATTTGAATTGGCAACTGCTAAAATGCTGATTTTTTCTTGTTTTTTAACATTTTGAAGCCTTTAATCAGAGAAGGATTACCATAAGCTTATTGAAATAGAATAGATAAAATGTAAAAAATGATTTATTTTTACACTAAAATAATTTAAATCAATTGTAATGGATTGGATCACTGCTAAAGAATACGAAGATATTACTTATAAGAAATGCAATGGCGTTGCCAGAATTGCTTTCAACAGGCCGGATGTGCGCAATGCGTTCCGTCCAAAAACAACTGCCGAATTGTATAATGCATTTTATGACGCGCAGGAAGATACGTCAATAGGAGTAGTTTTACTTTCTGCTGAAGGGCCTTCATCTAAAGATGGCGTGTATTCTTTTTGCAGCGGCGGCGATCAAAACGCACGAGGGCATCAAGGATACGTGGGCGATGACGGACAGCATCGGCTAAACATCTTAGAAGTGCAGCGTTTAATCCGATTTATGCCAAAAGTAGTCATCGCTGTGGTTCCCGGTTGGGCTGTAGGCGGAGGACACAGTTTGCATGTGGTTTGCGATTTGACTTTAGCGAGTAAAGAACACGCTATTTTCAAACAAACGGATGCCGATGTAACCAGTTTTGACGGTGGATACGGTTCTGCTTACTTAGCTAAAATGGTAGGGCAGAAAAAAGCGCGCGAGATATTCTTCTTGGGACGCAATTATTCGGCTCAGGATGCGATGGATATGGGAATGGTAAATGCGGTGATTCCCCATGCTGAATTAGAAGATACGGCTTATGAATGGGCACAGGAAATTTTGCAAAAATCGCCAATGGCTATCAAAATGCTGAAATTTGCCATGAATCTAACCGATGATGGAATGGTAGGGCAACAGGTTTTTGCCGGTGAAGCTACGAGACTTGCTTATATGACCGAAGAAGCTAAGGAAGGCCGAAACGCTTTTCTTGAGAAAAGAAAACCGAATTTTGAGAAAAAGTGGTTGCCGTAATGCAGTAATCAGTGTTCAGTGTTCAGTTTTTAGTGTTCAGTCGCAAAACAGGAAAAAAAGTTTAATGTTTCAAGTTTATAGTTGTTTTAAAAAAAACTTTAAACCTAAGACCTTTCGATTTAAACTAAATTTTATAAATGGAAAATTTCACAAACGAAACAATTGATACCAGCCAGCTTCCTAAGTTTGAGGAAGTCGCTTTTACGAATTTGCATCCTAAATACATTACAGTGGTATTGATTAGTTTGGTAAGAATTATTGCAATAGTGGTTCTGATTCCAATACTACTTTCGATGCTTAAACCCGAATTGTTTTCAGGAAGAGTCTGGTTGATTTTAGGAATTGTAATTCCTGTATTTTCGATTTTGTTAGTCGTATTTTCTGTTATTGGATTCAAGAAAAAAGGATTTGCATTCCGGGAACACGATGTGCTTTTTAGACATGGAATTATTGACACCAATACTATCGTAATTCCTTATAACAGAGTGCAGCATGTGGCGTTGCATGAAGGGTTTATTTCGCGTTATTTTGGACTTGCCAAAATAGAAATTTTTACTGCCGGCGGAAGTTCCAGTGATATTGAAATCCCCGGAATCGAAAAAGAACAAGCCGAGAATATTAAACAATTGTTGATGGGTAAAATACAAAAGCAATTGTAATGGGGGCCGATTTTAGTCAGCCACAGCGGCAATCTTCAATAGGGATTTTGGTAATGTTTTTTTACACGCTTCAGCAGTATGCCAGAGCGTTGTGGCCCATGATTGTGATTTGGATTTTTAAGTTTGACGAGGTTAATAAATTATATTTTTTCGTTGGAATGGTTGCCATCTTCGTGAGTATTGGAGTTGTTTCTTATTTGAAATATCTGAATTTTACTTTCTTTTTGGATGCTGAAAATGAAGAATTCGTTATTACAGATGGCGTTTTGAATAAAACCAAAACTGCTATTCAGCTTCGTAAAATTCAACAAGTAAATATAAATCAGTCTTTTCTTCAAAAGTTAATTGGGGTTTATGAATTGGATGTAGATACAGCCGGAAGCAATAAAAAAGAAGGCGCCATCAAAGCCATTTCACATGAATTGGCTTTAGAGTTGAAATTTCGTTTGTTGGAAAATGAAGAATTAAAGAGTGCAATTGGAACTGAAGAAACTTCATTGGAGGAAACCGAGCAAAAACTATTTGAAGCTGCGCATCCTTTTATAAAAATCAGTTTTTTGAGTTTGCTAAAAGTTGGAGTTACCTCTAATTATGGAAGAAGTATCGCTTTATTGGTAATTTTCTTTAGTACGATTTACGAGAATTTTCAAAATTTTGGAGATGAAAGCAATGTTTATAAAGAAAAAGTAGGCTCGTATATCGATAAAAACTTAGTGTTACAAACTATTCTAATATCGATCGCGTTTTTGTTTGGGATCGTATTAGTTATTAATGTAATACGAATCGTTTTTAAATATTATAATTATAAAATAACCCGACAAAGAGGGTCTTTGCTATTATCTTTTGGCTTATTGAACACAAAAAGTACAATCATAAAACCTGAAAAAGTTCAGATTACAACTATAAGAAGGAATTATTTTCAAAAGAAACTGGGAATTCTGGAACTGAAAATCAGACAAGCGACCAGTGGAGAAAAAGAAGAACGCAAGTCGGTAATAGAAATTCCAGGATGTAATGAGAATGATAGAGATTCAATTTTAAAATTATTGTTTCACCAAATTCCTGAAAAAGGATTAATGCTTCAGCCTAATTTTCGCAAACTTATTTTTTCTATTTTTCTGGCAATTGCATTACCTTTGTTGGGATTTATGGCGATAGGTTATTGGCTTGAACCCGTATTTTTCGAATACTGTTACGTCCTACCTGTTTATGTTGTTATTATTGGATTAATCCAATATTTTAAATTTAAAAATAACCGATTATTCATCCACGATAATTTTATAATAAAACAAAGTGGCTCTTGGGATATTAGCAATGATATTATTGAGCCCAGTAAAATACAAGCAATTACAACTTCGCAGCTCTTCTGGCATAAAAAGTTGAATATCGGTTCGATAACATTGCATACAGCAGGAGGAAATATAGCTTTTCAGTTGGGGAATTATTCAATACTAAAACAACAAGTCAACCTTTGGTTGTACGAAATTGAAACTTCCGATAGTAATTGGATGTAAAATAAATTGGTTTAGAGTTTAAGGTTTAAAGTTGTATGCGCAACAAATCTTAAGTTTTATACTTTAAATTTTTAAATAAAAAAACATGAAACATTGGATTGAAGCCGCACGTTTACGAACATTACCTCTATCGGTTTCCGGAATAATAGTTGGTAGTATGTACGCTTTGGCACACCCAACAGATAACATATTAACCCCGACAGAAGTTTTTAACTGGCGATTGTTTGGTTTTGCTATATTGACAACATTAGGATTGCAAATACTGTCCAATTTTGCCAATGATTACGGCGATGGAATGAAAGGAACGGATAATGAAGACAGAGTAGGTCCTAAACGCACCATACAAAGCGGCGTCATTACTCCGCAAGCCATGAAACGCGCCATTATTATTACATCTGCGTTGACATTACTTTCCGCGATGTTGTTGATTTATTATGCCTTTTCCGATACTAATTTATGGTATTCCTTATTTTATTTGATATTGGGAATTTTAGCAATCATATCAGCCATCCGTTACACAGTGGGAAATACAGCTTACGGTTATAAGGGATTTGGCGACATATTCGTCTTTGTGTTTTTCGGTTTGGTGAGTACATTAGGAGTAAATTTTTTATATTCGAAACAGTTGGATTTTGAATTGGTTTTGCCTGCAATTGCCATTGGATTATTGAGCGTTGGCGTTTTAAATCTGAATAATATGCGGGACGAAGCATCGGATAGTAAGTCAAATAAAAATACAATTGTCGTAAAAATTGGCGGAGCCAAAGCTAAAATATACCATTACTTTCTAATTGTAACGGCGATGGTTTTGGTATTGATTTTTGCAATTGTAGACGATTTTCACTTTGATCAATATTTGTTTTTATTGGCGTATATTCCATTAAGCAAACATTTAATTACCGTTTATAAAAACCAAATCCCTAAGGAATTAGATCCTGAATTAAAAAAACTGGCACTGAGTACTTTTGCACTTTCTGTATTGTTGTCGTTAGGTATGATTTACTTTTTTTCGGATATAATCGTAAATACTTTTTTAGGAGGGAGATAAAATAGTAATCAATCACTGAGTCATATAATTTTTAAATTAAAAAAGATGAAAATAACATTTTACGGCCACGCGTCATTAGGAATCGAAGTTGGAGGCAAACACATCATTGTAGATCCTTATATTTCTGCAAATCCAAATGCAGCGCACATTAATATGGATGCTTTAAAAGCGGATTATATTTTGCTTACGCATGCACACGAAGATCATATTCTGGATGTGGAGGCAATTGCCAAAAGAAACAATGCGGTAATTGTTTCCAATGCTGAAATTGCAGGTTTTTATGGCGCAAAAGGGCTTCAATCGCACCCGATGAATCATGGCGGAAGCTGGAATTTCGATTTTGGGAAACTAAAATATGTAAATGCCATTCATTCCAGTTCGTTTCCTGATGGGAGTTACGGAGGAAATCCGGGTGGTTTTGTCATTGAAGGTGAACATAAAAACGTATATATTGCGGGCGATACGGCACTTTCTATGGATATGAAACTCATTCCGATGCGTACTAAACTTGACTTGGCGATTCTGCCGATAGGCGATAATTTCACCATGGACGTTGAGGATGCAATTATAGCTTCTGATTTCTTGGATTGCGATAAAATCTTGGGTTACCATTATGACACTTTCGGTTTTATCGAAATTGACCATGAAGAATCCATTCGTAAATTCTTTGATAAAGGAAAAGATTTAATGTTACTGGAAATAGGAAGTTCTATCGAATTGTAATGTCATTGCGAATTTTTTGAAGCAATCTCCTGCTATCCGCTTGTATCTTTACTTGCTTAAAAACGCAAGTAAAGGATATCGCTTTTATCAGGGCTAGGGTTATCGTTGCTTCAACACTTTATCAACTTTGCGAAAACTTTGTTCGCTTTGTGTTTAAATTTTATATCAATCATGTATAAAAAGAATTTCATAGTTCTATTTCTGTTTTTAATTTCTGCAAATATCGTTTTCGCACAAAAAGACGGTTATTGGGATAAAACTCGCGCTACAACCGAAGAGATAACGGTTTCCGCCAGAGGTAGAATCATTATTAAAACCCAAGATTTCCCTGAAGGAACGACCGAAGTAGTCTATAGAATAACGCTTTTGGATAAAAATCAGCAATTGGCTGGAAGTTTGGTTTCAGTTTTGAAAGCTATTCCGGATCCAACGGGAATTAGTCAAGGTGCGGCAGGAGCGGTTTTTATCCTATCTAAAATCTCTGCTGATGATAAATGCAAGTACGCCGTCTTCTCGAGTGCTGACTTAGCCTCAAAATACAAAGAAAACGGCAAAACGGATGACGCGTGTTTGGTTCAGGATACACCGGTCAGTAAAGATGCAAAGCGACTTTCGACAGAGAAATCAACTTGTATGCAATCAACCTCTGAAAATTTATGGTTTGGTTTTGAAAGTAAAAACTGGATTATGAATCAAAAAATCATCCTTGAAGTTGTGCCTTGGGTCGATAATAAACTCAGTCGTGGCTGGAAGCTTGAAAACAGAAAAGCAATCATCGATCAATGCAAGACTTCTAATTTGGCTCAAAAAATGACCAATTCCGATGATTTTTGCGTTTGTATTCTTGATAAAATTCAATCCAAGTACAAGTATAAAGAATTCCAAAAATTATTGGCTGTAGAGCGCGCTAAAGCGTTTAAGGATTTTGGTACTAGCTGTTTTGGTGAAAGCAGTCTTTCTAAAAGTGTGTATAATGATTTGCGCAAGCAAGCTGCAGGATTAGCAAAACAAGGAAAGCAAGGCGAGGCGATTCAGAAACTTACAACAATAATCAACGACGGAAAAGCAACTGCTTTAGATTATAATTCTATTGGGAATAGCTATCTTTTGACCAAGCAATACGGGAAAGCGATTAAATTTCTGAAAGAAGGCGAGAAGCTCGACGGCACAGAACTATTAATACAACTCAATTTGGCGCATGCCTATTTATTGAATGATAACTATGCTTCGGCAAAAGCAATTTACAAAAAGTATCAGTCACAAAACGTAACAGATAGTTTAAGTTGGACTCAAAAAGTAGAACAAGATATTGTGACTTTCAAAAAAGTGGGAATAGCTTCCAATGATTTTGATAGAGTTTTGAAGTTGATGAGTAAATAGCTTGAAATGTGATATTTGAAATTAATATTGAAGTTACCTCGTAAAATGGATATAACAGAACATCATTGGCTTAGGGGAGATTATCGCGCTGAGAGTTTGTCTCAGATTATTTCAGGACTTGAAAATTCAATTAATTCTCTTAAACTTCGAACGGAAGCTAATGACTCGTATGATGCATTGTGGTTTTTAGAAGATAGTGAGCCGATTTATGGCTTGGCTTTCATCGCATTTCAAAATTACATAAATGGCACGATAAAGGATTTTTATGAAACTACCGATGAAAAAATAACATATTATAAATTACAACCAAATTTAGGGGATTTTCAAAAGTCAAACATTGAATTAATTATTGGGCTTGCTAATTATATAAAGCATAAAGAAGATGAAAAATTACACAATGGAACAAAAGTTATTCTTGGATGTTTTGGCTTAAATAATTTTGATGAAATTGATAGGTCGCCAATTTTTAAGGGTTTGGATCTTTTGAATAATGAATGGAAGTTATTTGAAGTTTTAAAAATTGTAATGGAATGGAGGGAATTATTATTTAAAAATTATATAGAACAATTTTCGTAAAATTAGTTTTATAAAAGATTCTTTACAATAAGAATCACTTACGGTAAACTGTCAAAAAAAAATATTTTTCTTGAAAGCAACATATCACAAATACATTCTGGATTTCAAGCGACCATCAGGAACTTCCCGTGGCGTTATGACCGAAAAAGAAACTTGGTTTATTGTTTTGGAACAGGACGGTAAAAAAGGAATAGGAGAATGCGGAATCCTTCGCGGATTGAGTATTGATGATCGACCAGATTATGAAGAAAAATTACAATGGACTTGCGACAATATCCACTTAGGAAAACACCAGCTTTGGGAAGCTTTATTGGAGTTTCCTTCGATACAATTTGGAATGGAAATGGCGTTCCAATCTTTGGAGAGTGAAAACCCTTTTTTGTTGTTTCCTTCGGACTTCACAAACGGTATAAAATCCATATTGATCAATGGTTTAGTTTGGATGGGCGAGGAGTCGTTTATGAAGCAGCAAATAGAGGAAAAACTAGCGCAGGGTTTCACATGTATCAAACTTAAAATTGGAGCAATAGATTTTGATAAAGAATTACAATTATTACGGTTTATTCGGGAACATTTCACTCCGGAACAAGTCGAAATTCGGGTGGATGCTAACGGGGCTTTTGATATAGATTTAGCTTTAAATAAACTATTACAACTATCTGAATTTAAATTGCATAGTATAGAGCAGCCAATTCAAAAAAATAATACTGACAGGATGGCAGAGCTATGTAAAACCACTCCTTTTCCTATTGCTTTGGATGAAGAGCTGATTGGTGTGTTTACATTAGCAGAAAAAGAACAATTACTGGAGAAAATCAAGCCACAATACATCATTTTGAAGCCTAGTTTTGTAGGCGGTTTTCGAGGTACACAAGAGTGGATTTCATTGGCTGAAAAGCATAAAATTGGGTGGTGGATTACCTCCGCGTTGGAGAGTAATATTGGACTGAACGCGATTGCGCAGTGGACCTTTTTACAACATAATTTAATGCCTCAAGGATTAGGAACCGGAGCACTTTACACCAATAATTTTGACTGTCCGCTCGAAGTTTCAGTAGGGCAGTTGTGGTATAAGAAAGAATCGGATTGGGCTTTTGATTTTGGCCTTTTAAAATAGATTATTTTGATGTTTGCTTTTGATCGCTATCTCCCAATAACACGGATAACGTCTTTAAACTTGGTGTGCGATCCGCTATCAACTTGATGATGCTTATGAATGGAATAAAAAGAATCATTCCTGCTGCTCCCCAAATAATGCCTCCAACGATTACTACAATAATAATGATAAGTGTATTTATTTTTAAACGGCTTCCTACTGCAAAAGGAAATATAATATAGGCTTCAAGTGCTTGAACAATCGAAAAAACAGCAATAACGGCTAATGGATACCAGATAGAATTGTACGTTATCCAGGAAACCGCAATAGGCAAGAGCGAAGATATCATGATTCCCACATATGGAATAAAAGTGAGGATTGAGGCTATAAAACCAAACAGAAAAGGATTTGGCACCCCAATTATCCAAAGTCCAATGCTGTTTAATAATCCAACTATTAAATAAACTATTAACATTCCTTTGATGAAATTGTAATATTCATGAATGGTTTCAATGAGAATTTCGTGAATGGTATTTTTACGCTCTGGAGGAAAAAGTTCATATAAAGCATTTGATAATAACTGCCGATGGAAAAGTATTAATGCCGAAAAAACAGGAATCATTATTAAAAAAAATAATGATGTAGATAACGAGTATGCGGTATTTCGTAACATTGAAAAAGCTAGTGAACCAGAATCGTTGACCGTATTATTAATGAATTCCGTTTGTTTTTCCAGACTAATATTAAATCTTTCTACGATAAAAACACTTAATTGATGTATCGATTGGTTCAGTTTGACTCTCAAAGATTCCCATTCGTGAAGAAATTCAGAGAACTGTATGAACAATAAATAAATAATAGAACCCGCTAAAAGTGTTACACCTAAAATAGAGATAAAAATTGCTATACCTTTTTTAATGCCTTTTGTTTCCATCCATTTGCAAACAGGGTATAGTATAAATCCAATGAGTAATGAAAAACTCAACGGAATAAATAGTGTTTTTCCAAAATAGAGTATCAGAGAAACTACTACTAAAAACTGGAGTATCTCTAAAATGGAATATTTCCTACTGGATTGAAACGAAACGGGTTTTTTAGAAGATTCTGACATATAATTGTTGTATTGTAAGCGTTATTTCTTACTCTTCCTAACTTTATAAACGATTTAAGTATGAACCTAAAACGTGTAGCAATTTACTAAATTGCCGATCATTGCTAATGTTTTAAGATTCCAATAATCCTCTGTGGTAATTAATTTGTCCCAGATGATAGGCTAGGTGCGTGGTCAAATGGACAAGAATAAACTCAGTAGAAGTATTGTTTTGGAAAACTAAAAGAGGGTATTCCTTTTTTAATTCTTCTTCTGATATTGTATTTAATGCATTGTCAACAACGGCAATGGTTTCTTCGATTTTTTGTATTAATTCTGCTCTTGGAATATCTTTTAGTGAAAATTCGAGTGCTCGGTTTCTGATATATCCGGTTTTTCCAAATTCGGCGCCAATGTATGTATTAAGATTTCCTACCAAATGCAAACAAAGATTCCCGGCTGAATTGGCTATTCCTTTTTGGATTTTCCAAATATCACTTTCATTTTGGTACGACTCAATTTCGGTTTTTAGCTGATTTAAATCTCGGTTGAATAGTGTCTTTAAACTTTCAATTAGCATTTTTAGTTTCTTTGTATTTTTTCAATGATGAAAGTGCTTGTTGTTGTATTTTTTTTTGAAAAAAACCAGTCCAACCTAATAAATATCCGGTAGTTCCGAAAGCTTGTTTGGACCATTTCCAGATGTCAAACTCATCAGTTTGCTTTATAATTAATCCGTCTTTAAATTGAAATTGAGACTGTATAATATTTACTAATTTTCTATTGGTTTTGCTAAAGTTGTATCTAGCGATCCATTGTGCGGAACCCAAGTAGTCATCCGCTTTAAGGTTTGAGAATTCAATCTTGATGTTTCCTTTACTTTTTTCAATCAACATTTTCCACATTTGGCAAACATCATCTCCTTTTAATAAACCGAACGCAGGATCTCGAAACTGAATGATGGGAGAATAACATTCACACATTGTTGCCGCGTCAGCATTTGCAAAAGCAGTATAAAATTTGACAAGTATTTGTTCGTTTGAAGTCATGTTTTACATAAAGTGAATAGTAAAAATACTATTTTTTTTTGCTTTAATCTACTGTTTGAAAATGAAATTGGAAAATACAAAATCTGATCAGATGCTTTTTTATGACAATTATTTAAAAGAATTAATTCTTGTTCATGCTGTTACCATAGATTCATGAGTTAAATTTTGGCACAAAAAAAAGGATAGACTTTTAAGTTTCTATCCTTTTTTGTTAAATATAAAATGTATTCTCTGCTAATTTGAATTATTTAGCGGCAGGAATAATATCAATAATTACGGTACGATTGTAAAAACGTTCTTCAGGAGTTTTGTTTTCAAAAGGAGCATTATTTTCATTTTCACCGTAACCAGATACTTCGAATTTAACATCGTTTCTGCCGGTTTTAGTTAAAGAACTTTCAATGATACGTTTTACATCATTTGCACGTGAAAGAGATAATCCTTGATTGTAGATTTCTTCACCAATAATATCAGTATGACCTTTGATAACTACCGTTGCTCCAGAAGGAATTTTTGGTGCTACCACTTCAGTAAGGTATTTTTCATACATTGTGATTGCTGTAGAGCTATTAAATTCATAGATGATACTGTATCTCATGCCTTCGTCCATTTTTGCAGGAGTCCAAAGCACCATGTGAACCGGAGTTTCTTTCTCTACAATTTTACCACTTTTAGTTTGACCAATCATCTTTACTTTATAATCTCCTTCTGGACGACTACCCAAAATTAAATTTCCAGGAATTTTAACTTCTTCCTCAGTATAAGGTCCAAAAGATTGTACTTTTCCTTGTTCGTCAGCGATTTGTAATGACCAAGAAGATAAAGCTTCTCCAGCTCCTTTATTATTAAAGGTCACATAACTTTCAACAGGTGCCACTTGTGATGGAACAATTTGTACTGGTTTCAATGGAGCATTAGGGCCACTTTGAAATTCCATCAATAAATCTGGAGAGTTACTTTCGATAGAAACTCTACGATCTCCTTCACGTAGCAACACTAATTCTTGTGTTCCTCCTGGTTGTTCAGATGGAATATTTGGTTTGTTTTGACCTTTGGTTGTAATTCTAGCTTCATTTATAGCAAATACATTTATCAAATATGTTTTAACAGATTCTGCCATAGTGAGACCATCTGTATTGCCATTATTTGATGAACCCACCAAAGTAATTGTCGCTGAAGGATTTTTTTGCATACGGTCTCCTAGAATATTCAAAACGTTATAATAAACAGTCATTTGACGTTTAGAACGATCTGATAAGTTTGTTGGAGCAAATGTTTCCAATTGATCTTCTTTAAAGTCTTTTACTTGAGCTTTCGTTAACAAAACATAACGATTTGGAATTTCACTTGATCCTTCATTAAAGAAAACGTAATTTCTAAGTGGGAAAATTTCAGTCATTCTGCTTTCTCCGGGAACATTGCTTGGAGAATTTACAGTGAAATTAACCTCACGGTCTTGAACCATATCTGTAGCCTGCTGGATATTTTGTCCTTGTCCAAATTTAAGCGCAACACCAGCTCTGATCGTAGTTATGTTCCATGTTTCTGTTGCACGTGGATTTTGACCAAAATAAGGTTGGAAAGAAACAAAAGGCGACAATACAAATTGTGTTTTATTACTATCCGAAGAAAGTGGAATATCATAACCAGCACCAATTTGCATTGACAAAATAGTTTTTTCAATTTCACTAAATTCACCTGTTACAGCAGCAGAAGGTGCTTGATCAGGGAAAGCTGGATTAATACCTAATTGATACGTAAATGATTTATCCATATTGAAAGCCAAACGTGGACCTCCATAGAGGTAAAAATTAGATTTAAACGGTGCAAAACGTACGCTTGGTTCTACGGTGATGTAACTAAGGTCAGTTGATAAATCTGCAGGACAATCGCATGCTGTAAGTACTTGATCAAAAGAACCCTTACGGCTATCATAACCCGCTTGTAGCATTACTCCCCATCTTGAAGTAGCAGGACGGTATTCTAAAAGTGGCGCAACAAAAAGACCAATACCATCTCCATCGTGAAATGTAGCGGGAGGTGTAAAAGCAGCATTCAACTGGTTTGTAGAACCACGATAAAAATTAGCATTAGCACCACCAGCAACTCCAAAGTACCACGAAGGTTTTGCATATTTTATTACTTGAGCTTCTTGAGCTTGAACCGTTGTTTGCAAACTTAACCATGATAAAGCAATAATTGCAGCTCCTTTAACGGTTAGTTTATTGGGAGACAATGAAATACATAATGTCTCTTTATAAATATTTTTTGATATCATTTTTATATATTTTAATATTAGATTTTATTTAAATGAATCCCGCCCAAAGACGGGATATTTAAACTATATATTAACTGCTTAGTTTGCAGGAACATTAATGATGGTATTAACCATAGTTACCGAGGCGATTAATGAAATTGCTCTTCCGTTTAATATCGTTTCCTGCCCTGGTAAAGTCGTGCTACTACCTGGAGAAGATAATGTAACACCGTCTTCTGCAATTATGTTTCCTGTCATAACACCACCACCGGCGTAGTTAATAACTGCTGCGCTACCTACATACCAATATACATTTTTAGCCAACGCACCACCTGTTAATTTAACATTTCTGGTAGCTGCTGGAGAACCTACTGTTAATGAAGCTTCAGCTTGAAAAATCCAAACATCAGTTGCGCTTCCAGATAAAGTCAAATCTCCATTTGTGATTTTATATGTACCACTGGCTGATTTATAAACTCCTGCGGCTAAAGTTAGTCCACCAAGCTCACCTGATCCTTGGTCACTTCCACCTGGTTTTGAAGCGGGAGAAATACTGTTCCATAATGCTCTTGCTTCATTTAATCCTTCTAGTGCTTTTTGTGCTTTTAAAGCATTTCCTGGAGGTGGTGCAGCGGTATAAATTCCACCAAATACTAGTCCATTATTAAGTGGTGTAACTGTATAAACCTCATTAGGCGTAGCTAATTTATCAGTGAAACCTGTTACTAATGTGGAAGCAGCTGTTGTTCCTATACCTCCATTGTTAATCCTTGTATTCAGACCTTGATTTGTAATTCCTGCATTTCCACCAAATACTCCGAAAAATAGACCTGCAGTAGGAGCGGGAGCATTAGCAACCAATGTGGTAAAGTTCCATACATAGTCATTCGCTAAAGGTACTCCGGCAGCACTTTTTGCACCAGTTGTAATTGTAGCAGTATAAATTTTACCTTCTAATAAAGGATTAGTAGGTTTAAAAGAGGCAGTAGAACCTGTGTAAGTTACTGCTCCAGGAATGATTGTTGTACCTTGTTTTAAAGTAAAAGTAGTGGCATTAATAGTCAAAGGATCCATCACTGTACTAAAGGTTGCGGTAACCGTTTTGTTTAAATTTATTCCTGTAGCATTATTAAGAGGGTCAGTTGCAGTTACTGTTGGAGCAGCTACGGTAGTGAATTTCCAAACGTAATTACTAGCCAAAGGTGTTCCGTCTAAATTTTTAGCACCAGTAGTAATAGTAACAGTATAAATTGTGTTGGGAGTAAATGGAGCAGTCGGAGTAAAAGATACAACTGAACCAGCGTAAGTAATCGTTCCAGCAACTGGATTAGTTCCTTGATTTACGATAAAAGTAAAATTGTTTAATGTCAATGGATCCATTGGCATACTAAATGTCGCAGTAATTGTTTTATTTAAGGGAACACTTGTAGCATTATTTGTAGGATCTGTTGTAATCACAGTAGGAACAATAAGCATTCCGGTACTAAATGTCCAAACATAATCCGTTTGAAGTGCATTACCCATCACATCTTTTACACCAGTTTTAATTCTTCCAACGTAAGTAGTGTTTGGCTTCAAAAAACTTGAAGGAGTAAACGTAGCAGTTGTTCCGCTGTAAGTAACCGCACCTGCAACAGCAGTGCCGTTAGCTTCTGTTACAATAAAAGTAGCTGCATTAATCGTTGTTGGGTTCATTTCTTCATTAAATGTTGCAGAAATAACTTGTCTTAAGGGAACTCCTAAAGCTCCATTAAGCGGGATAGTAGAGGATACTACCGGACAAACGCCCTCGGTCTCGATAAAATTGTCTTCTGCACAACCAGAAATTAATGCAATAATCAAAATTGCAAAGGTTAGTAGTAGTTTTTTGATATTCATTTTTTAGAATTTAGGGGATTAATAATTTAACAGTCAAAGTACGCACTTTTAACGACGAAATGCATTATAAAATTATTTTAATAAGTTATAAAATTCACTTATTTTATTTGTTAAAAAAATAATTAGGTTGTTTAAAATCAATCTTTTACGGTATTATCTATGTTAACATTGTGTTATATCATTTAATTGTTCTAGAGAAATAGGATACTAATAAATACAACCATAGAAAAAGAAAGATAGGGGAGTGTTCATCATTTTTAAACTTTATTTTAAAATAATGGTAACGAAAAATACTACTTGTATCGCATGAAACAACAGCATTACAAATAATTGATTAAGATTATTAAGATAAATCGTGGTGGAAGTAAAACTAAAAGTTATGTTTAGATAATTTTGAATTAAAATTTTTTAAAATCATCAACATTCAACTTTTTTTCTTTTTGTATTAAATTGGATGTAAAAATTGTTAATTCTTTAATAAAAGAATCAAGCGTTAGGGCAAATTGTTTAATAAGATCTAAACATTCTCCACTCTCCCATAAAGAATTTGAAGACTCATGCAGTTGAAAAGGTATGCCTAAAATATGCAGGACCAGCTATCTGAATCTGCGAGAGATAATGAACATAATTACTTTTAGCCAATAATGAATTTTTATGATGTTTTTCAGCGATATTTAGTTCAGCATTAACTTTTGTTAATTCTGCGGCTCGCTTTTATTTTTTTTGATTTTGAAAAGCCAGTAGATTGTTTTTAGGTATTAAATCTTCTTTTTTATTCTTTTAATCATAATATTCCACATTAAAATTTTAAAAGTAAAAAATTTTGGAGTTGATTACTATGGGTTTTTAACCACTTATAAGAAAACAAAGATTAGAATTAAGTTAAGTAAGAATTTCAAAAATTTTAAAAGTAATTAGCACACACTTAAACGTTTTGTAGGTCGTTGTCTATTTGTTTTCCAGACTGTTTTGTAACAATATTAGTTATTGCAAATTGCAAAACTGTACCCAATATTCTTTTAATTGGATTGTGAGTTCCTCCTAACAAAACTTTTTTAGTCAAATATCCTGTTGTCATGCCTATAACATTGCTTAGAATATTCCCTTTTATTTCAGGTGAAGTGGCTACTAATCCAAAAGCCTTTTTTATTAGATTCAAAGGTTTTAAACTTTCAAGAGTGTGATGATACTGATCTTTAAGTTGTACTAATTCATCAGCTTGTTTCATTTTCATTAATAAGATAGTTTCCTTAAGAATTTCTGTCTGGTTTATCTTTTTCATATTAATTTTTTTTAAGCATTTTAACAATCATAAAATTGCTGATAGGCGTTTTGATCCATTGATCTTTAAATATGTAAAGAATAATTGCAACTAATAAATAAAAACTTGATACTATAAAAAAGCCATAATAAACTTTGCCTACTAATTCCCCAATCCATAATGAAAGGCCAATATTTACCAAAAAGGCAAACATTGCAAAAACAATAGAAATAGCCAATTGAGAAATAAGAGAAGATATAAAATCAGCAGTTTTATCCACTGCATATAACTTCGCCAATTCTACTGTTGTTTTTGTGTAATCCTCTGCTCTTTCAAAAAGCATTTCTATTGTTGTTGCGTTGTTTTCCATGATATAGTTTGTAAACGGACTTAGAATGAAATTTTAAAAATTAAATATCTAATTAAATATTTGTATTTTTAATTTCGTTTTTTGCATCGTAAAATTTAGATTTTCCTTCAGCAAGTAAAGTTTCACCTTCACTTTTTGTATCGTAAAATTTTGATTTTCCTTCAGATACCAAAGATTCTCCTTCTTTCCAGATTTTTTCGTATTTTTGAGTAATTGAACCCAATAGAGTATCTAACTTACCTTTTAATTCGTCAGCATAGTCATTACTTTTATCCATTATTTTTGTTCTTGTTTTGTCTCCTTTTTCAGGGGCAAACAATACTCCCAATAATGCTCCTACAGCCACTCCACCCAAAATTCCTAATATTATTTTATCTGCTTTCATAATTATTTATTTTAATTATTATTTATTATTTTAAAATTGAATTAAATACCTCTTCCTTGAATAAGTCTAAAAAGTATCGCAATAACTGCAATTACAAGAAGTACGTGAATTATTGATCCTAAACTGAATGCAAAAAATCCTATTGCCCAAAAGATAACCAGTATCACTGCGATTGTATAAAGAAGATTGCCCATTTTTTAATTTTTTACGATTTTATTATTGATATAATTTTTTTAATAACGATTGAATTAGATTTTTCTACCCGAGATAAGTCTAAATAAGATTGCTATAACAGCAATAACAAGAAGGATATGAATAATTGATCCGGCACTGTATGCAAAGAATCCAATTGCCCAAAAGATAACTAAGATTACTGCGATGGTGTAAAGAAGGTTGCTCATGATTTTTAGTTTTAGTGATTAGTTTATTTGTTCATTTGTTTGTTTTTTTAAACACTTTCTAAACCTTTACAGGTTTCTTAAATGGTTATTCTCAAAAAAATTGCGATATATTTATTTGTATTATTGCTTGATTAAAATCCAAATGCAGCATAAACACTCAATACACTGTTTTTAGCATCTGAAGAAGCAAAGTCTGAATTGTCTTTTCCAATTTTAGTCAGTCCGTAATTGTAACGCACGCCAAAACTGACAGACTCTAAATCTAAACCTACACCTCCAGCAAGACCTGCATCAAATCTGTTGAAATCATCAACATCAATTTTGTCTTCAAAGTTGTAGCTGCCGTTATTAGATTTATTCGTCGTTTTACCACTTATCATATAAGCAGCGTAAGGACCAGCATGAATATTAAAATTTTTCGTCACATTTACTACTAATAAAAGAGGCACTTCGATATAATTTAATTTGAATTGTGCAGTACCACTAACTAACGGATTGTTGTAAACTAATTCAGAACCTTTTCCAGTATAAGAAATCTCTGGTTGTAAAAAGATATTATTTGAAATAGGTAATTTAGCAAAAAAGCCAAAATTAAATCCTGTTAACACATTATTGTCATCAACATCATCGATATAAAAATTAGAGAAATTTACGCCCCCTTTTACACCAAATTTAGTTTCATTTTCTTGAGCCTTAACACTTGTGAAAGTCATTAAACTTAATACTAATGAAGCAAAAATTAGTTTCTTTGAATTTTTCATTTTGTTTGTTTTTTATCGAATAATTACACAACAAATATCTGCAGATTGTACTAATAAGTTGTTACAATACTTTAATTTAAAGTTACATTATTCACACCTTGGCGCTATAAAATCAGTATTTGTATTGTTAAAAAAGTATTAATTATACAAAAAAAGGCGAGTTAAAAAACTCGCCTTTTTAATTTACTATTTATTGTCTACTGTCATATTTTTCATAGCAGCTCCTAATTCATCCATGTCTCGATTGTATTCTTCTTTAAAAGATTCCCAGTCACTATTAGTGTCGTTTTTGTATTCTTGCACTTTTAGTTTAATGTTCTTGTTCTTTTGCTCTAATTCTTCAATTTGTTTTGCATATATTTCATCAATTGATTTACCGGTTCTTTTCATTTTGGTTTTCATTTCCGCAATTCGAATTTCGTTTTGCTTAATAGTAGAATTAGTGCTGTCTTTAAAATCATTCCACTCTTTCTCTGTAGCTGCGGCTCTTACATCTGACAATTCCTCTTTGGCATCATCAAGATTATCTCTTGCTTCTTCTACATTATCTTTAGCAGCTTCTTCTTTTTTTGAGGTATTTTGACATCCTACTAAAACAGTTCCGGCCATGAATGTTGTAATGGCGAGTGTAAAAAGTATTTTTTTCATTTTGGGTTATTTTTATTGTTTGTTTTGGAATTATATTTTAATATTTAAATGTAATTTGTTTATTGTGAGTATGTTAAAGGTAATAAAATTATTTTTGTCAAGCAAAATTTTTAATTTGCTAGTAGGTTGTAGAATACTACTCAAAGTCCTTGGAATATTTTAAATAATTCTTCTCTGGTTATCCCCAGTTTAGCTTGGTACTTTTTAAACATTTCTTCTTTTTTCTCTTCTGAAAAAAGTGCCTTATTATTCGTCAAAGCAGCAAACTTTTCTTTTAACTCTTTTTTTTGTTCTTCCCAGTTTCCCTCGCGCTCTATCGGATCCATTTATTTATTGTGTATTGAATGCGAAATAGTTTTCACTTTACAAATTTGGGACTTTTACAAGTTCAAGCAGTTATATAACTATAAAGATTAGTTTCATTATTCACTGATTCAGTAGATTATAACACAGATTAACAAAAAAAAAATAATGAAATAGAACGGTATTCTTTAAATATTAAGACTATAACTAAGAATAACGTTGTGTAGTTGTATATTAATTATGGCTTTGACTATATTTTTTTAATAAATTTTCGAGAGATTCATAATAATCGCTCAGTACTTTAATAGTTACTTCTGGCTGATCAACATCAGGAATAGTTACTGGCATCTCTGATAAATACTTAATTAATTCAGGATATTCATTGCGTATTTTCATAGTAATTTCGAGTATTGCCTGATTGATTTCTTTTTCTGTTTTCATGATAAATTATTTAAATATATTTATTAATAATTGTTGGAAATAACTAATTTAAACGTCATAATATTTTAAAGTATAATCTTGTTTTAAATTGGTTACCATTTGTGTAAATTAATTATTTTAAAGAATCATTTTCATCACCAATTTTTAATTCTTTTTTCATTTCCTCTTCTTCTAAATCAACTGCGTCCTCCAATTTTTTTGCTTCTGCTTTTTTCTTTTTATTAAAGTATCCTTTCAACAAGAAATTATTTTTGGCAGCTTCAATAACTTCATTCAGTCCTTTTGTCGCAGATTTAACGTTCGTTAAAGATGAATCTATAACTTTTCCCATTCTTTCATCGCTAACTAGTTTAGACAAAGCTCCTTTTCCGTTATTCATATTTACAGTAAATTTTTTGAATTCGGTTGAGCTATTTTCAAGATTAGTGACCATGATTTTTATGCTATTTCCAAATTCCTCATCAGAAACTAACCTGGATAATGCACCGTTACCATTGTTCATGCTGTAACTGAATTGAGCAAGCTGCGCTGTAATAATTCCGGCGTTATCGACACTTTTTTTGACACTAACCATTAAATCATCCATTTCTATCGATTGTTTGGAAGCTATGTAATTGCTATTTTCCACTATGACCGTAGAGTTTTTACCTGAGGAAATTGTAAGTACTTTATCGCCCATCAAACCATCTGAGTTAATACTGGCGATAGCATCTTTTTTAATGTATTTACGAACTTCGTCTTTGATGACTAATTTTATTACTACAGAAGTGTCCGTCAAAAATTCAATTTCATCAACAGTACCGATATTAATACCTGATAAGCGAACATTATTTCCTACTTCAAGCCCATTAACCGAATTAAATTTTGAATATAATTCAAAAGTAGATCCAAATAAATTTTTTTGTTTTCCAACAAAATAAATGGTTCCTACAAAAAGTATTAATCCTATTATTACAAACATTCCCAATTTCCATTGGTATCCAGATTCCTTGTTCATTTTTTATTTTTTTATTGGTTATATGAAAAAAGAGCGCACCCATTCATCGTCGCTTTTTTCTAATTCTTCGTATGTTCCTTCTGCGTGTATTATGCCTTCTTTTAAAATAATGATACGGTCACCAGTATGTTTGGCACAAGGCATATCATGCGTAATTATTATAGAAGATGTTTTGTTTTTCTTTTGGATTTCTAATATAAGTTCACTTATTTCTCTGGAAGTTATAGTGTCTAATCCTGTAGTGGGTTCATCGTATAAAATGATTTCAGGTTTTAATATAAGTGTTCTTGCAAGTCCAATTCTTTTGCGCATACCGCCGGATAATTCCGAAGGCATCTTGTCAATAGCTTCGCTCAAACCTACACTTTCTAAAACATTTTTTATTTGATTTTCCACTTCCTCAGCAGATAAATCCTTAGCATGTCTTTTTAAAGTAAAGCCTAGGTTTTCTCGAACACTCATCGAATCATATAGAGCGGCATTTTGAAATAAAAATCCAATGCGAACCCTAATTTCGTTGAGTTCATTATTGTCTAATTTGGTAATATCAGTTCCAAAAACATTTATTTCGCCTTTGTCAACTTCGACCAAACCAACTAAGCATTTTATAGCAATTGATTTCCCTGAACCGGATTTACCTAATACAACTAAGTTTTCTCCCTTATTGACAGAAAAAGTAACGCCTTTCAAAACCTCGTTTTTACCAAAGGATTTATATATATCTTTAATTTCAATCACTGGCGCATTGGTATCAACCCTTGAAGTACCATTTATCGATGTCTTTTCTTGTGTCATTTTAAAAGAATAAATCAGTTATCTGTACCGCTAACATGTCAATTATAAATATAGTCAGCGATGCGGTGACAACTGCAGAGTTAGCGGCTTTACCAACACTTTCTGTTCCATTAGCCGCATTAAATCCTTTGTAACAGCCAATCATTCCGATAAAAAAGCCAAAGAAAAAAGTTTTTATGGTTGCTGGGAAAATGTCTAAAAAAGCTATCGATTCTAAAACCTGGGCCAGATATCGATATAAATTCACTTCACTGTGGATATTGATTCCAACATATCCACCTAAAACTCCAACACCGTCAGCATAAATTACTAATAACGGAATCATAAGCGTTGTTGCTAAAATTCGGGTAACTACTAAATATTTGAAAGGATTTATGGCTGAAACTTCCATGGCATCAATTTGTTCTGTTACTTTCATGGAACCTAATTCGGCACCAATACCGGAGGAAACTTTACCTGCACAAATTAAAGCGGTTATTACAGGAGCTATTTCTCTGATAAGGGATAACGCAACCATGCTTGGTAACCAGGATTCTGCACCAAACTTAGCTAAAGTAGGTCTCGATTGCAATGTAAGAACTAGTCCCATTATGAAACCCGTAATAGTTACTAATGGTAATGATTTGTAGCCAATAACGTAACATTGCTTAATGAACTCCTTCATTTCATACGGAGGCTTAACTACTTCCTTAAAGAAGCGTGCGGAGAACATCGTAACTTTGCCTACATCATTAAAAGTTTCTTTTAAATAGATCGTTAGACTCTCCTTTTTTGTGGTTACTATGTTATTCATTTATCATTAATATTATTTTTTGATTTTTTGAAGGCAAATAATTTCATCTGGTCGCGGAGAAAGGATATCGTCAAGGAAATTTAGGTTGGTTAATCTAGTGACTTATCATAATCTTCTTTGTTTAGCATAATCCGTGAAATACTTTACTATTATTTGAAATATTCAAAATAAAAAGAATTTTGTGATTTTTTTTTAACTTATGAAAAGTATGAATTTGCATTTTACAAAATTAATTAACAGAATTACTACCTAATATTTTTAAAACATTTGTACTTAAATTTGAAATACCTATCTGATTGAACTAATAATTAAATTCTAAATGTTTGAAAATTTTAAGTAATCGAATGAAAAATTGAGTAAAATTCGCAGCATATTTTACTTACGATAACATCAAATCACCTAATTTTTTAACTTTATCATGATGTGCTGTTAACAAAATTTGTTGTGATTTAAGCATAATATGAAGTTCAGCGGTAAGATGGTCCAAGTTGTCAGACAAGGTATCCTTATAACTTTTTATAGCCACAAATTCATTGTATTCAAGCGTGTTTAAAATGTCTTCTCTTTCTTGCCCCATGAGTTTTGATTTAAAAATAATCCAAACCCTTACCAATAAACTTTTATTTCTGGCCACCTTAACAGGAACTCCTCCCATTTTCTGCACCTCTTCAACAAGTTCTGATTTGAAAATTGCGCTTGTTTTCTGGAATTCGGAAAACAAATCTTTTAAATCGTTCTCTTCAGTTACTTTTTTAGCTGTTTTATAAATCTCAATTCTTTCATTGTTGATTTCAATAAGATTATTTAACACTACAATTGATTTTTCTTTATTCATCATCTTAATTATTAAATATTAAACGAACTGAAAGGATGGTTTTCGGGAAAGAATTGTTGATTAATAAAAGAAATGAAACCTATTTTTTTAATCAATTTATTCCAACTGCTAGGAAAGTCATTTCTCAGTTTTAAAATAGAGACAGTATTATCAGGTTCTTTTCAATTTATTACGAGTACTCAAGAATCAAGTCAACAACAATAGTAGTTTCTACAAATTAATTTTATATGAAATTAAAATTTATTTGTTGTGAGAACAAGTTGCATTCCAGGGTACTGAACATCTGCGTTGTCCTCAGCTGTAATGAATATTTTTACTGGTGCAAATGATGTAACGGTTTCAAAATTCGCTTTAAGTTTTGATGACATAAAACCAGTGTCGCTTTTTATTTGTCCAATATTTTTCACAACAGAATCTTCCGTTTCCATCCAAACAACGTATACATTTTTAGAAGGTTGTAATCTGGTTACTTCTGCTAAATTTGTAATTTCTATTTTGATTGCATTGTTCTTATTACTGTCTTTTTTAACACTCACTTTTCCTTGCGCAGCCGGAACTATTGAAGAGTTTTGAAAAGCAATATTTTTGCTGCAAGAGGCAAACGATAAAAACACGATTAAAGCTAAAGCGCTAATGAATATTTTTTTAATATCTAAATTTAGTTGAATTGTCATTGTATGTTTTTTTTTGATTATAATACAATACAAATTTCACAATCAAAGCAATAAATATGTTATATAAATATTGTAAAAAGTTATATTATTCACACGTAAATAAAAATGATTTCCTTAATTTAATAATTTTTCTTAGTACCAAACACTAGCAAAACAACACCACCTACAGCAAGTACAATACCTATTATGGGCGACCAGGCAATTGGATGATTTACTTCTTTATTTATTTCAATAGGGCCTATGTCAACCACTTTTTCTGTAGTTGTAAAATTAAAGCTATTGTAAAGCAACATTAATATTCCTAAAACAATCAGTATAATTCCTATGGTTTTGCTTTTCATTTATATTTATTTAAAAGTTAATTATTTAAAAGTTATTTTTTAGTAATAAGATTATGCTTTAGAAAAATATTTTTAGGCAAAATTATGTCGCGGATTTAATTTTAGCTTATCAATGTTTTTGATTTTGAATTCAATTTTAAGAAAATGTTTATTTCCACTAACTAGATCCAACAAAGCTACTTTTGCATCCGTAAGACCAAAAAGAATTACGCGTTTTTAGTTTTTAATTGTTTCGCCAATTTTTTGTAATAGTTGTACAATTGTTTTGGATCTTTTGAAAGCATGAAATTTTCGTTTTTTGCTAAATATTTATTTTTTCCTTGTTTAGAAACTTTGATTCATTAGTTTCAATTTCGAAATAATTTAATGTTAGTTCCATTAGATCCGCTAGTACTGATCCATCTAAATTCCTAATTATTTCAATGCTGTCATGATGATTTGTTTTTGGATTTATTCATGTAACATGCTTTAATATCGGCAACTATAATTGTAAAAGTCTAAAGTTCAGGTGGTTATTTTTTTTTTTAATAATTGTATAAATTTACATAAATTTATTTAATTACATTTTTGTAAATCATATTAATAAATCACATTGATTTTGAATGAAGGAAATTTTGTGAAATTATTTGTATTTCAAATTTTTATAGGAATATTTTTTATTTCTCTTTTCAAAGATTTTTCTACAGTTAATCTTGCCATCAAATAGCTCACAGTTGACTCCGCACCTTGATTTAGATTTACATAATTATCTTCTAATCCGTCATAACATCCGCCAGTGCAAGGATTGTAAATAATTTGGTATAAATGATTGTTTCCCAAAAACCAATTAAAAGCGGTTTCCATTTTTTGAAGATATTGCTCATTTTCAAAAACAAGAGCAAATTTCCCTAAAGCAAGAATAGTATACGCGACATCAATAGGTTGTTCGCCTCCTATAGGACTCGGAGCCAATTTATTTTCTTTGTTAAGCCACCCTTTATTAGAAATTACCCGAATCCGGTTTTCTACAAAAATTTCAGAAAGAAGAAAGTCAAAAGATGTTTTTGCAATTTCCTTATAAATTAATTTTCCTGTGACTAACCAAGCACAAAGCATAGCTTCAGGCAAAATACTGTTACCATAAGTAAGATAACTTTCAAACCACGTCCATTCCTTTTCTGTTTCGTGTGTGTACATTTGTACTAACCTATTGGTTAGCGCCTTAACTGTAGAAATGTTTTGCTCTGATACTTTTTTTATATTGTAATAATAGATCCCTTTAATTATAAAAGCCATAGCTCGAGTGGAATGAATTTCAAGCACTTTTAATAAGGCTCGTTGCATTGTAACGTCAGCATCTTTTGCTAACTCTTCGGGAAGAATAGCACCAATTGAATTTAAATAGCCCAAAGCCCATATCGCTCTTCCATTTGAATCTTCCAAGTTTGTAGTATAATTTTGCGCTGTAAAAAGGTATTCTTCATCTACATAATTTAGAAAATATCCGTCAGGCTGTAAACAATACTTTATAAAGTCAAAATAGATCTGAATGTATTTTAAATTCTCCTCGTCCTTTGTTAATTCATACTGTTGACACATAGCTACCATTGCTCTGGCATTGTCATCTAAAGTGTATCCCGAATCAATATCAGGCTGATTAATTTTCGAAAACTGAATCATTCCAAAAGGTTTCGTGAGCTTTTTTATATGATCCAGATTGACTTTTGGAATTTTATAACGCAAGTGGAAGTTTTCTTCTCCAATTTTTTCAAATAACATAGCATGAGCAATTGCTGCATTTTCCCAAGCGGTAGGAGCTATTTTATGCAAACCGTTTGATCCCATATTCTTTCTCAACTGCTCGTCTAGCAATAGAATATTTGTTTTTTTAGCCAATTGTTTAGGATTGTTGAAATCAATGATAATTCCAACATTATTTTTTAATACTTCACACACATGGGGGATAGGAGTAGAAATAATTGGGCAACCACAACTAATAGCGTACGAAAAGGTTCCACTTACCGCTTGATTTGGATCTTTGGAAGTAAATAAATAAATATCAGTAAGTTGTAAGTATTCTAAAAGATTTGGTAACGGCAGAAAATGATTTATAAATTGAACATGTTCCTGAAGTTGTAAGTCTTCAATCTTAGCTTGAAGCATCAAACGGTATTTTTCGCCTTCTTCTTTTATAACAGATGGATGGGTTTTTCCAATAATTAAGAATATTACGTCTTTATTCTTTTTTATAATTTGTGGTAATGCATCTAAAGTGGTTTCAATGCTTTTTCCAGAGCTTAACAATCCAAAAGTAGAAAGTATTTTTTTTCCACTTAATTTATATTTTATTTTTAATTCCTCTTTGTCAGAATGAGGAACTAAATGAGTCCCGTGTTGAATTATTGTGATTTTATCTGCAGCAACATCATAGTCTTTTACTAATAGATCAGCAGCCGAATTAGTCATTACAATAATGGAATGCGCTTCTTGTACTATTTCTTGAACATTTGCTTGCAAGCATGGATTTGGCCTGGGTAATATTGTATGGAATACAATGATAACAGGTTTTTGAACTATTTTCAGAAACTGTTTTAAATCGGCTTCATTATTTTTAAATAACCCGAACTCATGCTGAATTAATACCATCTGAAGATTGACATTAGTATTAATTTTATTCGCCAAATTACTAAAACCATTCGGATGATCGGTATTTAGTAAATATTTTATGGAATCAGTATAAACATGTTGCTCATTGTTAGATTCTAAAGGACAAATTGTTATTTTAAAACAATCCCTGAATTTATTATTCAACGCTTTAATCAAATCTTGGGAATAGGTAGCTATACCGCATTCTCGAGCAGGATATGTTGTAATAAATAAGATTTCGGGCAACTCTTTTTTTGTACCTACTAGCAGTAAATTGTTTGACTCATTCACATAAGCTTTTGATAGGATGCTTTTAAATTGGATATTTTGACGTTTAACCTTGATTTTATTGATCATTATCTATAATTTAGGATTAATTCTTTAAGTAATTCTAATTAAGCGCGAAACAAATTGCCTATTTATGGACTGTATCATAATTTTTAGAAAGATTATCTCTAAATCAAGCAATATCTAAAGGGAAATATCTATTATCTACTTATCCTTTTAATCTTCAACTCAATTTGGGTTTAAAGAAAGGATACGGTAATAGTTCTATTTCATTGTGGCCTCATGTAAATCAAACAATGCTTTACAAGCTGAATAAATAAAGCCTTTTATAGTATCTTTAATATCAATAGATTATGGACAGTCAATTTTTTTTTCAATTGAAGGACCTGCTTAATAATGAAATGGTAAGTTGTTTATTATATGTACTGTAACATTACAATAATTACCATTGCTTACCATTCAGTAAAGAAATGGTTGTTATTTCCTTCGTTTATTTATACAGGATTTGGGGCTCCTCCATTTTTAAAATCGAACAACATTTTCTGAATTTTAATACCTTCTTTTTTTAAAGCTACCATGTGAGTTATATAAATATATCATTGATAAAATTTTAAAAAAAACATCATATGGATTAAGTTCCGGAGAAATCTGAGTTATAAAGATCAGTTTCTTATTTATTAAAAGTGTTATATAAATTTTAAAATTAGTTACATTATTTACAGTTTATTTGCTGCAATTATTTTACTTTGAAAACTAACTAATAGCTAAAATTTAATATTGTACTTTAAATCAATGTTATCCAATATACTAGATAATCTATTCTTGAAATTTTGAAAAGTGGAATAGACATTAAAATTCAATTGTTAATACTTTATTGTTCGCCACAATATTTCTGTAAGGTTCAATTCTTGAGGATATGGTTGTAAAGAGTAAATCGAAATTTCTTTTTCATTTCATTCTTTAATTGTATCCATAATTTTTTTTGAATTTTGTATTGGTGAGTTAACAAAAATCAAATCTTTTTTTTTGACGGTTTGGTTAGCAAAACTATTCCTGAAACTAATCATTTTATCAGAATTAAAAGTTGTTTCATGGGCTGCAAAGTAAAAATTATTTTTACGAGTCATAAATCCAATCACATTTAGATATTTTCCTTCAACAAACAGTAATAATATCGGATTTTTTTCTGCTTGCCAAGTATTAGGAACATTAGGAGTAAGTCCAAAATGACTTTCGTCTTCAAAACACACGTTCATATATTCGTGTGTTCCAATTTTGTCAGATTTTTTATTAGATTTTGTTTTAATTCAAATTGATTCTTGTTTGGTTTTCCTTTAAAAAAACGTCGAGCTCTTATCCATCCTTAGCCCACTATCTTTAAAAAAATTCTGAAAAGTCTTTTTACAAATTATAGTATTGTTTTGCTCTTCAAAATAAATCAATTCATTTATTATGTTCCTTTTGTAAAGTTCTGATTGCTGCGAAACCTCTTTGGAATAATATTTTAAACGGGTTGTAGGAACTCTTCCTTAAGTTGCAGCAAGGGATTAGATCCCGATTTCGCTCCGACTATAATAGCAACGTTTAATAGTTTTGCACTGACTTCAAAAATAGATGTCATTTACTTAATCTTATGTTTAGATCCGGCAAAAAAAACTCAACGCCAATATTTTCTTGTAGTGTTATTAGGATCTTTTCAATGAAGTTATTCTTATACCTCAATCTCTTTACTTTTAAATTTTACACATCTCATAATGAGAGAGATGTTTGTAATTTATGACCTGTAAACAACAAAATAGGATATTATTTTATTCTATTTTCTTTAGACTTTAATCACAGAGCACAAAAGAAGGGCTGTTGTTTCCAACAGCCCTTCAACTAACCAAACCAAAAACCCAACCTAATCTTACTATTTTTCGTAGGTCATTTTCAACTCTACTCTTCTATTTTTAGCACGCCCAATTGCCGTTGCATTTGTAGCGATCGGTTTACTTTCACCATAACCAACTGCTGTAACTCTTGATCCAGAAATACCTTTTTCCATTAAATAATTTTTAACAGATTCAGTACGTTTTTGAGATAACTCTAAATTCAAGGCATCGCTACCATTGCTATCAGCATGTCCTTCGATAACTAGGTTAGAAGAATCATATTTATTGATGATGTTAACCAACTCATCTAATTGAACTAATGATCCAACTTTTAATTTGGCACTATTGTTTTCAAAGAAAATTTTACTTCCTAAATAAGTTATTCTTTCAACATCTTGTTTTGTAATTTCAGGACATCCTTTGTTTTCCATAGTTCCTTTTACAGCAGGACAACGGTCATCCATATCAGATACACCATCTCCGTCAGAATCCGGACAACCATTTAAACTCATTGGACCAGCAACATCTGGACAACGGTCTAGATCATTAGTAATTCCATCTTTGTCATTATCCATAATACAACCAGTTGCATCTACTTTAATTCCCGGTTTAGTATCTGGGCATTTATCATTTATATCAGCAACACCATCATTATCTGAATCTGGACAACCGTTTAATAATTCTGATCCTGCAACATCTGGACAAGTATCTAAATAATCGGCAACACCGTCTTTGTCTCTGTCTAATGGACAACCATTATTATCAACAATTACACCAGCCGGAGTTCCAGGACACGTATCATTACGATCTGAAACACCATCATTGTCAGCATCTTTTTTCTCTCCTAAATTGAAAGTCAAACCAGCCATGTGAGATAAATAAGCATCTTTTTTACCATTTATAACACCGTCTCTTCTGTCTTTATTAGAAAAACTAAATGTTTCTTGTAAATTCAATGTAATCACATCACTTAATCTGAAATTTAAACCACCACCCGCTGTAGGTAGTGCGTAATCAATTCTGTCTTGATCAAAGTTTAAATCTTTGTCAAATAATATTGCTCCGACACCCGCAAATGCGTACGGCCTTACAAAAGATTCAGGACCTGTCATGTTAAATCTTAAATTTAACGCAACCGAATTAAAATCGCTTTTAAAACTTCCTGAAGGACCATTATTGTAACCAATTGTTCCTTTTGATGCTAAAAAGTTTAAATCGAAATAACGACCTAAATATCTAGAAACAGAAACACCACCAAAACCGTAAAATGCTTTATCAGTTTTGTAAAAATTATTTCCTAAATCACCTTGGTATTGTGTTACACCGCCATGAAGACCAACGTTCCATTTCTTGTCTTCCGTTTGTGCTTTCGATATTAAAGTAAATGCTAAGCACGTACTTAATAAAAGGATTTTTTTCATTTTCATTTTTGTTACATTGTTTATACAAAGGTCATTAACACCGCAGCATTATTTGTTACAGAACTATGGCAATAAGTTGTATCATTCACACATTTTGATAGCTTTAGCTTTATAAATTTGAGCGAAAACGTCAGTTAAAGCACAACACATAAAGCAAAAAAACCACCTAAGAAATTCTTTCCATTAACAGCTCAAGGAGACAGTTTTGAAATTGTTTTTTAAATGGTTCTAAGTTGTTTGAAAAAGAGTAAAGCACTTTAATTCATATAGTACAGTCATAAAAGGAAAATGACTCATCATTTTCTTCTGTCGTTCTAATTACTTTTGACAGTCGGTTTCTTGTATCAGTTGATTTTCTTCAACATGTTTTTTCGCAGTTATTTTTCCAACTCTGCAATTACTTCTAGAAATTATATAAACTTCTGATTCTAAATTTTCCATTTATAATATTGTATTTTTTTAGTTATTCTAAATATCTTCTCAATGTCCAAGCCATCGTTTCATGCGCTAACATCAAACTTGTTAAGAAATCAGCAGTTCCCGCATCCTTATTTTCATCAGCGCTTGCATCAACATCTTTTCTTAGCTGAATGATTAACGTTTCATGATCTTCTAATAGCTCTTTTAGCATTTCTTTTTGACCTGGATATTGATTTGGAGATTCCATGATAATCGTTAGCTCTGAAAACTCTTTCATTGTACCAATCGTCTTTCCACCCAATTTGCTAATTCGTTCTGCAGTTTCATCAACAGAAACTTCCAGCTGAGTATATTGTCCTTCAAACAATTTGTGAAGTTCCATAAAACTTTGACCGGATACATTCCAATGAAATTTTCTTACTTTGATATATAAAGTCATTTCATTTGCCAAAATTGAAGACAAGATCGAAATGCTGTTTTTTAAATGTGCTTCTGTAATCCCTATTTGAAGTTTCATATTTTCTTAATTTTATTTGAATAATATTATCGTATCAAAAAATGTAGTTTTTATTCTACCGTTAAAACATTTGAAGTTTAAATCATGCTTATCGAGAAAATTTTACATTACAAAGATCATTGCATTCCTCTGAAAGAGTATTATAAAATTAGAAGAATAAGTTACATCTTTCACACCTTTTTTTGTTGTAAGATAATGGTAATCAATATTTTTAAATATTTTATTTCTTTTTTGTTCATACTGTGATAATTTAAAAAAATAGCTTTTCAAATTACATCATCTTGTATTTTACAAATGTAATTTCTATTAACTAATTTGGAATAAAAACTCCATCTGAGGGTTAGGCTATCGAAACTTCTTTGGCTAAATAAATTTCTTGTACTGCCTGAATGAGTTGTACGCCTTCGCTAAAAGGTCTTTGAAAAGCTTTTCTACCCATAATTATTCCCGCTCCACCAGCTCTTTTATTTATTACAGCTGTTTTTAAGGCTTCTGCCAAATCAGTTTCGCCTTTTGATTCTCCCCCGGAATTAATCATATTAATACGTCCTGAATAACAATTCATTACTTGATATCTACATAAATCTATGGGATTTGAGCTGGATAATTTTGTATACATTTCCAGATTTGTTTTGGCAAATTGTATTGAACTAAAACCTCCATTATTGGTTGGGAGTTTTTGCTTAATGATATCTGCTTGTATAGAAACTCCTAAATAATTAGCTTGACCGGTAATGTCCGCCGCGGTATTATAATCTATGTTGTCTTTTATAAAGGCATCATTTCTGGAATAACACCAAAGAATAGTTGCCATTCCTAAAGTATGTGCTTCTTCAAAAGCCTTTGCCACTTCAATTATTTGCCTGTCGGATTCAGCTGAGCCAAAGTAAACGGTGGCTCCTACGGCCACAGCACCCATGTTCCAAGCATCTCGAACACTCCCAAACATGATTTGATCGTATTTATTGGGGTAAGTCAATAATTCGTTGTGATTAATTTTTACCACAAACGGAATTTTATGGGCATATTTTCTGGATAGCATTGCAAGACCGCCCATCGTGGAAGCAACTGCATTACAACTCGCTTCAATAGCTAACTTGACGATATTTTCCGGATCAAAATAGATTGGATTTGGAGCAAAAGAACTTCCTGCAGTATGCTCAATTCCCTGATCTACAGGCAAAATTGAAAGGTATCCAGTGTCCGAAAGTTGACCATGATGGTACAATTGTGCTAAACTCCTAATTGTTTGCGCATTTCGATTGCTTTGTAAAAAAACAGTATCGATATGGGAAGGATTCGGCAAGTGAAGCTGATCTTTTATAATTGTTTTACAAACGTGATTTAACAAAGCGTCTTTCTCATCTCCTAACAAAGCTAGCAATTGGGATATGTCTTTCATTTTAAGTAGCTTTTGAGAGTTTCTGTAAAACATTATTTAAGAGGTAAAAATTTGTTACAGTCAAATTTTGTAAAACGGATAGTCAGTATATCCTTTTTCATCTGCTGTGTAAAATAAGTCCATATCAAGTTCCTCGGATAAAGGCCAATCATTTTGGAATCTTTCTACTAAATCAGGATTATTAATAAAAGGTCTTCCAAAAGCAACAAGATCTGTAAGTCCAGATTCTAGAGCTAATTCGGCACTTTCCTTTGTATAACCACCGCAAATAATCATGGTATTTTTAAAATTTTGACGAATTAATTTTTTGATTTCCAGAGGAACGTCAGGAGCACCCATAGCGGAATGATCCACAAGATGAATGTAGGCAATATCAAGTTTGTTAAGCTCTTTAGATAAATAATCATAAGTAGCTTCAATTTCAGGATAATGTGGCATATCGCTGGCAACTCCATAGGGCGATAGCCGTATTCCGGTTTTTTCTTTTCCAATCGCTTGAGCAACGGCCGCAGCCACTTCAATTACAAATTTGCAACGGTTTTCTACACTTCCTCCATAATCACCTGTTCGAATATTACTAACCGGAGAAAGAAATTCTTCTAATAAATATCCATTGGCAGCATGTAATTCTACACCATCAAATCCTGCAAATAGCGCATTTTCAGCTGCAGAAATATATTCTGTTTTGGCGTGTAAAATATCTTGACGGGTCATTTCATTAGGTACAACAAAATCTTGTAAACCATTTGCATCTGTCCACATTTGCCCCGCTGCTTTTACCTGAGAAGGGGCCAGTATTAAGGATTCTTTTGGCATGTTTAAAGGATGGCTAATTCTTCCGGAGTGCATTAATTGAACTATTATTTTTCCTCCGTTTTTATGAATGACAGCAGTAGTTTTTTTCCAGCCCTCTACTTGTTCAGCATTAAAAATACCAGGAATTCTAGCATATCCTAATCCATTAGGCGACGGTGATGTCCCTTCAGTTATAATAAGGCCTGCACTCGAACGCTGATTGTAATATTTAGCCATCAATTCATTAGGAACATTTCCAATCGCTCTGCATCGTGTCATTGGCGCCATCACAATTCTGTTTTTCAAATCGATGGAACCTAATTTTTTTGGTGTAAATAATTCGTATGTTTTCATTTTCTTTACGCTTATGTTGTTGACATAAAGATACTTATATTATATTAATTAAAAATATCTTTCAAAATAAAGTTGTAGTCTTTAGAGATGGATCTAAAGCTTTAAAAATCTTTGAGATAAGAATCGTTTTAAAAATCTAAAACTACAGTTAGCTTTAATTCCGTTTAAACATGATTTTTATTATGTTTGGGAACTTTAATTTTATACTTACAAAGGATGAAGTATTCTCTAAATAAACTTTTCGTCTAATGATAATTTTAAACAAAATTTTTTATAACACTAAAAACTAAAATATAAGTTAGGCAACATTTTTTTATCGTTCTAATTAACGGGTATCAAGCTCGTGTACCTATTCGTTGGTCATAGGCGGAAGATTGGAAAACCCCTATGTTCTTGATGCCGTTACGCCAATCTGGCAAATCAGAAAAAATGCTACCTAACAAAATATATTTTTATTCTTTTATCAGCAACTAAATACGATGCTCGTTTTCCAGAAATTAATAGGTTCTTCTAAAGACCATTTGGCGCATTAGCCTCATTAAATAAATCTTCAATTGCAATAGTGCATTGTGCCACCATGGATGCATGTTTTATAAAATCTATATTTCCAACCATAATGTTTGGAGCCGAAAATCTGGCCACTTTATAAAAAGGAAAATTTCATGGCTCAACACCAAAAATAGCTCCTATACGGCTGCAACGTACATAAGCATCACCATATTTTGGTTTTGGATGCTTATCTGCCAAAAATGTCTCCGCGTTAGTTGAATAGGAATCAAAAATATCAGCACTTAATAAAATTTCACCTTCTGTTTGAACAATTAATTTGCCCATTTCTAACGATATAATTTTAACTAGATGTTCTTTTTTATCACGCATCAAAGCAGCAACTTTATGCAATATTACAGCACGATGCTTATATTATAACTAGTTTGTTTCCATGAATTAAATGTTTTTACAGATTGTGCAATAAACATATCGACAGATTCATCATTCATTTCATCAAATGACCGTATGACTTCATTGGTAAAGGGGTTTACAGTTTGAATAGCCATCTTTTATTTTTAAAAAGGATTGGTAGTAGTGTCTTATATTTTTTACGGAGTTGTTAAACCGTACATTGCTTCGTATTTTGACATAATATTTATTTCACCTATGGAAGTAAAAAACTCTTCAAGGCGCTTAATATGGTCAATTGTAAATTGTAAGTGTACTTTGAGTGCGTCAGCTAATTCTTCGGTAGCAGCGTTCTTAACTAATATGGGAATTGAGATAATTAACGCTTTTTCAGAAAAGTAAATTTCTTTTAATTCCTCTAAAAAAACATTGCGACAACCCTTGCTTGTTTCAAGAATGGTTTCGTCTGAATTTCCTTTCGCTTTGTGCAATATGGTTTTTTTACCCATTTTGGTGATTGTACTTTTCAAGTGTTTTAATTTAGGTTCTACATTAAAATAATATAGTAAAGTTATTGTTTTACACTTATAAATTCATTACATAATATTCCAAATGAGTTGTAACATTCACACATATCACTATGGAAATTTGCTATACATATCTATTGTTTTACTTCATTTTTTAAGGGTGAACCCTGTTCAAAATCAGTGTAATTATTTAAGGTAGTAATAGCAATCTGGTCTAGTGCTTCAATGGTAAAAAAGCCCTGATGTGGCGTAATCAATACATTGTGAAAAGCCATCAATCGCTCAATTAAATCATCGTGAATAATGCTTTCAGATAAATCCTTAAAAAATAAATTCTCTTCTTGTTCATAAACATCTATTCCTAGATAACCTAATTGTTCTTTTTTTAAAGCTTCAATAGCATGCGATGTTTTAATCAAAGCGCCACGGCTGGTATTTATCAACATCGCGCCTTTTTTAATTTTAGAAAATGCTGTCTTGTCAAAAAGGTATTTTGTGTCAGTGGTAAGAGGGCAGTGCAGCGAGATGATATCAGAATTTTTAAAAAGTTCATCCAAAGTTCTGTAAATAACACCTTTTTTTATTAATTTCTCGGATTCAATAACATCGTAAGCAATGACATTGCAACCAAACCCTAACATTATTTGGCAAAAAGCGGCACCAATTTTCCCAGTCCCAATTACGCCAACCGTTTTTTCATGAAGATTGAATCCAGTAAGATTTTCTAATGAAAAATTACTTTCCCGAACTCTATTGTATGCTTTGTGCGTTTTGCGATTTAAAGTTAAAATCAATGCTACAGCATGTTCTGCAACAGCTTGCGGAGAGTAAGCGGGAACCCGCATTACTTTAATGTTATGTTTTGCAGCTGCTTCAAGATCAATGTTGTTGAAGCCTGCGCAACGCAAATCAATAAGTTTTATACCTATTTCTGCTAATTTTGCGATTGCTTTTTTATCGATTGTGTCATTTACGAAGACACAAACGCCTTCAAATCCTATCGCCAAATTGGTAGTTTCACTATTCAATGGCGCATCAAAATAAACTAACTCGTGTTTATGATCCATATTAAACTTGTCTAAATATTCTCGGTCGTATGGTTTTGTACTAAAGACGGCTATTTTCATGGTTTGATTTTAAATTTGATATGGAGAATTCATATTATTTATTGTAGTTTATTTTTTGTTGACAGCAAATTGTAGCATCAAAATAAGAGAATTTCCTAAATGAGTCGGTTTAGTATAAAAATTAAAATGGCCAATCCAGTAAAAACGGTATGCTTGCAAGACTATAAAATATGATTTGAGGAGCAGGGAGAACTTTAACGGATCTGTTTTAAATCACAATTCAGGAAACAGAAAAAGACATTTAAGCCTAAAAAATAAATTCTCTCTGCACATAAAAAGCAGAGAGAATTTGTTTTGTAAAAATGATATTTGAAAGTATTCTGTTTTTCGTAGAAAAACGCATTTCAATCATTTTATTGTAATATTAAAAACTTATGGTCAAAGTAATAATAAATTATTTTTCTCATTACTTGAATTGGTTTTTCATGCAATAACAATCAAATTTTCAGAAAAATAATTTATGATTCGTCTTTTGTTGTACGCACTAAGCTGATTCCGGAAATGAAGAAAAGGATACCAAGTACACCGTAAATGATTAACGATTTAACATCTGTTGTTTCACCTGAAGTACTTGCAAATATAACTGCAGTGTAAATAAGTCCACCTATTCCAAGAGCAGTAAGTAATGCTCCAAAAATTCTTTTTAAATTCATGATTTTGATTTTTAAAATTTATACTTTTTTTAATGTAAGTTTTTAACTAATATGGTTTTAAACAAACACCTTTGAATAATTAATATTTCGTTTTGGGGAGATCATAATTACTTAACAAATGTATTTTGATTGAACAGCAAAAATGTTATACAATTGTTAATAAAAGTTATATCATTCACAGTTTAAAATAAATCGAATAAATCTTTACATTATATATTTATTTGTAAAACATTGACAATGAGGGAAAAATAAATTTAATTTTGTCTTATTAGAGTTATTTTTTTTTAGTTATGTTTTTGGTAGCGGCTTTATCTTTTTATCTTTATCCGTTTTAAATTGTATCAAGTTCTTCCCTCAATTCGGTACAGGCTTGGAGGCAAACATCTTCAAGTTGCTGCACTAGTTCATGTATCTCTTTTGATTTGTCTGGTGCTGTCGCTAATTCCTGAATTTTCTTTGACATATTTTCGTAATTTGAACTGATTCCCATTATTGAAAAGGAAGGTATCAATTTATGTGCGGAAGCGCCTAATAAACACCAATTTTCATTGGCTAAACTTTGCTTCATTGTAGTTACCAGTGCTGGAGTTTGTGCCAAATATAAAATTATCATTTCCTTTAATAGTGCTGGATTTGATTTTGTTCTATGATGTAGGTATTCCAGATTGGTGTATTTTGTCTTTTTACTCGCTACCTCTTTATCGTTAATAATTTTAGTATGCTTTATTGGAATTTTCCCAATTTTTATATGTTTTGGCTTTTTTAATATGTTGACTATCTTATTATAGAGTAATCTTTCATCAACGGGTTTCGCAATGTAATCATTCATCCCAACGGCTTTGCATTTAGCTAAATCCACGGTAGTTACATCCGCAGTTAACGCAATAATAGGAATAGATAAATTCATCGTTTTACGAATGTATTCTGTCGCTTCAAATCCATTCATAACTGGCATTTGTAAGTCCATTAATATAATTTCGTAATCTTTTTCTTTTATTTTTTCAATAGCTATTTGCCCATTTTCAGCAATGTCTCGTTCAAATCCAAAATCATCTAACAATGTTTTCATCAATAATTGATTTAGCGGAATATCCTCAACTATTAATACTTTTATATTATTTATTTCTGCATCTAATAATTCTTCTTCATTTTCCAATTCTGCATCTGCGTTTGTTTTTTGAAAAGGCAAGGTGAAACTAAATGTTGAACCCTCATGAATAATACTATTTACAAAAATACTTCCTCCTTGAGGTTCTACTAATTGCTGCACAATAGCAAGACCAAGTCCAGTTCCGCCATATAATGTGGAAGTTCCGCTAGTTGCCTGTTGAAAATTTTCAAATATAGTTCCTATTTTTTCTTCAGAAATACCAATTCCGGTGTCCGTTATGGCAAATTTGAGTATTACTTTTTCATCATCTTCATGCAATAAATCGACACTTACCGTAATTTTCCCTTGAAATGTAAATTTAACGGCATTACTTACTAAATTTAAAACAATTTGATGCAAACGAATCGGATCTCCAATCAGAACATCTGGAATTTTATTATCGTATTCCTTAATAAGTTTTAAGTTTTTTTCCTGAATTTTGTTTTCAAATAAATGAAGCATTGCCGTGATTGAAGATTTCATTTTGAATGGCGTTTTCTCAAATGTCATCTTACCGGCATCAACTTTTGCCAAATCGAGTATGTCGTTAATGAGGACAATTAAGGCATCACCACTTATTTTTATTGCGCTTAAATATTCTTTTTGCTTGTCTGTCAATTCCGTTCTCAGTATCACTTTAGTAAATCCGATGATCGCATTCATTGGTGTACGGATTTCGTGACTCATATTCGACAAGAATCGCTGTTTTGCTTTTACGGCACTTTCAGCTGTAATCGCAGCATTTTCGGCGTTAATTTTAGCTTCTTCAGCAATTTTGGTGGCTGATTCCGCTGAAATTTTAGCTTCAAGTAATTCTCTTTCAGCTCTTTTTTGATTGGTCACATCTCTTGCAACAATGGCCGCTCCAAGTACATTTCCTTTATCATCTTTATATACTGCTCCATTGAATAATACATCATTCAATTTGCCATTTTTATGACAAAGAATTAATGGACAATCTGCAATAAATCCTTTTTCAAATACTTTTTGGTATAATTTGCGAGCCTTTTTTGGTTCAGTAAAATAATTAAAAAAATCTGTTCCAATTAATTGCTGTCGAGCGATACCGGTTTCTTTAACCGATGCATTATTCATGTCGGTTATTTTCCCTTCCGGATTGATGGCAAATAATGGATCATGACTTGCTTCAATTAGACTTAAAGAATATTCAGAACGTAATTTTTGGGCTTTAAGGTCGGTATTCAGTTTTTTCAATTGCTGCGCTTGAACTAATAATTCCTGATTTTTTGTGTGCAAATCCACAAAAACAGCTACTTTCGCTTTTAATATTTCAGGCGAAATAGGTTTAATCATATAATCTACAGCACCGGCCTCATATCCTTTAAAAATTTGTAAAGAGTTATCCATGCTGGCCGTTAAAAAAATTATCGGTACATGTTTAAGTTTATCGATTTGTCGAATTAGTTCTACGGTTTCAAATCCATCCATCTTAGGCATTTGCACATCAATTAATATGATGGCAAAGTCTTGTTGGTGAAGTAGAATTTTTAAGGCTTCATTTCCGGAATTTGCTTTGACACACAAATAATTTTCATTAGAAAGTATTACTTCTAAGGCAAACAAATTCTCTGGTAAATCATCGACCAATAAAATTTTAACAGGGCTATTTATTTCCATTTTTAATTGTAAAACAAAAGTTTAAGAGTTGAGTGTTTTTCTTTAAATATCAAAATATCAATCAAAAAATGCAACGTATGATGATGTCTGTATATCGCGTTCTTGAAAATGTTTGATTATTTGCTTAACCACACACGCATTAATGATAACAAACGTTCAACATCAATTGGCTTCGTGATGTAATCATTGGCGCCTGCATCAATACATTTCTGTTTGTCGTCTTTCATCGCTTTAGCCGTTAGGGCAATTATCGGTAAGTTTCTGAATTTTATCTGAGATCGTATCTGTTTCATTGCTTCATAACCGTCCATTTCTGGCATCATAATATCCATTAAAACCAAATCAATATCAGAATGAACTTCTAACATTTTTAATGCATTCTTGCCGTCTTCGGATTTTATGACTTCCATTCCTCGTTCTTGTAATATTTTTGATAAAGCAAAAACATTTCGCATGTCATCATCGACCAATAATATTTTTTTTGAATGAAATATAGCTTCTTTATCATGCAAATTATTAATCATCATTTGTTTCGATTTGGGTAAATTGCTAATCGTTCGGTGAAGAAAAAGAGCTGTTTCATCCAGCAATCGTTCTTCGGATTTTATCCCTTTTATAATAATGCTCTCCGCATATTTGTGCAGCAGATTATTTTCCTCTTTTGTAAGTTCTTTTCCGGTATAAACGATAATAGGAGGTAGGTTATGGCCTTTTAAATCGCCCAGTTTTTGGATAAGTTCAAAGCCAGTCATATCTGGTAATCCTATGTCGAGAATGATGCAGTCAATGTGTTTGTGCTCAAACAATTCTAAAGCCTCTTTTCCTGTTGCTGCCTCATAACATTTTACATCACCACTGCCAATGAGTATTTTTATTGCTTTTCTGGAATTTTCGCTGTCTTCAATAATCAACAGTTTTTTTATCTTTCTATCCACAAAATTTTGAATTCTGTTAAAAGCTTGTTCCAGACTTTCTTTCGCTATTGGTTTCATCAGATATTCTACCGCGCCTTCTCGGATAGGTTCCAGCGAACGGTCATCAGCCGATATGATATGAACCGGAATATGCCTTACCGAAGAATTTGTTTTTAGTTCAGTCAATACTTGTCTGCCTTTGATTCCTGGTAAACCCATATCAAGAATGATGGCTTGAGGTTTGTATTTTGCAGCAAGGGCCAGACCGTCTTCTCCGGAAGATGCTGACAAGCATTTGAATCCTTTTTTGTTGGCTTGTTTTAAAAGTATTGAAGCAAAATTTTGGTCATCTTCAATGATTAGTACTATTTTATCATCACTGTTTATGGTATCTCTGTCGTCTTTTATTGTTGGATAATTGAGGAATCGACTATCAATTTCAGAACGTGGCGCATTCGAAACAGGTTTCAATGGGATTTCGTTTTGAGACTCTTCTGTAGCGTAAATTTCAAATGGGATTATCAGTGAGAAAGTAGAACCTTTGTCTAAATTACTTTTCACTTTTATTTCTCCTTTTAATAATTTTGCAAGTTCCCGTGAAATAGAAAGTCCTAATCCAGTTCCACCATATTTTCTGGAAGTACCTCCTTCGGCTTGCTGAAAAGCTTCAAATATGGCTGCCTGCTTGTCTTCTGATATTCCAATTCCTGTATCACTAACTGAAATGCGCAAAGTATTTTCGGTATTAGATTCCAGATCAATAAGTACACTTCCTTTTTCGGTGAACTTTATCGCATTGGATAAAAGATTTCTCAAGATCTGATTCAAACGCTGAGAATCAGTGTAAATAAACTCGGGTAAATTATCGGCCTGTTTGCAAAGTATTTCCAGTCCTTTTTGCTCAGCTTGATGCTTAAAATCGCGAATAATATTAGCTGTAAAATTTCTCAGTGCTACTTTTTCAATATTGATAGCCATTTTTCCAGCCTCAATCTTGGAGAGATCCAGCACTTCATTGATTAAGACCAAAAGATCGTGACCACTTTTATAAATTATTTCTGCACTTTCAACTTGAACTTCATCTAGATTTTTTTTTCTGTTTTCGGATAAATCTTTGGATAATATAAGCAAACTATTAAGAGGTGTTCTTAATTCATGCGACATGTTTGCAAGAAATTCTGATTTGTACTTGCTGCTAATTTCCAGTTGTTTTGTTTTTTGTTCAATATCATTTTTAGAGGCTTCAACTTCCTTATTTTTCTCTTCCAATGATTGGGTTTGCTCTTCCAGTTCTTCGTTGGTCATTTGCAATTCCTCTTGCTGTTGTTTTAGATTTTGCGCTTGTTGTTCTAATTCTTCATTCAGTTGTCTTAGTTCTTCCTGCTGAATTTGAAGTTCTTCAGCTTGATTCGAAAGCTCTTTGTTCGCAAAACTTAATTCCACAGCCCTTTTTTCTTTTTCATCATTTTGAAAGGCAAGTTCTTCATTTGCAATAACTAATTCTGCTGCTCTTTTTTCTTTTTCTTCATTTTGATAAGCGAGTTCTCTGTTAGCAACAACTAACTCTGCGGCTCTTATTTCTTTTTCTTCAGCTTGTTGCACAGTATAGACACTTATAGCAATACTGCTCATAGCAACATTTACAAATTCTTTTTCGGTTTCGTTAAATTCTGCAAGCTTGCCTATTTCAATTACACCTATCGTTTTTCCATCGAGCAAAAAAGGGGTAATAAGCAGATGTTTTGGTTTTGCATCCAATACGGATGAAGTGATACGAATTTGATGATCAGTTACATCTGATATTGAAATTTGCTTTTGTTCCCAGGCAGCCTGACCAATTAATCCTTCATTTAATTTAAAATTTTCTTTTGAGTCATTAGTAGATGAAAAAGCAAATTTTCCACTAAGCAGTAGAGTATTTTCGTTTTCATTAAAAAGATAAACGGCGCCAATATTGGCCTTCAGATAGTTACATAGAAAACTTATGGTATTGTTTGCCAACTGTTCTATATTTTGATCTCCCATTAATTTTTCACTAAGTGCTGAGTTACCGGTAAGCAACCAATTTTTACTGGCAGTTTGTGACTCGGAATTTTTAAGTGCTTTTAAATTTGTAGCAACAATGGTATAGACAACAATAAGAATCAATACAATAACCAGCAGTAAAATAGCAAAAACAATATTAAACTTACTGGCATCTTCCGCACTATTTTGAGTCCTTTGCGCAAGAAGCGAACGTTCTAATTGCTGTGATTCACTAATTATTTTTCGTATTTCGTCTTGAATTTTTTTGCCTTCGCCAGAAGCAATAAAGGCTCGTGCTTTTTCAAAATTATTTTTACGAAGGTTTATACAGGTATTTAAATTGTCAAATCGCAGTTGAAGCACTTTTGTAAGTTTCTCGATATTAATTTGTTGATTGAAATTGTCTCGTGTTAATTTATTTATTTTTTTAATATTCTCAATTATTTTTGTATTAGCGGTTATATAATGCTTCAAAAAATTATCATCGCCTGTTATAACATAACCTCGAACTCCTGTTTCTGCATCAACAGAAGTAAGTAAAATTTGTTCGAATTCATACAATACCTGATTGGAAATATTTACCAAAGTATTTGAAGCAACAAATTTTTCACTGTTTTTAAAAGAAAACAATGCAACTCCGACAAGGACCATTGCACAAGCAATAAATCCGATAACGATTTTTCTTCCTAAGTTCATTTTCGTACTGTTATTTATAAAATTTAGGCTTTTTATTTTTTTTGTTGATCTAATTGTATTAATAATTTGATTATATCCTCCAATGGTAAAACGTAATCTGCCACAATTGCTGCAATTGCTGACATTGGCATATATTCAGATTCTGCTGTTTTTGGGTCTTGAATGATGGCTAAACCTCCACAGTCTTTTATTCGTTTAATTCCTTTTGTCCCGTCACTATTAGATCCTGTGAGCACAATTCCAATTAATTTATTTGTATACGCTTCGGCTGCTGATTCAAATAACACGTCAATTGAAGGTCTTGCAAAATTTACACGCGCGTCTATAGTAAGAGAAAACGTTTTATCCTTTTCAATCAATAAATGATAATTGGGAGGGGCAATATAAATGTTTCCTTTTTCAATTGCATCTTTTTCATCGACTTCTTTTAGATTGAGTTGACTTTTTTCACTTAAAAGTTTTATCCAATGACTATCAGATTGAGCGCTTAAATGCTGCACTACGATAATCGGAATATTAAAATGCAGTGGCAAAGAGGAAGATAAAATTTTCAACGCACTCATGCCTCCAGAAGAAACTCCTATTACAATTGCTTCATATTGCATATTCAATATTTCTTTTTAAAGATGCGTTGTTTGGTGTCCAATTCAAAATAATGGGTATATAAATCAGAAAATCGTAAACTTTCTTTAGAACCCAAACAGAGTACGCCGCCATTTATAAGACTACTGTAAAAAAGATTTTGGACTTTATTTTGTAAATTTTTATCAAAATAAATCAGCACATTGCGACACAATATTAAGTTCACTTCTGCAAAAACACTATCGGTTACCAAATTATGATTGGCCCAAACAATATTTTTTTTTAAGGAATGATTCATTATGACATTATCATAATTGGAAGTGTAATAACTGGAAAATGATTCTTTTCCTCCGGCCAACTGATAATTAGAAGTATACTCTTTTATCATTTTGTTCGAAAAAATTCCATCTTTCGCACGGTTTAGAGCCATCTGATTAAAATCAGTAGCATAAATGGTTGTTCTGTCATACAAGCCTTCTTCCTGCAAAAGAATAGCCATTGAGTAGGCTTCTTCTCCCGTAGCACAACCTGCATGCCATATTTTTATGAAAGGATATGTCTTTAAAATAGGAATAACATTTTCTCGTAATGACTTGTAGAAAACTGGGTCACGAAACATTTCTGTTACTGTTATTGACAAATCTTGTAAAAGTTCAGAAGCAAATGTTTCATCATTCAAAACCTTAGATTGCATTTCAGAAATATCTTCAAATTTCGATAGTGCCATTCTGTTCATAATCCTGCGCCTGATATGAGCTTGGGAATACTCCCTAAAATCGTAACCGTATTGCTGATCGATTGCTTTTAACAACAATGAAATTTCCAAATCTGACGTTTCTTTATACCGCATTATAAAACAATTTTGGTTTTAATATTCAACCAAATGAGGGATGATTTATTTAAATTATCTATTAAATTTTAACAAAATTACATTGGAAAACGGATTACATACGATCCATGTACCAATTTAATTCTTTTTCCATTTTTTGATATTTAAAAATAGCCGTAATTATTTTTTGCAGACGAACAAAAGCAGTTTCACTTTTTACTACATAATCAAATGCTTTGTGGTGCATACAATTTATAGCCACTTCAATTTTATCTTGAGAAGATAGCATTACAACTGGAATTTCTGGATTAAAAGCCTTTACTTTATCCAAAGTTTCTAGTCCGTTCATGGCGTTTTCTACAATACCGTCCAATTGATAATCTAATATTACCACATCTGGACTGTGAGATAAATTAGATATGCAGAGTTCTCCCGTAGGATAAGTTTCTACTATAAAATCAGCATTTTCTAAGAATTCAATTTCTAACGATTTTAAAAATAATGCATCATCATCCACAAGAAATATTTTTATTTTATCATTGTTATTATTCATTAAATAGTATTTTTAATTATGTTAAATTCTTCTTGTAATTCAATACATGCTTGTAAACAAATTTTTTCTAGTTCTAACACCAAAGTAGCAATTCCATCTGTTTTTTGTTCTACTATTGCGAAATCTTGGATTTTTTTTGCCATGTTTTCAAAATCAACACTCATCCCCATTATTGCAAAAGATGGAATCATTTTGTGTGCTGCTGCTCCTAATAAAGTCCAATTTTTTTGTGCTAAACTTTGTTTAATAGTATGTATTAAAGGGGGTGTTTGTTCTAGGTAAAGAGATATCATTTCCATCATTAGCGTAGGATTCGATTTTGTTCTTTCATTTAAATATACTAGGTCAATATATTTTATTTTTTTTGCTGTAGTCCCTTCTTCTTCCTTTTCTAATGTTTCTTTGAGTTTGGCATGTTTTGGCTTTTTTAAGAGGCCTATTATTTTACTGTGTAACAATCTTTCGTCAACAGGTTTTGCAAGATAATCGTTCATCCCCACAACTTTGCATTTGGCCAAATCGACGGTGGTCACATCAGCAGTTAACGCAATGATTGGTATTTTTGAATTCATTGTGTTGCGAATGTATTCTGTAGCTTCAAATCCATTCATTTCTGGCATTTGTAAGTCCATCAAAATAATATCGTAGACGTTTTTCTTTAGTTTTTCAATCGCTACTTTACCATTTTCGGCAATGTCCCAAATAAATCCAAAATCATCTAGCAATGTTTTCATTAGCAATTGATTCAAAGGAATATCTTCAACTACTAAAACTTTTATATTTTTTAATTTTGTACCCAGTTCGATGTCTTCATGGCCTAGTTCAGCATCAGAACTTGTTTTTTGAAAACTTAAAGTAAAACTAAATGTAGAGCCAATACCAATTGTGCTTTTTACACGAATGGTTCCACCTTGCTGTTCTATCAGTTGCTTTACTATCGCTAAACCTAATCCTGTTCCTCCATAAAGTCTACTAGTTCCGCTAGAAGCTTGTTGAAAATTTTCAAATATTTTTCCTATTTTATTTTCAGCAACTCCAATTCCATCATCAGTTATGGCAAATTCAATAATCGCTTTATCATTGTCTTCATGTATCAAATTTACACTTACGGTAATGTTTCCTTTTGATGTAAATTTAATGGCATTACTGACCAAATTTAAAATGATTTGGTGTAAACGAATCGAATCACCCAAAAGTACAGCAGGAATTTTATTGTCATATTCTGTAACTAATTTTAAGTTTTTTTCCTGTATTTTGGTTTCAAATAAGTGAAGCATTGCAAATACAGACGTTTTCATTTTGAACGGAGTTTTCTCAAAAGTCATCTTTCCGGAATCTACTTTTGCTAAGTCCAAAATATCGTTTATTAGTACGATTAATGCATCACCACTCATTTTAATAGCATCTAAATACTCTTTTTGTTTGCAGCTCAATTCTGTTTTTAGTACCACTTTTGTAAAACCAATGATAGCATTCATCGGCGTACGAATTTCATGGCTCATATTCGACAAAAATTGTTGCTTAGCTTTTACTGCATTTTCAGCTATAATGGTAGCACTTTCGGCGCTTTTCTTTGCTTCTTCAGCTATTTCTGTGGCTAATTCGGCAAAAACACGTGCCTCAATCAGTTCGTTCGCAATTCTCTTTTGTTCCGTCACATCTCGAGCAACAATTACAACACCAATAACATTTCCTTGATAATCTTTATAGACGGAACCGTTAAATAAGACATCGGTTAATTTGCCGTCTTTGTGACGAATGGTTAGCGGAGAATCAGCAACAGATCCCTTTTCAAATACTTCTTGATATACTTCTCTAGCTTTTTGTTGCTGGGTAAAATAATCAAAAAAATCAGAGTCAGTAAGTTCCTCTCTCGTCATACCTGTGATATTTACCAATGCTTCGTTCATATCGGTAATTTTTCCTTTGGTATTTATGGTAACCAGTGGATCTTGGCTTGCTTCAATCAGACTTAGAGAATATTGCGAAGCTAATTTTGCAGAATTATTAATTTCTGTAAGTTCTTTATTGACAATTTCCCTTTTTTTATTTTCTTTATTTTGAAATAGTAACTCTTCGTTAGTAATCACTAATTCAGCAGCGCGTTTTTCTTTTTCCTCGTTTTGGTACGCCAATTCTTTGTTGGCAATCACTAACTCCGCTGCGCGTTTTTCTTTTACTTTATTTTGATGCGCGAGTTCTCTATTTGCGATTTTCAAATCCAATGCCCATTTTTGCTCGGCTATATTTCGAGATACTACAATCACTCCTGATGGATTTCCTTGATCATCTCTAAACATAGTTCCGTTGAACAGTATATTTGTTAATTTACCCTTTTTGTGATGTAGCGTTAGAGTAGAATCAACTACGACTCCATTGGTAAAGGCTTCTTGAAAAACATCCTTTGCTTTTTGGGGTTCGGTAAAATAATCAAAATAGTCAGTGCCAATTAAGCAGTCACGACTGATACCCGTAATATTTACCGTTGCCTCATTTACGTCCGTGATTTTCCCCGCAATATCAATTGAGATTGTAGGGTCTAAAATGGCTTCAATTAGACTTCTTGCATATTTTGATATCTGATTATTTATGATTTCTATTTTTTATTAAATTTTTTGAAAAAATTGGTTTAATTAAATCTTATGGCTTGCCAATTTCCTCAATTGGGTTGCGCCTTTTGTCTTTTAACTGTTTAAAATGAGAAGGGGAAAGACCAGTCACTTTTTTAAATTGACTGGATAAATGAGCGACACTGCTGTAATTCATTTTCCAGGCAATTTCCGTGATATTTAATTCTCCGTAAATAATTAACTCTTTTATACGTTCTGTTTTGTGGGAAATTATAAATTGTTCAATTGTAGTTCCTTGCACTTCCGAAAATAAGTTAGACAAGTAGGTGTAATCATGATTTAATTGTTGACTCAAATAATCCGAAAAATTAATTTTAATAGGTTCAACCGTATGATGCACCATTTGTATAATTACATTTTTAATTTTTTCGATTAGCATCGATTTTTTATCATCCATCAATTCAAGTCCTGAATCCAAAAGAGCCGCCTTTAAGAGTTGTCTTTGATCCATAGAAATATTTTCCATGATCTCGACCTCTCCTAATTCAACAACTATAAAGTGAAGTTTAAGCTTTTTCAACTCTTCTTTAACCGCCATTTTACAGCGATTACTTACCATGTATTTTATGTACAGTTTCAAATATTTTTATTTTACAGTTTGAACAAAAATAGCTTTTCATGCTAAAGGTACATTATAAAATTTAACAAATATGTTATAAAATTTATTCTTGTTCAGCCAATTTAACTTATTTGGAAGGCATTTCTTTAAATTTACTTTTAGTAATAATTTAAAATTAAAGATAATTGCCGAAATTTGATTTTTGTTACATAATTATTTTAAATGCTTGTTTAATTACTATTGTTAATTTGACTCTAAATCAAATGTGTTTGTAATAAATACCATTTTACTAATTAAAAAAATAACACTAAAAATAATCTTTGACTCGATCTTATTTTAGATTTGTGGAAGCAACTGTGAAGCAAGATTTCTTAATTAGAAAAGAGAAATTCAACTTAAAATTAATTTAGAGGAAAAGAGTTAACCCAATCTAATGACTTGATGGAGGATACTTTATTTTCTGAATTCATTGTAACGCGGAGTTCTTTGTTTGCTACTTTTTTTGAATACAAACCTTTGTAACGAAACACCGTTGACTTGTCAAAATTATTTCTGTATGCTTCAACCAATTGAAGGTCGATAAATGTACCGTAGAATTGACGAAAACGAGTGCAAGTTTTTGTCAGTCTTTCCTCAGTAGTGTTTTTAATAACAGAAGGGGTTGCTTCGTTTAATGTGAATGGTTTGAATTTAGATGTATTGCAAGTCATCAAAACTCTTTTGCCAAGCTCATAAGCTTTACTCTTTTGACTTTCACTAATTTCAGATAATGTAAGTTTCTCAATTTTAAATACTTCTGGCTCTGCTGGTGAAGCTACAATATTTTTTGATTTACAGCCAATGAGCAAAAAAATACTCAAAACAATAATTAATTTTTTCATGATTTATTTTATTTTTAATAAGATATTGGGGTCCGGACAGTTCTCTAAATAATGTTTCAGATTATTTTCACTGCAAACGCCGGGATAGTCCCCAAAGGTATTCGAAATTTCTTTTATAATTTGAAAATGCAAATGAGGTGCATAATCCCCATTTACCGCAGCATCACCCAAAGTGGCTATTTGTTGCCCTTTTTCATAAACATCTCCAATTTTGATGTCACTGATACTTTCTAACGATAAATGACCGTATAAAGTGTAAAATTTATGGTCTTCAATTTTGTGTTCTAAAATTATTGTAGGACCATAATCGCCCACGCCAGTATTGTAATTAAAACTGTGAATAAATCCGTCAATTGCTGCCAGAACAGGTGTTCCTGCTTTAATCCATAAATCTAAACCGATATGAATGTTGCGTTCTTCCGTTTTTGAATCGTTGAAAATTTCACTTCTTTGATACAAATTTCTAATTTCATTGTAGCCGCCGTAAGCAACTTTTGCGTCATTTTCTGTTAAATAGCTTTCTATATATTTTTCAAAATCGGTTGAATTATCGATCTTGTTTTTGTTAAAAGCTTCATTTGTAATGGATAAATCCAAAGGGATGTACTGATTGTACTCAATTCTGTCATCTATCACTTTAACATTTTCAATGCCGTGTAAGATGGTTTCTAATCGTTTCATGTTTTATAAATTTTTAAAACACTAAAATTAAATAAAAAATGCCAACATAAAAATTTTACGTTGGCATTATACCTTTAATTTAAAATTATGCCCCTAGAGATTTAAGAATACGTAATTTTTTGATTTTAAAAACAATTTTTTGTTATGAATAGAGTGTCTAGAATCTTTATTTTACTGCTAGTAATTCAACAAACTCTATAATCGGATCTTGTGACAGAAGTGTTCCGGCATTAGTCATCAACGCTTCTGCAATTTTACCAGCAAGATGCGCTTTTCTACCTTCTTCAGTTTCGAAAGTATCAAAAATGCCAAAAGTAGATGTTCCTATTTGCCATCCGTACCACTTTACTGTTTCTGGTTCATCTAATACTAAAGGTAAAGCGCTTTTTAAAAATGCTGCAACTTCTTCTTCTTTTCCAGCTTTAGCTTCTAATCGAGCTAGTAGTGCATATTTTTCCATAATTATTTTTTTTAGAGAATAAAGGTAATACTAATCGTTTTTATATCTATCGAGTTTAACTTTTGTTCAGTTACTTATTTTTTTAAAACCACTTTTATTTAAAACCCAAACGAACATAAAAAAACAATCCTAACCGTTGCCGATTAGGATTTATAACTTAGAAAATATTTATTTTAATATAAACTTGGATATTTTGATGGATTTACTTCATTCATCATTTCGTATACTTTCTCAAAAATATCTTCAGCAGAAGGTTTAGAGAAATAATCTCCATCTGTACCGTAAGCCGGTCTGTGAGCTTTTGCTGTCAAGGTTTGTGGCTTACTGTCTAAATGATGATAAGCATCTTGTTGCTCAATTATTTGTTGCAAAATATAAGCCGAAGCGCCTCCAGGAACATCTTCATCAATTACTAACAGACGATTTGTTTTAGCAATACTTTTTACAACATCTTGATTGATATCAAATGGAAGTAAGGATTGTAAATCGATAATTTCGCAGTCAATTCCAACTTCAAGCAGTTCTTTGGCAGCTTGCTGAACCAATCGTAAAGTTGAACCATAAGAAACCAATGTAATATCAGAACCTTGTTTCAACGTTTCCACCACTCCGATTGGAGTTTTGAATTCGCCATAATTCATCGGCATTTTTTCTTTCAATCGATAGCCATTCAAACATTCGATTACTAAAGCAGGTTCGTCACATTCTAACAAACTGTTATAAAAACCAGCTGCTTGTGTCATATTTCTTGGAACCAAAACGTGAATTCCTCTGATGGCATTTATAATCATTCCCATAGGAGAACCTGAGTGCCAGATGCCTTCTAAACGGTGGCCACGAGTACGTATAATAAGAGGTGCTTTTTGTTTGCCTACTGTTCTGTATCGCAATGTAGCTAAGTCATCACTCATGATTTGGATAGCATACAATAAATAATCTAAATATTGAATTTCGGCAATGGGACGTAAGCCTCTTAGCGCCAATCCAATTCCTTGTCCTAATATAGTAGCTTCACGAATTCCAACATCGGCAACGCGTAACTCTCCGTATTTTTCCTGTATTCCTTCTAAACCTTGATTCACATCCCCAATGGCTCCGGCATCTTCACCAAAAATTAATGTTTCAGGGTATTTTGTAAAAATGGCATCAAAATTATCACGCAGAATCATTCGGCCATCCGTGTCTTCTTTAGCATCTTCATGGTAAATTGGCAATACTTCCTCAACAGAAAAAACATTTAAATCAGTTTCAGAAAATAAATTACTGCTAAAATTCTGTTGTGTTTTAGCGATGTATGCTGTAATCCACTGCGAAAGTTCTTCTTTACCAGATTCATTTTGAATTAAACGCAATAATTTTCGGGCAGTGACCAAAATTTCTTTTTTTAAAGGAGATTTGATTTCGCTTAAATCAGCAATAAATTTTAATATTATTGCTTTATTTGAACTGGAATCAGCTATTTTTTGCAATAATGCAACCAGTTCTTTTTGCTCTTCAACAATAGGTTCTATAAAGGCATTCCAAGCGGCTTTTTTGCCTTCTAAAACATCTTTTTTTGCTTGTGCATCAATAGCTTCGAGTTCTTCCGGTGATGCAATATTAATGGCAATCATCCATAATTTCATTTGACGAATACAATCAAAATCTCGTTCCCAAGCTAATCGGTCTGCGTTTTTGTATCTTTCATGCGAACCGGAACTGGAATGTCCTTGTGGTTGCGTCAGTTCATTGACGTGAATTAAAACAGGAACGTGATTTTCTCTGGCAATAGTAGCGGCTTTTTCATACGTGGCAATTAAGTCCGCGTAATCCCAACCTTTTACTCTTAGAATTTCAAAACCATTCGTGTTGTCTTCTCTTTGATATCCTTTTAATATTTCTGATATGTTTTCTTTTGTTGTTTGGTGTCTGGCATGAACAGAAATACCGTATTCATCATCCCAAACGCTCATTACCATTGGCACTTGTAAGACACCTGCAGCATTTATGGTTTCAAAAAACAAGCCTTCAGAGGTACTTGCATTTCCTATAGTTCCCCACGCAATTTCATTTCCTTCAACAGAAAAATTAGAAGCATTTGGTATTCCTGAAACTTGTCTGTATATTTTTGATGCTTGGGCAAGACCTAGTAATCTTGGCATTTGTCCTGCTGTAGGAGAAATATCAGCACTTGAATTTTTTTGTTTTGTTAAATTTTTCCAAGAACCATCTTTGTTTAAACTATGAGTGGCAAAGTGACCTCCCATTTGTCTTCCTCCTGACATCGGATCTTGTTCAATATCAGTATGGCCGTATAATCCGGCAAAGAATTGTTGAATAGTAAGTTCACCAATGGCCATCATAAAAGTTTGATCGCGATAATATCCGGAACGGAAATCACCGTTTTGAAACGCTTTTGCCATTGCAAGTTGCGGAACTTCTTTTCCATCACCAAAAATACCAAACTTGGCTTTTCCAGTTAATACTTCCTTGCGTCCTAACAGGCTACATTCTCGGCTTATCATGGCCGTGGTATAGTCCTTTAAAACTTCGATTTTGAAATCTTCAATCGTCAATGTAGTATTGGTTTTTTCTTTTATCATAATTGAAAAGTATAACTTTAAATGCCAAATTTACTTAAAAACAACGTATTTTCATAATACATTGAAAAAAATAGAATTTAATTTTTGCAATTTATTCTAATAAAAAGAACTTTATTTTTTCATTATATATAATTTTATTATTTAATATCTAAGAATACTTTAATAAATAATGATAATTATATTGGATTAGAACCATTTTCGATTAAAAAGATTGATTAATGTTTTAGGCGAAAAAGTTACAATAAAACGTATTTTTTCATTGTAATTATCTTGCGCAATTTCCCATCCATTGTTTGAATAGACCGGAAAATACAATTCAAAATAGTCTGTAACCAGATTTAGGCGAATTCCACTGTCGTAAACAAATCGCTGTTTCACGTCTTTATTTTTGATAAAACCAATATCGCCATAGACCTCAATCCAGTTCCATATACTATAACTCGCATTGAAGCTGGTAATCCATCGATTGGCAAAAGGAGTAGCAATTTTGGACTTAAAACCGCCTTCTGCCAATACATATTGTTGACTGTAAAGCCCCGTGCTTTCTGATCTTCCAAAATAATTGTAATCAAAAAGATAATCTGTGGGTCTGTCCAATGCAAAACTGAAAAAATCCGATTGTGTTTTATTATATAAAAAACTCCCTGTGTAAAAACGAAGATTAATTTGGCGGTTATCTTCAAATAGTTTTCGGTATTCAATTTCACCCGTAATTTTCCCGAATTTCCCCGAAATTTGTAAATCGGATGTAAAATTAAAATGATTGGTAACCTCCGTTTTTGTATTGATATATCTCACATCAAATACCGAATAATTTTCTGGTGAGTTGTCAAGCACCAAAGCGCTTTTTTCCTTATTTACAATCACTTGTCGGAATAAGAAAAGTTGTTTCCTATTATCTCTGAAATTTGGCTCCCTAATTCGTAATTGTACGGCCGGATTCAATCTAAAATAGGCGGCATCTTCGGCGTAATGAAAATAGGAGCCGCTTATAGAATATCGGGCATTGTAAAGATTGCTTTTTCTAAAATTTTGATTGACTACAAAAACGGCCGAACCGGATAAATTATTCGATTTAGTGGAGTAGGAGGGGTTGACGTCAAAAATAAAAGGCTTTTCAAGAATGGTTTTATTGTGGAGTCGCAGTCCGGGAGTCAAACCGTCGTACAAGTTGTAATAAATGGAGGGAACGTACAAAATTTGATTATAATACGGGTCTTCCAAGTCTTTCATGAATACAAATTTAACCGGACGATTGTTAGGAAAAAAACCTTCTAATTTCTTCCAATTATTTCTTAAGTTGTATTCTGGGACTTCATTTTTTAGATTTAAAATAATCTTATCAATACTGTTTCTGGGAATTGTAAATGTGCTGTCGCATTCTTCAATATCGAGCCATTGTTTAAAAACGATCGCTCCTTTTTTTGTGCCATAAACCGGAATAGGAATTGGCGCTCCTGTTCGGTTTTTAACTGAAAAAGTAATGCTGTCTTTAGTTTTTGTAACGCTTGAAAATTTATAATCAATAATGTCTCTGGAATCGATAATGGTTTTAAAAAACCAACTAATATCTTTAGTGGTTTTTGATTTTAATACAGTTTCAAAATCATATCTCGATACTTGTGTGCGATTATTTTTTTGATAAAATTCTTGTATACTTGTAATTACAGCATCGTTTTGTAAATAATCATCCAGAAAACGAATGCTTAATCCTGCCCGGTATTTACTGGCAATTTGTTCGTTAAACTTGATTAAAGTATTCTTTGGAGCTCCTAATGGCTGGTCTAGATTTTTCCGTGCCATCAGCATGTAAAAATAGCTGTACTGACCGTTAAAATCAATATTGGTCAGATTGAAACTTTTAAGCAATCGGATGTTAGAGGCACTTCCCATCATTTTAGTTTTCGGGTGATTTTCATCGATATATTTCATCATCGCATAGACTTGAATTCCATCGTAAATCCAATTGTCTTTTCTCGGATCCAGATGCAAACTCGTCTTTAGATATTCGTTTAAATAAGTTTTCAAAAACTTAATTTCAAAAATAAATTCGTCCGGAAACGGACTTATAAATGATGGAAGTTGATTTAATCCATAAAAAGGATTTTTTTCATAATCCGTCTGGGAAACTACAATTTTTTCGTACGGATATTTCCCAATCAAATTATTAGCGTAATTTACAATTCGGTCAATTATAATTGCTTTTTCAATGTTGTCTACTTTTTTGTTTTTCAAGTCAGTCAGCACTTCAACTGAACTGTTTCTATAACTCTCAAAATTAGATTTAGGTTCAATAATCAGACTAAAATCAGTTCTATTATTTCCCGACAATCTGTAATGTAAAAAATCATCTTTTCCAGTTGTCTTAACACTGTTTAAATCTGATATTGCTTCTAAAGTTGCCGGAAGTGTAAGGTCAACTTCGTAATCAGAAACAGCATTTGCAATATCCTCCAGATTATTATTGCTGTTTTTTATAAAAGTATGGTTTTCGTATCTTGCAGGAGTCAGGTACCAGTTTTTAAGATTAAAACTACCATTGTTACTGTAACCGTGTTTTGTAAATTTATCGCTTGGGATTTTTGAGATGTATGAAAGATGCAAAGTAATTTTCTGATTTGGAAGTAATTGCTCCTTTAATTGTACCACGATATAATCAGGATTTTTGTCTGGTCGTTGCCAAGATAAAAACTGCTGGGACGCATCGTTGATAATTAAATTTATCGTGCTGCCGCGTTCTTCTTCTTTGGCTAAATGAAAACCCCTGTAAAATTCGTCAGAAAATCGTTTGGCAAGCGGTGTGTTTTTAGTGGAAAAAGCATGATTCCAGTCATTCAAAACGATTGAAGACAACGTATCATCAGACTGATTTATAAAAATAATTTTTTGTTGTAATGACAATGTTTTATTATCAGCATCAAGCGCCGCAGTCATCTTGTTTTGATGTTGAGCATATTGATGCGCTGACGTTAATAAAACAAAGAAATAAATCGTTATTTTAAGGTATGATTTCAAAATTAGGTATTATTTATTAAAAAATAAATATACTTATAATTAGATAAATTTGCTCTGATGTTCCTTAATATTAAGCAAAAAAAGAAGCTGTTTTGAGGCAGCTTCATTTTTTTTTAAAAGTTTGGTGATAAGTCGTATTTCTTATAAAAGGCATTTAGGACATCAACCACTTCATCTTCAGTGTCTACAATTTTAAATAAATTCAAATCTTGAGCACTTACAGTACACTCTTTTTCTACTAAAACTGTTTTAATCCAATCAATTAATCCCGACCAAAAGCTGGTGCCAACAAGAATAATTGGGAATTTTGCTATTTTTTTGGTCTGAATCAAAGTTATCGCTTCAAACAATTCATCCATAGTTCCAAAACCTCCCGGCATCACCACGAAGCCTTGCGAATATTTGACAAACATCACTTTTCGAACAAAAAAATAATCAAAATTAAGATTTTTATCACTGTCAATATACGGGTTAAAATGCTGCTCAAAAGGCAATTCAATATTCAATCCCACTGATGTTCCTCCGCCAAGATGTGCTCCTTTATTTCCGGCTTCCATAATTCCGGGACCGCCGCCAGTAATCACGCCATAACCGGCTTTACTGATTTTGTATGCAATTTTTTCAGCCAATAAATAATTAGCATCTTCAGGCTTCGTTCTTGCGGAACCAAAAATAGACACACAAGGACCAATGCGTCCCATACTTTCGTAACCGTTTACAAATTCGGCCATAATTTTAAAAATCGCCCAACTGTCATTCGTTCTTATTTCGTTCCAGGTTTTTCTTTTTAGACGATCTTGGATCACTTTATCTTCGTCATTATCAAAATCTTCTAATCTCATATTCAAAAATATAATTTAATTTCTGTTTTTTTGGGAGCTATTTCCTGCTATCCTTTTCAATCTTTATTGTTTTAAAGAAAAACAATAAAGGATTTCCATTGCTATCAGGGCTAAGTAAATTTAATACGTTTGTTCTTCAATTGACTTTGTTATTGTAGCGATAACTTTACCGGTATGTTCAGTAGTTTTTGATTCTATAAGCATAATTAAGCATTCGTCAGTTGACGAAACTCTGTGGTTTATACCTTTTTTCACCACAAATAAATCTCCTTTTTTCATAGAGAGTTTGGTCTCGTTTTCAATTTCCATTAATAGTTCTCCCTCTACAATGTAAAATAATTCATCTTCATTTTCGTGATTATGCCATGGCAGATCTTGGCCTTTAATTTTAGCCACCTTGATAAATTGATCATTAACTTCGCCAATTATTTTAGGTGAAAAGTAGTTTTCGACATTACTAAACGCTTCTTTTAAATTCATGATTTCCCGAGATTATTTTTTTATTTTTTAGTAATACTAAAGTAATTCTTTTTTTAAAAATTGCGCCGTATAGCTTTTTTTATTTTTTATAATTTCCTCAGGAGTTCCTTTAGCAATCAGTTGTCCGCCGCCTTTTCCACCTTCAGGACCAATGTCTATAATATAATCTGCCAGTTTAATCACGTCCATGTTATGTTCGATAATCAATATCGTATTCCCTTTGTCAACCAGTTTATTAATCACTTCCATCAACACTCTTATGTCTTCAAAATGCAGTCCCGTTGTAGGTTCATCCAGAATATAAAACGTGTTTCCGGTATCTTTTTTTGATAACTCTCCAGCCAGTTTAATGCGTTGTGCTTCACCACCGGAAAGCGTTGTGCTTTGTTGCCCCAGTGTAATATAGCCCAAACCAACATCCTGAATGGTTTTTACCTTTCTATAAATCTTCGGAATCATTTCAAAAAATGGAACCGCTTCATCAACCGTCATATTCAAAACATCCGAAATTGATTTCCCTTTGTACCGAATCTCCAATGTTTCTCTATTAAAACGCTTCCCTTGACAAGTCTCACATTCCACATATACATCAGGTAAAAAGTTCATTTCAATCGTTCGCACGCCAGATCCTTCGCAGGTTTCGCAACGTCCGCCCTTTACATTAAAACTAAATCGTCCCGCTTTATATCCCCGAATCATACTTTCAGAAGTCATCGTAAACAGATTTCTGATTTCGGTAAAAACTTCCGTATAAGTTGCAGGATTACTTCGTGGTGTTCTACCAATCGGGCTTTGGTCAATATCAATCACTTTATCGATATGTTCCAATCCTTCAATTTTTTTGTATGGTTGCGGTTTTTTAACACCATTAAAATAATACGCGTTCAAAATAGGGTAGAGCGTCTCATTAATCAAAGTTGATTTTCCACTTCCCGAAACTCCAGTCACACAAATCATTTTGCCCAAAGGCAATTCTATCGAAACATTTTTTAGATTGTTTCCAGTTGCTCCGGTCAGTTTTAGGAATTTTCCATTTCCTTCCCTACGTTTCGCAGGAACTTCGATTTTCATTTCGCCATTCATGTACATCGCTGTAATAGTATGATGTTTCAGGATTTCAGCAGGTGTTCCTTTACTGATGATTTCACCGCCATATTTTCCTGCTTTTGGTCCAATATCAATCACATAATCCGCACGTTCAATCATGTCTTTATCGTGTTCCACTACAATTACGGAATTTCCAATATCACGTAATTGTTCCAGCGAATGAATTAGTTTTTCGTTGTCTCTTTGGTGTAAACCAATACTTGGTTCATCCAGAATATACAACACACCAACTAACTGAGAACCAATTTGAGTAGCCAATCGGATTCGTTGCGCTTCACCACCTGAAAGGGATTTAGAGCTTCGGCTCAAAGCCAAATAATCCAGACCTACATTCATCAAAAAGTTCAATCGGTCCTTAATCTCTTTGATTACTTCAGTAGCGATACGCTTTTGTTTGTCAGATAAATGGTTGTCTAAATCATTAAACCAAATAGTCAAATCTGAAATGTCCATATCGCACAATTCGGTAATATTTTTTTCATTAATTTTAAAGAACTGTGATTCCTTTTTCAAACGGGAACCTTTACAAACCGGACATTTTATTTCGTCCATAAATTCTTTTGCCCAACGTTTTATGCTGGTTGAACCGCTTTCGTCATGTTGATTTTTAATGAAATGTGAAATCCCTTCAAAATCAATTTTGTATTCTCTGGCAACTCCTAAATCTTTGGAGTTTATGGTGAATTTTTCCTTCCCACCATTCAAAATCATTTCCATCGCTTCCTCAGGAATAGTTGCTACGGCATCAGTCAATTTAAAACCATATTTTTCGCCTATGATTTCCAATTGCTTGAAAATCCAAGATGATTTATATTCGCCCAAGGGAGCAAATCCACCTGCTTTTATAGATAATTTTGGGTTTGGAATGATCTTTTTAGTGTTGATTTCGTTTACCGTTCCCAAGCCGTTACAATGCTCACAAGCACCTTTTGGGGAATTGAAAGAAAATAAATTGGGTTCCGGATTTTGATAGGAAATCCCGGTACTTGGACACATTAAATTCCTGCTAAAAAAACGAACTTCATTAGAATCCTGGTCCAAAACCATCAATACATTCTCTCCGTGATGCATGGCTGTGTTGATGCTTTCTGTCAAACGTTTTTCATTATCTGCAGTGTCTTCAATCACCATTCTATCCACAACAATTTCGATGTCGTGCGTTTTATAACGGTCTAATTTCATGCCCAAAGTAATATCCAGCACATCGCCATTTACACGAACTTTAAGGAAACCTTGCTTGGCGATTTGTTGAAAAAGTTCCGCATAATGTCCTTTTCGAGCACGTATAACAGGCGCTAGAATATTGATTCGTTTGCCGGTAAAATCCTGAATAATTAAATCTTTGATTTGCTCATCAGAATAAGAAACCATTTTTTCGCCGGTGTTATAACTGTACGCATCAGCACCACGAGCGTATAACAAACGCAGGAAATCATAAATTTCAGTAATCGTTCCTACGGTGGAACGCGGACTTTTACTGGTGGTTTTTTGTTCGATAGCAATTACAGGTGAAAGTCCATCAATTTTATCCACATCGGGACGTTCCAATCCACCAAGAAACTGTCTGGCATAAGCTGAAAAAGTTTCTACATAACGGCGTTGCCCTTCGGCATAAATAGTATCAAAAGCTAAGGAGGATTTTCCTGAACCTGAGAGTCCGGTTATTACAACCAGTTTTTCACGTGGAATGGAAACATCTATATTTTTTAAGTTGTGTACGCGAGCGCCCTGAACTTCAATGGTATTGTCTTTGTCTAACATAATTTTTGCAAAAAAGCAAAGTTACCATTTTGATTTATTCTTTCCGTACAACAGTTTAGAAGTTTATGTTAAAGATTTTGGTACTTTTGACGATGTTTGGAAAAACATTCAAGACATTCACAGCAGAGCATTACACTTTTTTTTTATGAAAACAAGAATAGGAATTTTAGGATTGGGTGGAGTGGGTGGTTATTTTGGCGGACTATTGGCGAAAGCTTATTTTGAATCAGATGCAATCGAAATTGTATTTATTGCCCGTGGTGAAACTCAAAAAGCAATAGACCACGACGGTTTAAAAATTATTGCTGATACAACCGAAATGATTGTTTTCCCTACTTTGGTTTCGAATAATCCAGATGAAATAGGGAAACTCGATTATCTTATTTGTGCCACTAAAACCTATGATATCGAAACCAGTTTCGGATCTATTAAAAAGTGCATTTCGGCAACGACCATAATTCTACCACTATATAATGGTGTAGATGCTGTGGAACGCATTCAAACATTATTTCCTGAAAATACGATTTTGCAAGGTTGTGTATATATCGTTTCGATGATTGAATCGCCGGGAATTATCAAGAAAATTGGTTCTTACGAAAAACTATTCTTTGGTTCCAAAACAGCAGCAATCTCCATACTGACGCAATTACAATCAATTTTTGAAAATGCCAATGTCGATAGTTATCTTGTTGCAAATATTGAAGAAACGGTTTGGGAAAAATTCATTTTTATTTCAGCGTTGGCATCAGCGACTTCGTATTTGAACCAGAATATTGGTGGAATTTTAAATAATCCTGAAAATAAGGCAGAATATATTTCATTGTTGGATGAGATCACTGCTGTCGCTGTCGCAAAAGGGTTAGCGCTGCCCGATGATATTGTGGCTCAAACGATTATCAAACTTGAAAAATCGCCACAAGACAATACATCATCTATGCACAGAGATTTATTAGCTGGACATAAAACAGAATTGAATTCGCTTACAAAATATGTGGTAAATGAAGGTTTTAAATATGGTATTGCAACTCCTGTCTATAAAAAAATAGTGGAGAAGCTTTCTTAAAAACTGATCTAAAATTATTCTTCTTCACCGTCGTTTTGGTCTGCTTCGTTTTGAGTATCTTCTTTTTCACCAGAAACTATTTCGAAAAAACTAAAAATTGAACCACCATAACTTTTTTCGAATGAAAAGTGAATCATGTGATCCAGTTTGGTATATTTCGAATGTTCGATTACCATCATTCCGTCTTCATTTAACAATTCTTTTTCAAAAACTAATAATATGATTTTCTCGAAAGTTTTTTGGTCCAAAGCATAAGGTGGATCCGCAAAAATAATATCGTAAGACGTTTTACATCTTTCTAAATACATAAAAACATCACTCTTTGTGGCAGCAATATTAAAATCATATTCGGCAGCCACTTGCTTGATAAATTTTACACAACCAAAATCACCGTCAACAGAAGTAATCGGCGTGCTTCCGCGAGAAGCAAATTCGTAACTGATATTTCCGGTTCCTGCGAATAAATCTAATATTTTTAGTCCTTCAAAACTGAAATGATTGTTCAAAACATTGAATAATGCTTCTTTTGACATGTCGGTAGTGGGGCGAACTGGTAGGCCTTTTGGTGGAAAAATGCGTCTTCCTTTGTATTTTCCTGAAATGATTCTCATGAGTTGAAAAGTATAAAATGATTTCTGTTTTCGGCCTCAGAAAAATAATTGTTCCATCGCAAATCTTCCACATCAATTAGGGAAACGTTGCGAATGTATTTGTAAGTGATTTTAAAATAATCACTTTCGATATCAATATTTCCGATTAGTTCCAGTGGGAAGTTTTCGGGATTTAAATTTAATTGTTCGGCAGTGAATAATATGTAATATAAGAAATCTTCCGGTGTATTGTAATCAAATGAATTGAAAAGGAGTAGTTTTTGGTTCTGAACTACAATGATTTCAAAATGACCTGTATTAATATGGACAAACATTTTTTTCTCATCCTTATTTTTGGAAGCAACTAAAAGTTTGGAAACCAAAATGCTGTTGGCATGTTTATAATCGAAAGCACCAAATTGGTCAATAAAAAAATTATTGATATTCACATACGGAATGTAAACCGCATTCATTTGATAGTTTGGAATTTCATCAAAAGCGAAAAAATCCGTTTCAAAAACCTTTGTATTGTATTGTAAATAGCTGCCCAAAAAGTTTTCGTCAAATAATGGTTCCGGAACAAAAGTTGAAAGATTGTTATTATGAATCACCAGGATTTCATCGTAAGGGTCTTTTAATTCCGGATGATTATTGAAAGCATTGGCAAACAAATCTTCAGTTTTTGTGCCTTTATTAAAATTATCAAAAAGCACTTCGTTAAATGAAGTTACCGTATTATTCAGCGTATCAAAACAACAAAAAGAAAGTCCTGTCAAGGAAACTTGAATGGAAAGTTTTTTATATTTTTTTTCGACTATGTTCATAATACTATTGCTTTTTTCAACAACGCAAAGTTACGTATTTAAAAATCAATAACAATTGCAATGGCAAAATTCAATGGCAAAATTCAATTGCGATGACAATAACAACAGTAATGATAATAGCAATGATAATGGGAATGACAATAGCAAAATTCAATGGCAGTAATTGAAAATTGAAATTGCTATTGACATTAAAATTGAAAAAACATTCTTTACTTTGCATCCAAATAACACGAAATGAATTCCTCCCTGTTTTATAGTCTTTTACAAAAAAAGTTTCCTTTTCAACCCACGTATAAACAGGATATTTTTTTTCAAAAAATAGCAATTTTTTTAACCGAAACCGACAATAGAACCATTTTTGTTTTAAAAGGATATGCGGGAACGGGAAAAACAACCGTGATTTCCACGATTGTAAATAGTTTATTGGACATCAATAAAAAATATGTTTTATTAGCGCCCACAGGTCGTGCGGCAAAAGTGATTGCTAATTATTCGAACAAACCTGCTTTTACAATTCATAAAAAAATCTATTTTCCCAAGAAATCTTCCGGTGGCGGCGTTTCGTTTACATTGCAGCAAAACAAACACAAGAATACGATTTTTATCGTTGATGAAGCGTCTATGATTTCAGATACGAATTCGGATTCGAAGCTGTATGAAAATGGTTCGTTGCTCGATGATTTGATTTCTTATGTATATTCGGGAACGAATTGCAAAATGATTTTACTGGGAGATACCGCTCAGTTGCCACCGGTAAATTTAGATATTAGTCCCGCTTTGGACATTCGCACTTTGGGAATGAATTATGATAAGGAAGTAGAACATATCGAGCTAGATGAAGTGATGCGTCAGGAAGAAAATTCCGGAATTTTGCATAACGCAACCGAACTTCGAGAATTATTGAAAGATTCCTTTATCGATGAATTCAAATTTGATGTCAAAAAATTTAAAGATATTGTGCGGTTGACCGATGGGTATGATATTCAGGATGCCATCAATTCCGCCTACAGCAATTATAGTATAGAAGATACTGCTTTTATTGTTCGTTCCAATAAAAGAGCGAATCAATATAATGAGCAAATCAGAACCAAAATCCTTGATAAAGAAAGCGAACTTTCCACAGGAGATTTCCTGATGGTGGTGAAGAACAATTATTTTTGGTTGAAAGATTCGGATGAAGCGGGTTTTATTGCCAATGGTGATATTATTGAAGTGTTGGAAATTTTCAATATTAAAGAATTGTATGGTTTTAAGTTTGCCAAAGTAAAAATTAGAATGATTGATTACCCTAATCAGATTCCATTTGAAACGGTATTACTGATGGACACTATAAAAAGTGAATCGCCATCGTTGACTTATGAAGAATCAAACAGATTGTATCAGGAGGTGTTGAAAGATTATGAAGGCGAAACCAAATTCAATCAGTTCCAAAAAGTAAAAGCCAACGAATATTTCAATGGCCTGCAAGTGAAATTCTCGTATGCAATTACGTGTCATAAATCACAAGGCGGTCAATGGAATACAGTTTTTATTGAACAACCTTATTTGCCGGACGGAATCAATAGAGATTACATTCGCTGGTTGTATACCGCAATGACCCGAGCTAAAAATAAATTATATTTGATCGGTTTTAAAGATGAGAATTTTGTCGAATGATACAATATTTCTATTCCCGAGGAGAAACAAATTAGCCTCGGATCTTTCAATGATTTAACTGTGTTAATAAAAATAAGGTTAACTTAAGGAAATAAATTCTTTTTTGGTGATAAAATCTATCAAAACAAAGCGTTTTTCTCCCATTTTGAGTAAGAAAAAAACTTTGTAATGATGACTCCTGTTAAAGCAGTTAAAGGAGAATGTCAAGAAATTAGAAATAGAGATCAAGCTCCAAACGACTTGTGTTCGACAGCAGTGTTTAAAGTCAGACAGCATGTAGAATCTCTTTTTAATTGGTTGATTAAAAAAACAAATATTCAAAAAACAGGTAGAGTTAGATCCTCAAGAGGATTATCACTACATCTGTAAGGCAAAATTGCAGCTGCTTTTATAAAATTTATATTTTAACACTCAATTCACAAAATTAAGTTAATGACACATATATAGTTTAGCTGAATGCGCAGTATTTGTTTGCATATCTAAATTATCTTTATCTATTTATCGCAGCCTGATCGGTCAAGAACAACAATTTTCCATCTAAAGGTTTAATAAGTTGCGTAGGATATTTTTCAGGATTATAATCGCCATATAAAACTTCGTTTAACGCATGTGCTTTACTTTCTCCGAAAGTTATTACCACAATTTCCTTCGCTTTGTTAATGAAAGGCGCAGTTAGGGTTATTCGGTACATATTTTGCGACTCGAGATAATAGGCCGATACCCATTTATTATTTTCATGCAATACGGCTTCACCGGGAAATAGTGAAGCGGTATGTCCATCATCGCCCATTCCTAATAAGATTAAATCAAATTGTCCATGATCTCCTGTAAAACTCTTTATCAATTTTTCATATTCCAAAGCATATTCCTCCGGTGCAAAACCTTCCTTATACATTGGAAATAGGTTGCTTTTTGGTATGCCAACATGATTTAGCAGGTAGTCCGATGACATTTTCGCGTTGCTGCGTTCATCATCAAGCGCCACCCAGCGTTCGTCACCCCAAAAAATAAAAACATTTTCCCAATCTATCTTGGACTTGTATTGGGATGTTGCCAAAAGCTTGTATAGTGATACAGGCGATGAACCGCCAGTAAGCGCTACCAAAAAGCGGCCCCGCTTCTGTATTGCATTTTGTGCCGCAGCAACAAATATATTGGCTGCGTGGGGTGTTATTTTTTCTTTATTATTAAAAATACTTACCATCTGTTACTTCTTTTTCTTTTAATTCTTCGTCATTAAGCGAGTTTGATGCCCATTCATGTCCCTGACGGGCAAGTAATTTATTTGCTTCTTCAGGACCCCAGCCCCCGGCTTCATATTTATACAAACTTGAAAACTTATCGTTTTCCCAAGCTTCCTGAATGGTTGTTACTACATCCCATGCTTCTTCAACCTGATCTGAACGCATGAATAAAGTAGGGTCTCCCAGCAAAGCATCCAATACTAATGTTTCATAAGCTTCAGGTGATTGAGTGGAACATGAAAAATAATCAAAAACCATCTCTGCAGGTTTTAGCGAAAGTGACAGGCCAGGTTTTTTTGTCATAAACTGCAGCCTAATATCCATTGCAGGCTGAATATTTATAATTAAACGGTTAGGCATCATACCTTCTTTTCCAAAAGAAAAGGTAGAATGGGGTACCGGCTTAAATTGTATAACGATCGAAGATTGTTTTTCTTTCATTCTTTTGCCTGTTCGAACGTAAAAGGGAACACCTTGCCAACGCCAGTTGTCAAGATAAAATTTCATGGCTACAAATGTTTCTGTGTTAGAATTGGCCCCAACTCCCTTTTCTTGCAAATATCCGGGTACTGATTTTCCTTTTATTGATGCCTTATCGTATTGACCCCTCACCGTGTAATGTTTTACTTCTTCTGGAGTTATACGACGTATCGCTTTTAAAACGTCAGCTTTACGGTTTCTGATTTCATCTGCTTGCAATGATGTTGGAGCTTCCATCGCTACCATAGTTAAAATTTGCATTAAGTGATTTTGTATCATATCCCGAAGTGCGCCGGCATCTTCATAAAACCCGCCACGATCTTCAACCCCAACTTCTTCTGCAACAGTAATCTGGACAGAATCAATAAAGTTACGGTTCCAAAGCGGCTCAAACATTGAATTTCCAAAGCGGAAAGCTAGGATATTTTGCACCGTTTCTTTACCCAAATAATGGTCTATTCGGTATATCTGTTCCTCTTTAAAAGTTTTTGATAATAGCTCATTTAGCAGTACTGCAGAACTTTTGTTGTATCCAAAAGGTTTTTCAATAATAATACGGTCCTGTGCAGGATTAGCAGCAAGATCCATTTTCTTTATATTGTTTGTGATTGTTTCAATGAAAGATGGCGCTATTGACAAGTAAAAAAGTCTGTTGGCACGTTCGCCAAAAGACAAATCAATAGCGTCCAACTTTTGTTTTAGTACTTGATATGATTCCTCTTGATCTATATCATTTTGCAAATAATTGATATGAGTAGCAAATTGTTGATAGGCTTCTGTTGAAGCTATTTTATTTCTGGAAAACTCCGTCAGGTTCTCGCTTACATGGTCTCTATATAATGTATCGCTTCTCTCTGCTCTTCCTAACGCTAAGATTTTAAACTTTTCTGGCATGCGACCATCAAGGTAAAGATTATAAAAAGCTGGAAAAAGCTTTCTTTTTGCTAAGTCGCCCGTTGCCCCAAAAACAACAATGATGGTGGGCTTTATAGTATTGACATTATTCATTTTGTTCCATTTAAAATTTAGTCATTCCACTCTGTGTGGAATATACCGTTAGTATCGATACGCTCATAAGTATGTGCCCCGAAGTAGTCGCGCTGCGCCTGTATAAGACTAGTAGGAAGTTTTTCAGATCGATAAGCATCAAAATAAGCTAAAGAATTCATTAAGCCCGCAATAGGTATCCCTTTTTGAACTGCAAATTGTACCGTAGACCTAATACTGGATTGATTCTCGTTTACGGCCTTTGCAATAGTATCATCGAGCAATATGTTTTTTAGTTCTCCATTTTTGGCGTAAGCCTGGCGGAAATCTTCAAGCACTACAGAACGAATAATACATCCACCACGCCAAATCTTGGCAATGGTTTCAAGGTTCAGGTCATAATTATACTCTTGTGAAGCTTTTGTTAATAATGCTAATCCTTGTGCATAGGTTATTAATATAGAAAAATGTAGAGCTCCTTCTAGTGCTTCTACAGCCGAAGGCAGATCAGTGTTACCTTGTTCTGCATTCCAAACTAATTTCGCGGAAGCCTCAATTCTTTCCGGCTTATTTTTAGACATATTTCGCATTGAAACGGCAGCATCGATAGTGGGAAGCGGTACTTCTAAGTCCATGGCATTTTGGGAAGTCCATTTTCCGGTCCCTTTAGATTTTGCCCAATCGGATATCACATTTATAAGCTTCTGTCCGTCAGTATCTGTTTTTTTTAAAATATGTCCTGTAATTTCAATTAAGTAGGATTGAAGTTCAGTGTCATTCCAGTCTTCAAATACTTTTTGAATTGTAGAATCGTCTAATCCGTAGCCGCGTTTCATAAGATCGTAAACCTCTGAAATAAGCTGCATAATACCGTATTCAATTCCGTTATGAGCCATTTTTACGTAGTTACCCGCAGATCCGTTGCCTAAATATTCGACACAAGGTTCGCCATCCACTTTGGCTGCTATCGATTCAAAAATAGGTCTTAGTCTTTCATAGGCTTCTTTATTACCGCCGGGCATAAGGCTCGGGCCAAATCGCGCTCCTTTTTCACCACCGGAGATACCCATTCCAAAAAAGTGAATTCCTTTGGCTGATAATTCTGTAAATCTACGGTCGGTATCAGTAAAATAGGTATTTCCACCATCGATAATAATGTCTCCTTTATCTAGGTGGGGCAATAGGCTTTGAATGACAGTATCTACAGGCTTTCCTGCAGGTACTAATATCATAATAGCTCTTGGTTGTTTAAGAAGTTCTAAAAACTCTTTTACTTCTGTTGTGGCTTTAATTTGGTGTTGGGGATTAGCTTCCTGTGTTAAGGACAACACTTTTTCCGTATCCAAATCCAAGCCTGCCACAGCATGTTTTTGGTCGGCCATATTTAACAGCAGATTACGACCCATGACCCCTAGGCCAACTATACCAAAATCGAATGTTTTCATAATTAGTATCTAAATTTATTATTGCAAAAAAAGGCTGGAATTTATAAATAAATCCCAGCCTTCATCCATTAATTACGCTACAGTTACACTGTTTATAGCATCTTTTAATGCTTTAGCAGCAGCAGCTGGGTCTTCAGCACCATAAATGGCACCCCCTGCAACAGCTACATCAGCACCAGCAGCTACAACATCTTTGATTGTATCGATGTTAACTCCACCTGCAACAGAAAAGGGAACTTTTGCTAGTCTTCCTTCACTGATTAGTGTTTGTACAGAGTATCCAGCTAATGTTTGTTCGTCAAGACCAGCATGTAACTCTACAAAAGCAACTCCAAATGCAGTTACCTCTTGAGCTCTTTCTACTCTGTTTTTAACTCCAATAGTATCAACTACTACCTTTTTACCGTGTTTTTTTGCAGCTTCAACCGCTCCTTGTATAGTAGCATTATCTACAGCACCCATAACTGTTACTAAATCTGCTCCTGCTAAAAATGCGATCTCTGCTTCTAAGAAACCAGTATCAGCAATTTTCATGTCTGCAAAAATCAATTTGTCAGGGAAAGCGGCTTTCATTGCCGTTACAACTTTAAGGCCTTCTGATTTAATTAGCGGTGTGCCTAATTCTATAATGTCCACGTAAGGTGCTACTTTGTGTGCCAATTCTAATGCTGCTTCTGTAGTAAGTAAATCAATTGCGACTTGTAATTTTGTCATGTCTAAATGTATAAAAAAAATTAATAATAAGTAATATAAAAATCGTTATTCCAGGTTGGCGTGTTTGGGCCATAGTTCTTCTTTCGTTAAACCAGATTCTTGCCATAGGGTCATGAAAACACTTTCTAACACTAATAATGTAAACTGTTCAAAAAGGCTGCCCGCATATTGTTTAGAAACGGAAACACCGAAGTCTGTTTTTGTTGCAGCATTTACTAATATAATAGCGTCTGCCAATACGGCTAATTTGCTTTTTGCATCGGCAGTAATAGCGATAACAGTAGCTTGTTGACTCTTCGCTTTCTCAGCTGATGACAGTACGGAAGCAGTAGTTCCCGAACCCGATGCGAGAAGAAGTAAATCTCCTTTTAAAATAGCAGGTGTATTGGTTTCTCCTACAATGAATACGGTATATCCTACATGCATGAACCGCATTGCTGCCATTTTTAATGCAAGTCCGCTCCGGCCAGCTGCCATAACAAAAATTCGTTTGGCTGCTTTAATTTCGTGAACCAAAACCTTTATTTGTTGAGGATTTATCTGATTTGCCAGTTGTCTATTTTCCTCTAAAATAGCAAGTAGATTATTGTTTGTAAAAGTATCCGTGTTCATTTTGTTTTATTTAAGTAAAGTCATGCGTTCCTTTAAATATTCCAATTCATAGCAATACGAGTGAGTAATTCTAGCATGCTGTTCTCGAGTGTTTTCTTTTGGGTATAGCGTAATTGAAAGTACAGGACACCTTTATTTTCCTCCTAAACAGCATTAAACTAAATAGATAAACTAGAATCGCTTTTAGCAACAGCAATAAGTCTTTTTTAATAGTCTTAATTACTGATGCAAAGATATAGCAACAGGGAGGGTAGGGTGTTATATAAACAAGACTATGCGGTATAAATTTGCGCCAGTCCGTTTTGTAGGTCGGTTGGGGTTTCCTTTAGTTTTGCTTTTACAAATTTATTAAGTGCAGACGGGGAACTGAATCCAAGGTCAAAGGCGATTTCTTTGTGTGAGAGATCCGTAAATAATAATTGTCTTTTAATTTCTATCAGGATTCGGTTGTGGATAGCATTTATAGCCGTTTCGCCAGAATAATTTTTATTTAAAGCATTGAGCTTTTTAGTACTGATAGCCAGTTTTGAGGCGTAGTATTGTACGGTACGCTCGCTTTTATAGTGATGGTTCAAAAGTTTTTTAAAGTCAATATATGTTTGTTGGTTTGGTCCTTGCGCATCATGATGTAGAACAGGATGCTGACCATGAATGGATTCTATAAGTCCTAAAAGGAAAATTTTGATATAAAAACGCGCCTGTTCTTTTTTGACAAGGCTGGGGGCGTTGTAAATATCCTGTATGTTTTTTATAATTGGAAGCACTTGTTCAAATTCAAGGCTAGATAGTGCCGTACAATTTAGATGTGCCGATAGGTTAACATTATAAGCACTGAGCTCATTTTTTAATATATCCGAACAAAACAATACTTCTTCAAATAATATAATTTTACCTGTCAAATCAGTACTCAGATTAGACAAAAAGTGAATTTGATCCGGAAATATAACGGCTATTTTTCCTGAATTTAATAAATATATTTTGTCTTCAATATGTACTTTACTAGTTCCAGACTCTACTAGTATAATACAAAAATGATCTTTTTTATGTGGTTTCAAATAATCTTGTAGACTTGCCGTCCCGAGGTCAAAAACTCGGAATGACAAATTTTTATCATCCGTTTTTTGAATATTTTTCTTGATCTCTAACCTCTTTAAATGCATAGAATATTTTTTTATATAAGTGCATATCGCGCTTAAATTACCAACTCTAATCAATCAAGTTTATAAAAATTTCATGTGCCGTAATACTCGCAACGATAATTTAGTAAATTCAATATAATTATTTTTCTGCTTACATTTCGTTACTATATTTATAATCAAGGTTTAATATCAGAAAAAAGAAGTGGCAATGAATTTGCGTAAAACAGTAATTCACAAAGATACACTTTTCTTAATTTTACGGGAATAATTGAGTCTAAAATTAAGCTACAACTTGATTTATTGCCGTTCTTAAGTTATTAATAAGGAATTATATTTTACACCTTATTTGGAAAAATAACCTCATTGATCACTCGATTCCAGCGTAAATGGACAACCGGTTATCAGATAAATGTAATGGTTCATTGTTATCATTAAAACAAAAAATAACAATGGGGAACTAGAAAGTCAGAGGTAAAAAGTGAATCAAGAACAAGCATTCTGATAAAAAATAATTTAAATTCGAATTGTATCTGACTTTTGTTTTTTTAGGTAAAAAAAATAGTAAAAAAGTTTAATTTAACTATAATAAAATTTGATTTTTAATAATTTAATCTTTTGAAAAAGAACATATTTCAGCAGTTTTTTATTTCTTTTCGTGGTTTCACGACGTTTCAAAAAGAAATTTTTTTAGGGTATAATTCGATCGAGGAATTCCTTTGTAATGGGTTTTTGCATTAAGGAAACCACATTTAGCTCTTTACAAACTCGGGCAATATCAAAATCGTCATTTGTGTTTGAAACAGTAACTACTTTAGATTTATTGGTCCTAAAAAAATTAAAACTATGCACTTTAGTGCTTTTCGCTATTAGCTTCTAAAAATGTACATCTGAAATATGGATTTTCAAAGAACAAATAAACTAAAGTATCAAGTTTAACCGTTCATATCGTTTGGTCCATAAAGTATAAGTATAGAGTTTTGCAAGGGGATATTAAAATGCGATGGAACTATTTTGATACAAATATGTGAAGGGGAAGGCGTTCAGCTATTAAAAGAAGTAGTGTCAAAAGATCATGTCCAAATGCTTATTGAATATCGACTTTCCCAAGATTTAAGCACTTTGGTTAAATTATTGAAAGGGCGTTCTTAATGAAAACTACAAATTGAATTCCTACATCTAAAAAAAAGATATTGGGGTTGTCATTTTTAGTCTGTATGTTTTGGATGTTGGAGTACGAGTAATTTTACAGATGTAATGGTAAATCAATATTTGGAACATCACAGAAACCCGCATGAGAATTATAATGACAACTTTATAATTGAATACTAACAACCGTGCAGACTTTACGACTACTAACCAAATTTATGGATCTACAGTCCGAAGTGGTTTATTTAATTAAAAGAGGATATTTTTTTTACGATTAAATTTTGGCTACACTATTAAGACCGCTACATTTTTCGATTCTCTATTTTTCGATTGGTGCAGATAGCAACGAATATGAATTGATAAATAGATCGCAGTGTTTGATTTACTTGAAGGTTATTTTAAATTCATCAATTCGTATGGTTTTCAAGCAAGGTAGCATTGATTATTGATAAAAAGAACTATTTTTGAAAGTATGTACTTTGTTAATTATTTTTTATTTTATTATTTTTGGCGATATTTAAAATAGTTGCAGTTTTATGATCATAAATGGTTTTTTCGGATTTTTTTTAAGAATAAAAATAAAAAATGAATTCGTAACAGAATAAATGGATGAAGACCGAACGCATTTATTAGTAAAATAAAAAAATCATATTACCTTAGCGCTTCAGCAATTCCGTATAAAAATGAAAATAATAGCAGTTATTCCCGCCCGTTACGCTTCAACACGATTTCCAGCTAAACTGATGCAGGATTTGGGAGGTAAAACGGTTATTTTAAGAACTTATGAAGCCGCCGTAAACACGCAATTATTTGACGATGTTTTTGTGGTAACGGATTCGGATTTAATTTATAACGAAATCGTTTCTCACAACGGAAAAGCCATCAAAAGTATCAAAGAACACGAATCAGGAAGTGATCGAATTGCAGAAGCAGTCGAAAATATGGACGTTGATATTGTAATTAATGTGCAGGGAGATGAACCGTTTATTGATTCGGAACCTTTGGTAAAAGTCATTGCAGTTTTTAGAAATGATTTGGACAAAAAAGTAGATTTGGCTTCCTTGATGCGTGAAATTACAAATGAAGACGACATCAACAATCCCAATAATGTAAAAGTGGTTGTGGATCAAAATGGATTCGCTTTGTACTTTTCGCGTTCGGTAATTCCGTATCCAAGAGAGAAAAATGTGGGCGTACGATACATGCAACATATCGGGATTTATGCTTTTAGAAAACAAGCCTTATTAGATTTTTACAGTTTGCCTATGCAATCTTTGGAAGCATCCGAAAAACTGGAACAATTGCGTTACCTAGAATTTGGAAAACGAATAAAAATGGTGGAAACAACTCATATTGGAATCGGAATTGACACTCCGGAAGATTTAGAAAAAGCCATGAAAATGCTGTAATTATTCTAGATTATCGTGATCGAAATAGCCTTTCGTTTTTACTTTGGTGGAAAAGAAATTCAAGAAAAGTACAATAAAAAACAGAAACAATAAGGCTTGTGTAGTTACTAGAAATTTCCCAATTGTGGTGATAGGATAAAAATCACCATAACCAATAGATGAGGATGTTACGATACTAAAGTAAACTGCATCAAACCAATGAAAAAAAGGTTTGTTCATGTAGCTTTCAATTGAATAAAAAACGGCATAAGCAAATGCAATCTCTAAATAATTAAAGAAAAGCAACAACATTGATCTCTTGTACGAACGTGGTTTTGAAAATAAATCAGAAGCAAAAATTAATGTAGGAATGTAAAAAACAGTTTCCAAAAATACATAAACAAGAATCCAAATGAGCCATATATGGCTTTGCCAATGATTTACTAAAATCACTATCGGAAAAACCACTTTGAGTAAAACATAGAAATCCAAAGCTAAAACCTGATATTCGACTCCTTTTTTACTGGCCCAATATTTAATGTAAATTCCGGGAAAAAGCAATTGGGAGCAAGCAAGGATCAAACGCACTATTTTTTCAATTCCATTGTCTTCCTGATGTTCATTATTCCAAATGGATTGAATATTTTGTATTCGTTTTTGAACCGGATTAAATTTTGGTTGAAAACCCTGTGACGTTTTCCCTAGAAGCAATTTTTTTACAATTTTTTTCATTCCATCAGAGTATTAAATAACGCTATGTAAGAGTACAAAATTATTGTGTTTCTTCAAGACTATTGGATTGCAAATTTTCAGAAAGAACATTTCATGGTTCATTATTTAATTTAATTTTTCGATTACAATCAATTCATTATGAATTTCAACTCTAGGTATGGTTTTTATTTGAAATTGACTTATAAAAAAGTCGGAGACGTATTTTTTATTCCTTAGATTTTGACTTTCATTCAGTAACATTGTATTGAAAAGGATAAAACCATAATTTTTTAATAGCGAGCAAACTCTTTTGGTGAAAAAAGTTTCAAATAAAAAATTGGGCATTGTGGTATCTTGGAAAATATCAATAATAATTAAATCGTATTTGGTTTTAGTTTTCAAAACAAATTCGAAAGCATCATCAATTACAATTTCAAGATTTTTCACTTCATCTAATTTAAAATAGGTGTTGGCTATTTTAATTATTTCGGGGTCAATTTCAACTCCGGTAATTTTTCCTTTGTATTTTATTTCATCAACCAATGTTTTGATAACGCTTCCGCCGGCAACTCCCAAAACTAAAATATGATTCATTGGAACTATTTTTTCATAACCAATGTTTTTTAATCCTAACCGCAAAATACGTTGTAAACTGCCGTAAGAATAATTGGCATTTTCAGAATCCAAAACTAGTTCTCCATTAGTCCAAGTCACTTCAATCGATTTACTTAAGACAGATTTCGTTTCATAAATTTTAATTGGAATGAGATAACTGAATATTTTTTTAATCATTAGAGCTGGTTTTACCCAAAAATAAGATTTAAATAATTTATTTTGCCCGAAATAAGAAAGAATGAAAAAACAATTTTACAAATGGATATTTTTCAGGCTCATGGGTTGGAAAATAGTTGGAGGTATTGATGCAAATATCAAAAAATGTGTGATTATGGTTATGCCGCATACGAGTGCGCAGGATTTTTATCTGGGAATTTTTATCAGAGGAATAACCGAGTTAGAAATGAACTGGGTGGGTAAAAAGGAATTGTTTCGTTTTCCTTTCGGATTTTATTTTAGATATATGGGCGGAGAACCACTGGATCGTTCAGGAGGTTTGAACAAAGTCGATTCTATTGCGGCTATTTTTCAAAAAAAAGAAATTTTTCGTTTGGCTGTTGCTCCTGAAGGAACTCGTAAAAAAGTTACCAAACTTAAAACAGGATTTTATTACATCGCTTTAAAAGCAAATGTTCCTATAATTCCGATCACATTTGATTTTGGAAGAAAAGAAGTGAATTTAGGAAATCCAGTTTTACCTTCAGGCGATTATGAAAGTGATATGGTTATTCTGAAGAAACATTATAAAGGTGTAAAAGGCAAAATCCGGGAAAACGGATATTCATTTGAATAAATGTTATATTATTTAAAAAAAAATAAAGTTGGATACGCTTCCACTTATCGTTATCCAACGGCTTCAGCTGCTTCTGCTCTAATTAAAATAAGAGCCGAAGCAGGTGTAACTTTAATTTTTGTTCTTGGTAAATAGATTTGTCTTCAAATTTAAAATGCAGGATTCAAGTTATAAATGCAACTTTTTGATTAAACATATAATTAGGTGTTTCAAAATTAAATCTTTTTCTTGGTCTATTGTTTAATTTCTCTTGTATTTCTATAATTCTCTCTGGA